>DATGQY010000089.1:0-18174 GCA_035303925.1 Marinobacter sp. | reverse complement strand
GCGCTCTGTCGGGGCGGCTGTGAATCCGATGAACCTGGCCGTGCTGATGTCGCGGATCGGATCACCCTACTTCCTGCTGTATGGCTACCTTATTCTGCTGACGCTGGCATCCGGCGCCGCCCAGGACTTTGCGGTCAATCACTTCCCGTTGTGGGTGGCACAACCTCTGGCGGGCTTCCTCAACAGTACCTTTACCCTGATCCTGTTCCACATGCTGGGCTACCTGCTGTTCCAGTACCAGGAAGAACTGGGCTTTGCCTCGGACATTCAGGATGAGGAAACGACGGCAGACAATCACCAGCGGGATCGCTCCAGCCGGTTTGATGCCGACCTGGACATGAACCTGAAAGACGGCAATTACGACCGGGTGCAGAGCATGTTGAAGGAGGCTCTCAAGAAAGACCGGGATGATTCCCGCCGGCTGGGCCAGCTTTACCAGCTCCTGACCGCCCGAAACGACACTGCCGAGCTGTATCGCTATCACCCCAGGCTCATGGCCTGGCTTGCCCAGCGCAACGACGGCGACGGTCTGAACGGCCTGATCGAAACGCTGCAGGTTGCAGAACCCGCCTTCCAGCTGGACGATCCGGAACTGGCACTGCAATGCGCAACAGCCCTGTACCATCGAGGGCACTTCAAGCCTGCGCTCAAACTGTTACAGGATTTCCACAAGCGGTTCCCAGACAGCGATCAGCTGGCACCCGCCTATTTACTGGCAGCACAGGCACTGGCGAACGGCCTGCAGCAATGGGAAAAAGCCAGCGCCTTTCTGGCGTTCGTCCAGAAACGCTGCCTGACTCATCCACTTCACAACGAGATTGACACCTGGCTGGAGCAGGCCCGCAACCGGGAACCCCTGAAAGGCCCGAAAGCCAGCTTTCAAATCTCGGAATAGCGGCCACGAAAGCGGGGCACATAACCCCGGCTCTCAGCCCAGGCCCTGCAGTAGCTGCCGGTAATGCCGGGCTTTGGGCTCCATCTGAAGCTTTTCGAACTCCGAGATCAACAGCCGGCAGGCTTCATGGACCATGTCGGGCTCTGCCCGCGCACGCATACGCTCGAAGGCTTTTTCAGCCGCTTTCAGGTCGTGGTGCTTCAGGCTGGCGAACAGCACACGGTTATGATCTTCCCCCGCCAGCGGATGATGGGCCTCACCCTTGCTCAAATATTCCTGCCATACTGACACCAGCTGCTCCGGCTGTCTTCTTGCCAGGGCATCCGACATCAACGCCTTCGCCAGCTCCCGATAAGCGGGCAGATCCGGCCGGAGCTTGGCAATCTGATAAAGATGTTCCAGCAGTATCGAGCGGTCCGGGTAACGTTCGCGCAGGGCTTCAAACTGGCGACGGGCCAGATCAAACTCCAGTCGCCCCAGGCTGGCCATGGCCTGACCGTAACCGGAGGTAAAGCGGGCATCCTGCTCTTCGGGTTCCGGTTCGTAGAATTCCTCTTTTACCTGCAGCCAGCTTTTGCCCAGCAGCCACACCAGCCCTGCACCGGCCAGAAGTCCGCCAGCATGGGCCATATACGCGATGCCGGTCGCCCCGGCAAACCAGTAATCGTAAATTTCCTTGCCTAGCCACACCGGCAACATGGCAATGGCCGGTGCCCGGAAGTAGTTGAAGTAGACACCCAGAAAATAGAAAAACCGGATCTTCTGCAGACCATAAATGGCGACATACATACCCATCAATCCGGAAATGGAACCCGAGGCGCCGACCAGCGGTATCTGGCTCCCCATGGAGAAGGCGGTAAACACCAGGCCGGAAAGTGCACCGCATACCAGGTAAGCGACCAGATATCGGCCAGGGCCCATAGCCCGTTCAACGGTAAAACCGAGCAGGAACAGAAACACCAGGTTGCCAATGATGTGGCCCCAGCCACCGTGCAGAAACTGGTAAGTAATGAGGGTGTACAGCGACATCTCCGCCGGCACCAGCCCCAGCTGAAAGGCGCTCATGCGGCTGATCCATTGTTGCTCTATGGCGCCCCGCTGCTCCAGCCACCGGCTGCGTTCCGCCGGTGCCCAGATGATGTCCCGATTGCTTTGCAGGTACTGGTAGAACTCCCGATCCAATAGCAGGGTGGCAGCCTGCCAGAGTTCATTGTCCTGCTCCCGAAGCTGCTGGAACTCCTGCAACTCCAGCACCCGCTGCTGGCCACCCTCAAACCGGATTTCCCGCTGCAGGTAATCTTCATAGGCTGGAGCCTCCAGTGCCAGCAGGCCTTGCTCCAGGTACTGGTCGAGCGCCGACTCCAGCTTGCGGTCATCCCCGCCCTGATAGAACAGGAACACCAGCAGGCAGACCAGGATCAGGCCCAGGGTTACCCACGGCGGGCGCTTCCAGTTAACGGAATTCTCGGCAGGAATAATCAACATAGGCAGTCACTATTCATCACAATCGGTCCCTGAAAAGCTGCTTTTTACCACAGCGAGGCCTTCTTTTCGCGGTGTAATGTCATCAGGCAGTCATACAAATGCCATTCAATCGAAAGCCAAACTCACTGGCACCTGTATCGACTATTCGCCAATTGCCGTTATTGCTCTATAACTAAATAGTGAGGAAGCAATAACAAAAAGAACCTGACTCCGGATTCAAGGATACTGCAGATGACCATACTCGTATTGGACAACCCTGAAATGCTGGCCAGAGCCGCTTTGGCGTCCGGTTTCATCGCAGGCCAGCAGCACCAGGAAGCGAACCGGCCTCATCGCACACGATTTCATTATGGGTTCAACAAACACATCCTGGACGACACAGACACCGCCATCATCCGGCAGCACGCCGCCTACCTCAAAAATCATCCTGGCTTGCAGGTCAGAGTGCACGGCCATTCAGACAATTTTGGTTCTGGTGGCTATAACCGGTTTGTTGCCCGCCAACGTGCCAGCACCGTGGCCCGGTTACTGATGCAGGAAGGTGTACCTCAGTCGGCCATTCTGGTGACATCATGGGGCGCAGACCGCCCACTGGCCAGGCCAGAAGACCATGCCGCCAACCGCCGGGTAGAGCTGGAGTATCTGTCACTGGATATGGCCAAGGCGCTGTAAAAGCCGGGGCCGGCAAAAGAAACGGGGCCCTGACGGCCCCGCAGATCATTGTTTCGCCCTACCCGTAAACCTGCCAGACGTTCCATAACAGCAAGCCTGCCGCCACCAGAATCGCCAGCCAGGTGAGCAATATGCCAATCATCCTGGCTTTATGGGGGCCACCTTTGCCATTGATCATGCCAAAGGCATGCAGAATACGCCCCACCACCAGAGCCATCCCGGTCCAGTAAATCAAAGCTGAGGAAACGCCATTCAGTTCGGCAATGGCGAGCATGATCAAGCCGACCGGGGCGTACTCCACCAGGTTGGCATGAGCGCGCACTGCAGATTCGAACTCCGGATCGTCGTTTACGCCCAGGCCCATGCGGTACTTCAGCCGGTACTTTACCACCTGACCCGACAGCACCAGCAACAACAGGCCGATAACAGCCGCAAACACAGCAGTAACGGGTACGATCATGTCAGCCCTTCTTGATCTTGTTGACAATGGCCAGCAACAACACCGCGCCGACTGTTGCCGTCACCAGGCGGCCTACGGCGCCCTGGGCTGAAAGTTGCAGCAAGCTGAACAGAAAGCCGCCAATAAATGAGCCAACAATCCCTATACCGATGTTGGCCAATACGCCGAAGCCCCTTCCCTTCATGATGAGCCCCGCCAGCCAACCGGCAAGGCCTCCGATAATCAGAAACCAGATCAGATTCATCTTCCTCTTCTCCTGTCATGCATCCGTCAGCGCTGGCCAAAAGACTGCCCTGTTTTATCCGGCCGTTCAAGCAGTTCCTGGAGTTTGCGCTAGGCCTGCGATAGCCTCGGCCATCTGCTTGTGACAGCGCTCCATCAGCTCAGGAAGATCCTCAATGGTGAGCCCCTTGGTTTCCACCGGCGGCAGAATACGAACCGGCACCGGATCGCGCCGGCCCGCCCAGCCATGGGTCGTGCCCTGGTAATCCGCCACACACACCATGGTGATGGGCGCTTCAGCGGCAATTGCCATGTGAAACGCACCTTTCTTGAAGCGACCCAGGCCGCGGCCACGGCTGCGGGTGCCTTCGGCGAACACCCAGATGCTTTTGTGGTCTTTGTTGATGGCATCGCTGGTGGCGCGCATGGTTGCCACCGCCTTCTGGGACCGGCCGCGGTTCAGAATGATGTTGCCACCAAGCCAGAACACCTGACCGAAGAACGGAATCCACAACAGGTCGGATTTGCCCACAGCGACCGTGCGCGGAGGTAACAGGTCGCCCACAATCAGCAGGTCATCATTCTGCTGATGGTTGGCAACAATGACGGTGGGCCGGTCTTGCGGCATGTTCTCGGCACCGTACAATGGGCGCTGCATACCGAGAACCCACCGACAAAACCGCGCAATATTCCAGGCCAGCAGGCGGTTGTTATCCGGGTTGAAGGGCCGGGCCAGGTACAGCACCAACGATAACAAACAGAGCACTGCAACACTCAACCAGGCGACGACTTTTCTTACTGCACCCATATTGCGCTTCCGATCCTCACAAATTTGGCGAACAAGTGTACGCCAATTCACAAGGTCGCAACAGTACTGCCAAGGCTTTCAGGTACTGCAGGACGCGCCTCCACTACGTATCGCAATGGCCCCCTGGCGTCGATGGAATCAAAGGGATAACAGGTAATCAACAGAACAGAATCGGCAGGCAGGCGGTGGGTGTCGATAGACTCGTGCCGACTGTCCACCACTCTGGTGCCAGTAACCTCGTACCGGCGCCAATCCCGGTTTTGATCCTGCAGATGGAGATGATAGCCAGCCTGCAACTTCTCCAGGTGGCGAAAATGGGTATCACGGTGTCCGGCCAACACCAGCGGTCCCCCTTCGCCGCCAAAGACTCGGCCGGGGCCGAAAGCCAGGCTTTCGCCATGGCTTCCTTCCAGCACGATCATGGAAACGCCCAGCTCCGGCATGTCCAGCTTTGCGACCGGCCAGGTATCCGCCCAGGGCCAGGGCCGTTCTGTAGTTTGCCGGGCCTGGCTTTCGGCCCAGGCCATGGCCAGCAGTTCCTGGGCAACCAGGGCCTTGAAGGGAATCCACAGGCCAAACATCAGCAAGATAACGGACGAGCCGGTCAGAAACATCAGTATCCGTTTCATAGCACAGGCCTCCGGCTCAGCAGCGCAATGGCCAGCGCAAACATCAGGCCCACCAGGCCCAGCGCACTGAGCAAGGGCCAGAACGTGGCCGTTTGCGGGTAGCGAAGCATTCCGGACTGACTGCCTGAGGGCAACAAGGTAGGTAACTGCTCACTTTCAAGCTGTTCGGATTCCGGCCGGGATGGCTGCTCTTCAACCGCAACGAAACTGGTGTAGGGTGACATCACTTCATGACGCACCGAAAGGTCGATAATGCCTGGCTCATCCGGTGATTCACCACGCAGACTGGCGGCATCCATGAGCTCATCAATCCGGCCCCTTGCCCACTGCCGGTTCAAGCCGGTTGCGGCGGCTGCATTGCCAAGGTTCAGCCGGGTACTCCAGCTTCGCCCGCCCGGCAATTGGCCGGACACCTTCAGCTCTCCATCTGCCGGAAGGCCACGAACCACCTGTACCAGCGGATTGCCACGGAACAGATCACCCGGCTTGGCGGGCACCGGCGCCAGATTCTGGCCCTGGGACGGCCACTTCACGGCAAGATCCGTCAGCACCGGAGCCTCCATGGCCGCAAACAACCCCTCCAGCGCCCGATTGACCTCGCCGCTGCTATGAATAGCGGTATACTCGCCCCGCCCCCAGCGAGCCGCTTCCCGCAGAAAATGCATGTTCGGCGCAGTGCCGATGCCGACCGTGAACAGCCGGCGGTCGTTCAGGCCCCGGCGGATCTGGCCGAACAACGCTGATTCATTGCCAACAGCACCGTCGGTAATGAACACCATTTGTTGTACCAGACCTTCGGCCGGGGCCGGGTCCATCGCCATGGCCAGGGACAGGGCGCCCGCCATTTCCGTACCGCCGTTGGCCTGCAAACCCTGCACATAGTGTTGGGCACGAGCCAGGTAATGCCCTTCCGCCGGCACCGGCCGGGCGAACAGGCTCTGGGCCTGACTATTGAACTGAATAATGTTGAAGTAGTCCCCCGGGCGCAGGGTATCCAATCCACGCAACAGCGCGGAGCGAGCCTGAATGATGGACTCCCCGGCCATGGAGCCGGAGGTATCGATCACAAACATCAGTTCACGGCGCAGCACCGGACCAACCGTTTCCGGGGGCAGCACCATCGCCATCAGGAAGTCCTCACCCTGCCATTGCTGATGAAACACGGCGGCCGATGGTTCCCGACCGGTCATCGGGCGCCAGCGGACGATAACGTCCCGGTCCATCAACACGACATCGCCTTCCGGCTTGACCCGCACACGACTACCGTCGATTTCCGTCTGCAGGCTGTGGCTCGGACTGGTCACCTCCGCCAACTCAAAACCGCTTTCGATATCAAGCTCAATCCGGGCCCGGTGGCTTTGGTCAGCCACATCCTCAGGGCGCACGGTGAACGGGCTGATCTCGTGAGCATCAGGCACCTGATTGGTGGGCAGCGCCCAGCCGGATTGCCACTGACTTGATGTTTCAGGCACCACTTCACCCGGTATATAGCGAGGCGTCAAGGTAGTGGGAAGGCGCAGTTCGAACTCGCCATGGCGGTAGTCGACCACTTGCTGATAACGGACTTCCACCCGAACGGTTTCTCCAGGCGGGATGTTGGCGACCCGGCTGGTGAACAGGTTCGGGCGCTGCTGCTCAACCGTGGCGGCATGTTGGCCTGCCGCTTTGGCAGTTTCGTAGGTCTGCCGGGCTTTTGCCTTCGGTTCAATGCGACCCACAACGCGCCGGTCGCCGACGGTCATGGTCAGCCCGTATACTGTGGCTTTTTCCGGCAGCGGGAAGACAAAGATTCCTTCTTGCCAACGGTCACTGGTATTGCGGAACTCCCGGGTGAGGCTGGTCTGAGCCAGCAAGCCGGACACCTGAACCTTGAAATCGCTGGTCAGGATCAGTGCCGGCTGTTGCCATTGACTCTGACCATCGATCAGGTAGAGCTGACCGGGTTGGTCCATAGCCATCTGATTGGCTTCGGCATACAGCGGGTGCACAAACAGCATCAGCAGCATGGCCAGCCAAAGGCTGACACCTTCGGCCAGGCGCAGCCGTTTACGCCTGGTCGCCAGCCGTTTGGCGGGGCGAGCAGGGGTCGGGTACAGGTCGGCTCTTACGGCCGGGTTAGCAAGCAGCGATAGCAGCATCATCACGACGTCCTTTTTGTGGAAGTGAGTGATGCCATTGCACCAGCCCGGCCGGGCTTCACCGTGGCAGAAGCGGGCAGGCTGGCGATAGAAAATGATGAATTGTGGCAATACCAACGCCCCGGCTTGTACAGAGCCTTGAGCATGGTTTAATGACCGGACAACTTGCTGAACCAGACACACCATGAAAAAACACATAGTTCTGATTGAAGACGAAGCAGGCATTCGCGATAACTACCGGGCCGCCTTCGAGCGCCGGGGCTACCGGGTGTCCACCTTTGGTGACCGACCCGCCGCCTGGCAGGTTCTGCGCCAGAGCCTGCCGGATCTCGCCATCATAGATGTCGGCCTGGGCGATGAGCCTGAAGGTGGCTTCACCTTGTGCCACGACCTGCGGGCACAATCCGCCACTCTGCCGATCATTTTCCTGACCGCCCGAGACAGTGATATAGACTCGGTCCATGGTCTGCGTCTGGGCGCCGATGACTACGTCACCAAAGACATGAGCCTGGACCACCTGCTGGCCCGCATCACGGCTCTGCTGCGCCGGGCCGATGCCTGGGCAGAGGCATCCCAAAAGCCGGACGAAGTCCTGCAGAGAGGCCGCATGGCCATGAACATCGACCGCATGACGGTCGCCTGGAACGATCAGCCGGTTGACCTGACCGTAACCGAGTTCTGGATGCTGCACGCGCTGGTGCAGCATCCAGGCCACGTCCGCAGCCGAGACCAGCTGATGGAAGCCGCCAGCACGGTGCTGGATGACAACACCGTGACCTCCCACATCAAACGTATCCGTCGGAAGTTTGCTCAGCTGGACGACAGTTTTGACGGCATTCAGACGGCTTACGGCATGGGTTACCGGTGGAATGCCCGTGAGGTCTGAACCTTGAACCTGAAGCGCCAGTTGTTTCTGGCCAGCCTGCTGATGCTGCTGATTCCCTGGGCGGGGCTGAAGTTTGTGCTGGAGCTGGACAATGCGCTGCGACAACAGGCGCTGCAACAGCTGCAAGAGAAAGGCGCCCGGCTGGCGGAGCTGGCCGGTGACACCCTGCTGGGCGATCCGGTGGTTGAGGGGGCCGAAGCCATCTATGCGATACCCACCGATCAGTCACCCAAGGTGGACGGCTTCACCACCACCTGGCCCGGCTTCAACGAAAACGAAGAACACCTGCCCTGGCAGTTCACGCAGGGACAACCCCATCTGAGATGGCTGGCGGTCAGCAACCATCGCAATCTTTACCTGTTGGTGCAAAACCGTGATCAAGGCCTGCGCCCGTTCAACCCGAACAACCCAGAACAGCACCATGACCGTTTCGAAATAGTGCTTGTGCCCCCGGCCAATGATCTGGAGCAATCCGGGCAGCCACAGACATGGTTGATCAGAACCACCGCTCCGGGTGCCAATGTACCGGCCTTGATCGAGGGCGATGCCAGCAACCCCGATCGCGAGCTGGAAGTGGCCTGGGAAGACCTCGCATCCCGCTGGCAGCTGGAGCTGCGAATGCCGAAACCGGCACCCGGCAGCCGCCTGGGATTTCAGGCCGTCTATACGGCTGAGCCACCTCAGGCCTGGGGCACTTCAATCTCCCCGCCACCCTTGCTGGTTCAGCGCAATACCGACCTCGAGCGGGCGCTGACCAGTCAGCTGAGCGAAGGCCAGCAGGTCACCGTGATGGAACCGGCCGGATGGATTGTTGCCCACACCCAGCATCGCTTCACCGGCAGAACAACAGATTTTGACGACTTCTCTGCAGCACAAATTCTTGAGCAAATCACCCTGAACGCCTTGCGAAGTCTGGTTCGGCTGTATCAACCCGATCCGCAACCACTGGCCGAAACGAACCACCAGCTGCACACCGGCAGCCTGCCGCCACACCACCTGGTAGAGCAGGACGGAACGGTGTGGCTCGCTACAGAACATACCTTCTTTGGTGACCGGTCACTCGTGCTCAAGCAGTCGCTGGACCAGTTACTCAGCGTGTCTGGCTCTGCCCTGGGCAGCGTACTGGCCCGAAGCCTGCTGATCATTCTGGCACTGACGCTGGTCTTGCTGGGCTACGCCAGCTGGCTGTCCTGGCGCATCGCCCGCTTGCAGCGCCTGGTCAGCGCCAGTGTCGACGAGGACGGTCGGATATTGAGTGGCATCCCGCCCGCCCGAGCGCATGACGAACTGGGCCAGCTGCAGCAACACTTTGGCCAGATGGTGTCGCGCCTGCAGAGTTATAACCATTATCTGGAAAGCTTTTCCCGCCGGCTGTCCCACGAACTGAAGACGCCGGTGGCCGTGGTGCGTTCATCGCTGGAAAACCTGGCCCACAGCGATTCAGATCACGAACGGCAACAGTATCTGGAGCGTGCAGCCACCGCCACCGAGCGGTTACGCCGCATTCTGAACAGCATGAGTGAAGCGGCCCGGCTGGAGCAGAGTTTTGATCAGGCCGACAAAGAGGCTTTCGATCTGGCCGAAGTGGCCAGCCAGGCGACCGCTGCCTATCAGCAACTGGACCCACATCACCGGTTTCACTGTCAGGTGCCGGACAGTCCCTGCCCACTGCTCGGGTCACCGGAAATGCTGGTTCAGATGCTCGACAAGCTGGTCGACAATGCCCGGGACTTCACTCCGAAAGGCGGCACCATTGACCTCCACCTTGAGCAACACAGTGATTATTACCAGCTTGAGGTATTCAACGAAGGTTCCAGCCTGCCTGTCCACTCCGGCGTGGATATCTTCGGTGCCTTTGTTTCCCATCGAGAAGGCAAGACAGAAGGCCACCTGGGCCAGGGCCTGCTGATCGTGCGGCTGATTGCGGATTATCATGGTGGCCGGGTGGAAGCCCGAAACCACCATCACAACGGCGTTGACGGCGTATGCTTCCGCGTTATCATCCCGGTCATAGACAACGAATCAAGGACTGCCCCGTGACTGCCCAGCCTGTTGCTCTGGATTTTCATCCCCTGCGCACCGATCTATACCAGGAACTGCATTCGCGCCCGTTTCAGGTGCTGCCGCCCCGCGCCAGGGTGACGCATATCGCGGTGATGACCACCCCCGAGCAGCGTAAAAGCCAGTTCAAACACCTGCAGGCCCTGCACAGAATGCTTGGAGAGCCCTGGCCTGAGCAGGAAGTTACCTGTTACGAACAGGACTTTGACCAGCTGCGCATCCGGCGTGAAGTGCATATGGAGTTCACCGCCTACACCTTCACCAATCTGGCCCCTTCGGACGCCGACCCGTTCACCGAAACAGGAATCAGCGCCTTACCGGAAGGCTGGCTGGAGCAACTTGAAGGGACCGTCGTCGGGGCTTTTCATATCGACGTCTGCCCGTCTTCGGATAACGCCAGAAACGAGCCCGCCTTCATGCGCAAGTATTTTGAGGGCATGCGGTTGGTGGGCAGCAGCCCGCAGGAAGGTGCCGCCCGGGTGCTGGGCACCTTCCAGCTGCACAGCGACAATTTCGGGCGTTTCATGGTACTCAACTACAGCATGTCGGACAGCCAGCTAGGGCGACTGGTGCAGCGGTTAATGGAAATAGAGACCTATCGGTTAATGTCGCTGCTGGCGCTTCCTGTCGCCCGGGAAATCACCCCGGCACTGAACGACATGGATCAGCAGCTGGCGACCATCACCCAGGCGCTGGCCGACAATGAGACCCTGGACGAACAGACCATTCTGGCGGAGTTAACCAACATTGCCGCCAGAATCGAGGCCTTCCGGGCTCACTCCACCTTCCGTTTTTCCGCAACCCAGGCCTATCACCGGCTGGTACTGACCCGGCTGGAAGAGCTGCGCGAAGATGAAGTTTCCGGTCACCTGACCATCACCGAATTCATGACCCGACGGCTGACCCCGGCGGTCAAAACCTGTGAAGCAGTCAGCGTGCGGCTGGAAGACCTATCCCGCCGGGTGGACCGGGCGTCGGACATGATGCGCACCCGGGTGGAGCTGGCCATCCAGAGCCAGAACCAGGAGCTGCTCAGCTCCATGGATCGGCGTTCCCGAATTCAGCTGATGATGCAGCACACCGTGGAAGGTTTCTCGGTGGTGGCCATCTCCTACTACCTGATTGGCCTGCTGACCCTCGGGCTGGATGCTCTGCAGGAATCCGGATTTCTGTTCAACAAATCCCTGGTACTGGGTATCGCCATTCCGGTGGTTCTGGCGCTGGTTTTTGTTGGCATCCGAATGATTCATCACCGGTTTATCCGCATGGCTGACCGCCAGTAACCCTGCTTCAGCTGAACCTTGGGTCGCCGGCGAACTGGCGATAAAACTGCTGGGCCGTTCGACCGTTGCGCACCCCTTTAGCGGTGGCGAAACGTACCGCCTCCAGATGTAGCTGCTGCTGGTCTTTGGCTCGAGGAAACAGGGCATCCACCGCCTGCAGGAACACATCCTGAGAGAACGGATAAAACGACAACTGCAAGCCGAACCGGTCCGCCAGGGACACCTGTTCTTCAATGGCCTCAGCCGGGTGCAACTCGCCGTCCCGCACTTCGCTTTTCAGGTTGTCACTCATGAACTCCGGCATCAGGTGGCGTCGGTTTGACGTGGCGTACACCCGCACATTTTCGGGCGGTAGTTCCAGCGAGCCCTCCAGCACACTTTTCAGCGCCTTGTAACCATGCTCTCCCACATCAAACGACAGATCGTCGCAAAAAATCACAAACCGGTAGGGCAGATCACAGAGGTCATCCACAATCTCAGGCAGATTCACCAGGTCATCCTTATCGACCTCGATCATCCTCAGCCCCTGATCCCGGTATCGGTTCAACAAGGCTTTGATCAGGGATGACTTACCGGTACCACGGGACCCCCAAAGCAAGGCGTTGTTGGACGGTTCTTCAGCGAGGAAGCGCTCGGTATTGTGAGCCAGAGCCTCTTTCTGCCGATCAATGCCGGTGAGATCGTTCCAGCCGACCGGGTCCAGCCGGCGAATGGCTCTCAAGCCCGATCGATGCCTGCGCCAAACGGCTGCCGGTGTTTGTTGCCAGTCGAAGGTGGTTTCGTTCATAACCTTACTCCGTTTGGTTCTGAATATGCTTGTACTCATGCCTGGCCTTAGCCGGACCTCTGAGGGTAGGATCTGCAGATCTTATCAGACACCAGGAGCAAACCATGGCACGTATCTATAACGACAATTCATTATCCATTGGCAACACCCCACTGGTGCGTTTGAACAAAGTGAACAATGGCGCCACTATCTGGGCCAAGATTGAAGGTCGCAACCCTGCTTATTCGGTGAAGTGCCGGATTGGCGCCGCCATGGTCTGGGACGCCGAAAAACGGGGCTTGCTCAAACCCGGCATGACCATCGTCGAACCTACCAGCGGCAATACCGGCATCGCGCTCGCCTTTGTGGCGGCAGCCCGGGGCTACAAATTGATTCTGACCATGCCAGCTTCCATGAGTCTGGAGCGCCGCAAGGTTCTGAAAGCACTGGGCGCCGATCTGGTACTGACCGAGCCCGCCAAAGGCATGCCTGGCGCCATTGCCCGGGCGGAAGAAATCGTGGCGGCAGACCCCGACAATCACTTCCTGCCCCAGCAATTCGAGAACCCGGCCAACCCGAGGATTCATGAGGACACCACCGGCCCGGAGATCTGGAACGATACCGATGGCGAGGTTGATATCTTCGTGGCCGGCGTTGGTACCGGCGGCACCCTGACCGGAGTTTCCCGCTACATCAAGAACACTCGGGGCAAAGCCATCACCACAGTAGCGGTGGAGCCGACGGATTCGCCAATCATCGGTCAGGTGCGCAGTGGCGAGCAGCCCAAACCCGCCCCCCATAAAATCCAGGGAATTGGTGCCGGCTTCATTCCGGGCAATCTGGATATGGAGCTGGTGGATCAGGTTGAGGCCGTTTCCAATGAAGACGCCATGGCCATGGCGCACCGGTTGATGCAGGAAGAAGGCATTCTGTGTGGCATTTCCTGCGGTGCGGCGGTCGCCGCTGCGGTTCGGGTCGGCCAACAGCCGGAGCACAAGGGCAAGAACATTGTGGTGATTCTGCCGGACTCGGCCGAACGTTACCTGTCGTCTGCCCTGTTTACCGACAAATTCGGTGAACTGGAAAACGTGCAGTAACTGCACAAAAAAAGCGCAGCCCGAACGGACTGCGCTTTTTGCTGCTCAAGGCAAAATCAGAACTGGAACTTCAGACCCACCCGGCCGGTGTCGAAATCCGGACCATCGTTGGTTACCTGGCCGTTGAAGTCTTCCTTATCAATTTCTACGTTGTAGCGGTTGTACTCCGCAAACGCCGTCAACTGTTCGGTCACCCGGAAATCCACACCGGCACCGACAAACGGATTCACTTCATCGTAGGTTTCGCTTTCGTCAAAGGCATCCACATCAAAGGCGGAGGCGAACGCGCCGGCTTTGGCATATACCCCGAAGCTCTGGGTCAGCGGCAGACGACCGATGGCACTCAGGCCAGCGCCTTTGAGCTTGCCCTCCACATCGTCGTCACCGAAATTGCCAAAATCGATGTACTCGGCTTCGAGGGCAAAGAATTCGTTGAACTGATAACCCAGGGCCGCACCGAGCATGTCGTTTTCATCATCAAACTCGCCACCGTGGGATTTATAGCCCCCGTAACTACCACTGATATAGGGTCCTGAGTGGTCACGACTGGCACTGTCCTGTGCCCATACAGCCGGGGCAGTCAATACTGCCGCACTCAGAACGGTGGCACACGCAAAACTGGCTTTGTAGCTCATAACGCATCTTCCTCTGTGGTTGGGTTGAGCGTGTGTCTACCCTACCGAGGAATAGCGACGGTTTGGATTAAACCCGTACTAAGAATTATTCACATTCTCGTCATATTTTTGCGCCACCACTCTCCGGGAGGATGCGTTTCCCGCCAGCACAGCAATCGCAAGGCCGGCCATGGACACAGCCGCATAGCTCAGGTGTGAAACACTGTGGTGGCAAACCCGGACAACGCGGCTCCCCGAGCGGGTGACCGGAATGGCCTCCAACACTCGAAAGCTTTCATCCGCAAGCGACAAGTGCACACGCTTCAATTTTACCGTGCCGTGTTGCAAACCATGAGCCAGCAAATCTGCCACGCCCAGCCACCAATGCACATTGTTCTCCGGCCCTTTCATACCAGCCACTCCTGCAGTTGCCCGCACACCAGCGGATGGTGTGCCAGTCGAATATGATCAACACCCGGGAAATTGGCGATACCGCTCAGTTCCCAGCCTTCCCGGCGTGCACCTCGGACACTGGACTCATGCACCAGTGCATCACCGAACATAACATTAACCCTGTGGTTCTCCGTTTTGGCCAACAAGCCACTGATCACATAATGCCGGGCTTCCGGGATCAGCGGCTGCTCAACCGTCCCCGGCTCAAATACGTCGCCCCGTGAAAGATTCCGGATACCCTCGCTGCGCAAATCGATCACCTCGCCCACCACCTTGAGATAATCCCGGGGCACCCTGTTTAAGGTTTCAGCCACCTTGTGGGCCCCGATGGCCAGCCAGGAGCCATCATGGGGAGAACCGATATACACACACTCCAGCTGTTTACCCACCCAACTGTGCGCCTGCACCGAACCGAAGTGGCAGGCGCTGCGGATCATCAGCCCACCCATGCTGTGACCCAACAGAATGATGCGCTCTACTGGTACCGGCCAACGAGCCACCAGCTGATCCAGAAGACTGGCCAGATCCTGACCGTTACGATAGATCGGTCGACCCGAATTGAAGCGCAGTTTCAGTGCCGTCGTGTCACCCAGCGCTCCCGCCAACCGGGTTCCGTAATGCTCGCCGGCCTGGCCGGGAAAATCCCAGACCGACTCCAGCTCCATCAACCCGTGGATGGAGACGCAAAGCGTACCACCGGGCGCATCCAGTTTCGGATTCCGAACATCCAGCGGCTTGCCGTCAACAAACAGCGTCATCGGAACGGCGAGCCCATTGCCCCGGTTTTCCAGCCAATCGCCCAGAAAGCCACTGGCAATGGCCGATATGTGTTGCTGTATTTTCCCAGCCGACAAAGCAAGCACCATTGAGAATCTCCTCGTTATCTTTTCAGTGTACTCTCTTCCCGGGCTTCCGATATGGCCAGTTTTTAGCCAGAATGTGGCCACAGGGCGAATAATCGTTGGCTGACCGCCCTCCGGCATCAACTATTGTTAACCCAACGGCAACGACGTTATCAGGCCGATTCTGATAGCTTTGGCAAACGTATCACTCACCCGAAAACACACTCACATTGCAGATTCAGGATTACTTAGATGCGCTCTGTTGTTTTGACCGCCGCCCTGACCACCCTGGTTTTGACTTCCACCACTCTTTCAGCCGAAGAGTCCAGCGCATCTGCGCGTGAGCCCGAGGTGTTGGGCTTTGTCGAATGGGTGGTGATGGAAAGCACAGAAGTGCGGCTGAAAGCCAGGCTGGATACCGGTGCGAAAACCTCTTCATTACACGCAGTGAACGTGGAGCCGTTCGAGAAAAACAACGAGGACTGGGTGCGTTTTCAGCTACCCCTGGGCGACCATGAAGATCAGCCCAGTGAAGGCGAGCTGGCCCACGAAGACGTCATTCTGGAATTCGAACGCCCGGTGCATCGCACGGTGCTGATCAAACGCAAAGGTGCGCCTTCGCAACGGCGTTACGTGGTGAACATGGAGTTCTGCATATCCGGCAACCTGCACGAAACCCAGTTTTCGCTGGCCGACAGGGGCAACTTCTCCTACCCGGTTTTGCTGGGCCGCCGATTCATGCGGGACGACAACATTCTGACCGATTCCGCCCGCAGCTTTATTGCTGAAAAAGAATGCAAATTCAGCACCCTGGAGGAACTGGCGCAAAGCCCCAAGGCGCTGTTACCCTGACCCTTCCAGGTTCTATGCCGCCGACGCGTTTACGCGGTCACATACTTCAGTAGTTCAACCACCTGCTCCGGCGTTTGTGCCCAGGCCATGGCTGCGGCGTCCACTTCCTTCAGCGGATGCACAATGTCGTCGTCGTGCAAGGTGATGTAGGGCGTGCCCATGGCAGCGCAGTAACCCGCATCGAAGGCCGCGTTCCACTGCTTGTACTTGTCTCCGAAACGAATGATCGCCAGATCACACTGCTCGAGCAGCGTCTTGGTGCGGATGGCATTCACCTTCGAGGACTGATGATCACGCCAGAAGCTGCTTTCCGGCTTGCCCAGAAAATCCCCGGCGGCATCGCTGGACTCGTGGTCGGTATTCGCCGAGGTAAACTCAACGGGCAGGCCCGCTGCTTCGGCACCAGCGGCAATCTGTTCACGCCAGTCTGTGTGGATTTCACCGGATAAATAAACAGTCCAGATCATGGTGGGCTCCTGTGGGACTCATTAAAAGTTAAGGTGGAGATCATACGCCAAAGAACGCACAGGTTCACGGCAGGTCAGCGAGCCTCGCATGCACTGACCTACCGTAGCTCAGCTTACCGACCGCTGTTCCGGTTCATGCAGTTTGCGTAATAGGTCGTGGTGGCCGGCCAGTCGGAGAAAATCCCGATGACACCTACCTCACGGGCCAACACATCAATAACGTTGAACACATCACCGTCGTTATTGATGGCGTCTGTGACGGTCTGATAATACCAACCGCCGCCGGCAGCCAATGGACCGCTCCGTTCAACCGTCCAGGCAATCATATCGAGGCCAGCCGTGCGGGCATTCTCCGCATACTCGGAAGGTACGATGTCACCGTGGCCATCCAGTGTCAGCATTTTCCAGATCGCCGGCGCCAGGATATTCACACCGCGGGCTTTCAGGTTTTCCATGAATGCCAGGGATGAGGTGTCTGGCGTAATCGGTTCCTGGTCCAGGAACACCGCCTGCTTGCCGAAGCGGGGCGTTTCATTCACCCAGTAGAGTACATCGTCCAGATTGAAGGATTGAGGCCAGACATCTCTCGGATGCACACCCGCATCGATGTAGTCCTGAATCATCTGGCGGGCGTAATCCTGCTGGCTGTAATCACCCTCGAACGGCATCTCCACCACCGGGAATTTCAGCTCCGGTGTGAACTTGACACCCAAAGACTTGAGCAGATCAATACTTTCTCGATGGCTGAGCAGCGTGCCCCGGGCCGTATAGAGGTCCGTCCGCCAGTCCGCTGTACCGCCAACGTATTCCTCCGGCGTGGTGGCCTTCGGGTTGTAGGCGTCCATCTTGCCCTTCAGAGTTTTGAATTCCGCCAGCGTGATATCACTGGTACGGCATTCCGCCTGAGCGGGTGTGCCTGAGGCCGGATCCGCAGGGACAAAGGGCTGGGTGCACTTGGCGTTCAGTTCCGGAATGGTGACGATGTTGGTGGTGGTGTGCAGGTCGTTCTGGGCATGCCGGCAAACCAGTTCCCGATCCTTGGTGAAGGCGACGTCGCACTCCAGAATTCCGGCGCCCATCTTGGCCGCAGCGACATAGGATTCCAGCGTATGCTCCGGAAACTGCAGGGGCGCTCCGCGATGACCAATGGAGAAATCCGTCGATCTGAACTCGCGGGCATTACAGGACTGCAGCCGCTCTTTCAGCGGTCCTTCGTCCATATCCTCCACCAGCCAGTACGGGCGCGGCCCAAGCTGCACCGATTCCTGCCGCTTGAACTTCCCGTGGTGGTGCTTACCCCAATCCGATGAATCCTGCCACTTGGCAAGGCCGGGCGGCACCCAGTTGCGGGCGTCGTGTTGCTGCGGCCCCGCGTGGGCGGTCGTCATCAGCAGCGAGCACAATGCCATGCCCGCCAGTTTGCGTAACTTCATAACCAGCTCCTTGTTAAATGAATGATACTGCTGAGCCAGTGTTCACAAACAGGGTTACCGATGCGTGAAGCTTTTTTGACCAGGGCTGATGATTTTCACGGGTTTCAGGAC
>DATGQY010000088.1:0-7014 GCA_035303925.1 Marinobacter sp. | reverse complement strand
CTTTTATGCGGCGTTGTTATATGCGGTCAAGTTGGGTATAGTGCGGTCCGCCAAGATGGCCCACTAGAAAACACATGGAGACATGATTGTGAAAAAACTTCTTATTGCTTCAAGCCTGGTTATGGCTGGCGCGCTGACTGGTTGTAGCTCACTGAACACCAGTGCACCTTCTCTGCCGCTGACCGGCGGTGTGACTACCGACGTTAAAGCTGACATCGAAGTTGGCGAAAAGATCACCGGCAAATCTTCTGTAACCCAGCTTTTCGGTCTGCTGACTCTGGGTGCGGAAAATGAATACGCCGACGGCGTTGCTTACGGTGCCAACGGTGGCGGTGGTTCCTTCCTGCCAATCGGCGGCGCTTCCCTGACTGAAAAGGTAAAAGCTGCAGCAGCTTACAACGCCATCACCGAATCCGGTGCTGACGTTATCGTTGCTCCTCGCTACACCATCAAGCAGGAAGGCTATGGCTTCTTCGGAACCATCGACGTAACAGTTGAAGGTTACAAGGGCACGATCAGAAGCGTTAAATAACGTTTCCTGATTAGCCAAAAAAAGCCGGAGCGGGGTAAACCTGCTCCGGCTTTTTTGGGCCCGGAGGGTCACCCCCCCAGATAGGCCTCTCGCACTTCCGGATTCGCCAACAGGTTCTTGCCGGTATCGTGCAGCCGTATGCGCCCGGTTTCCAGTACATACCCCCGGTCAGCCAGATTCAGTGCCTGGTGGGCGTTCTGTTCGACAAGAAATACCGTAATACCTTCCTCGCGCAGGTGTCCGATGATCTCGAAGATCTGTTGGATGATGATCGGCGCCAGGCCCAGTGACGGCTCGTCGAGTATGATCATCCGTGGCTTGCTCATCAGCGCGCGGCCGATGGCCAGCATTTGCTGTTCACCACCGGACATGGTGCCCGCACGTTGGTGCTCTCTTTCCTTCAGCCTTGGGAACAGGTCGTAAACGTGATCCTGGCTCTTGCGAATCTCTGCTTTGGTGTTGAAGAATCCACCCATGTGCAGGTTTTCTTCCACCGTCAGGCCGGAGAAGACGCGGCGGCCTTCCGGCACGATGGCGATGCCTGAACGCATGATATTGGAGGTGGCCTCATTGGTGATATCCCGACCTTCCAGAATTATCCGCCCGGCGCTGGCCTGTGGGTTCCCGCAGACGGTCATCAGCAGTGTGGTCTTGCCGGCACCGTTGGCGCCGATCAGCGAGACGATTTCGCCCTTGTTTACCTCAACAGAGACGCCGTGCAAGGCCTCGATTTTGCCGTAGTGGGTGTGAACGTTTTCCAGTACTAGCATGGTTCTTCCTCAGGCCTCGCCCAGATAAGCTTTGATCACGTCGTCGTTCTGGCGGACTTCTGCCGGTGTGCCGCTGGCCAGAGGGCGCCCCTGGTTGATTACGGTAATCCGGTCGGAGATGTCCATAACCAGGCTCATGTCGTGCTCAATCAGCAGCACGGAAACGTTGTAATCCTCCTTCAGGCTGACAATCAGCTGGTTGAGGTCTTTGGTTTCCGCCGGGTTCAGGCCAGCCGCAGGCTCATCCAGCATCAGCAGTTTGGGCTCGGTCACCATGCAGCGGGCAATTTCCAGGCGTCGTTGCTGACCATAAGCCAGGTTGCCGGCATCACGGTTAGCGAGATCCAGCAAGCCAACGCGGTTCAGCCAGTAGGCCGCTCGATCCAGCGATTTCTTCTCGCGCTCCCGGTAGTTCGGGGTTTTGATTAACCCGGCCAGCAGGTTGGTATTCAGGTGCCGGTGCTGGGCTACCAGCAGGTTTTCGACCACCGTCATCTGGTTGAACAGCCGAACGTGCTGAAAGGTGCGCACCATGCCCAGTCGGGAGATCTTGTAATCCGGTTTGCCCTGTACTTCCTTGCCTTCAAAAAGAATTTTGCCGCCGGTGGGTGTGTAGAAACCACTGAGGCAGTTGAAGACGGTTGTTTTTCCGGCACCGTTGGGGCCGATAACAGAGACGATTTCGCGTTCCTGAACATCCAGGTTTACCCCGTCCACCGCCAGCAGTCCGCCGAAACGCATGGACAGATTCTGTACTTCCAGCATGCCTGTCACTCCTGCTGTTTCAGTTCAATGTGAATCCGGCGCATGGGCATCAGGCCCTGCGGACGCCATATCATCATCAGTACCATGGCGGCACCGAATACCAGCATGCGGAAGTCGGAAAACTCCCGGGCCAGCTCCGGCAGAATGGTGACGGCAATGGCAGCGAGGATAACGCCGACCTGAGAGCCCATGCCGCCGAGAACGACGATCGCCAGAATGATGGCGGATTCCAGGAACACAAACGATTCGGGGCTGATGAAGCCCTGTTTGGAGGCAAACACAGTACCGGCAAAGCCCGCAAAAAAAGCACCAATGGTGAATGCGGAAAGCTTTACCGCCGTGCGGCTCATGCCCAGGGATCGGGCGGCAATTTCATCCTCCCGCAGCGCTTCCCAGGCGCGGCCAACCGGCATACGCATCAGGCGGCGGATGACCAGGGCCGTGATCACGGCAAGGACCAGAGCGATCAGGTACAGGAAAATAACCTTGTGTTCACCACTGTAGGCAATGCCAAAGGTTTCGTGGAAGGAGGTGTTGCCTTCCTCCTTGACCCTGCGACCGAACTCCATGCCGAACAGCGTGGGTTCCGGAATGCCGCCAATGCCGTTGGGGCCGCCGGTAACGGCTGTCCAGTTGTTCAACAGAATACGAATGATCTCACCAAAGCCCAGTGTCACGATCGCCAGGTAGTCGCCCCGAAGCCGCAGTACCGGGAAACCGAGCATCAGGCCAAACAGGGCCGCCAGCAGGGCGCCAATGGGCAGTGCCATCCAGAAGGTGAAGCCAAAGTATTGGGACAGCAGGGCAAAGGTGTAGGCACCGACGGCATAGAACGCCACGTAGCCGAGATCCAGTAGGCCGGCGAGGCCGACCACGACGTTCAGGCCCAGCGCCAGCATGACGTAAATGAGTACCAGCGTTGCCAGGTCAACCGAGCCCCGGGATACAAAGAAAGGCCAGAACAGCGCCAGCACGATGATGCCGGTCAGTACCCAGGACTCCATTTTGACCCGTTTCGCCTGGGGCATGGGCTCCCGGCCACTGAGCGGATTGAGTTTGGGCAATTTGCCCAGGCTGGCCATGATGTTGTCGCGGAACAGCTGAAACAGGAAGACGACTACAGCGGCCAGTATGACCGAGATTACCGTCCCGGGAGTGGCGCCCTCAAGCCCCACTGTGGTGCCCTGGGCAACGAGGTTCAGGCCCAGAATCGGGTAGGCAATGATGATCGTGACGATTGCGCAGAACAGCGCGTGTTTAAAGTTGTGTGTGGCCATCAGATCTTCTCAACCTCCGGTTTGCCAAGCAGGCCGGTGGGTTTGAACAGCAGGATCAGAATCAGCAGACTGAAGGACACCACGTCCTTGTACTCGCCGCTCAGGTAGCCGGAGGTCATGCTTTCGGAAACCCCCAGGATGAGGCCACCCAGCATGGCGCCGGGGATGCTGCCGATGCCGCCCAATACTGCCGCCGTGAAGGCTTTCAGGCCGGCAATGAAGCCGAACAGTGGGTCGACCGAGCCGTAATACAAGCCCAGTAACAAGCCCGCAACGGCTGCCAGAGCCGCGCCGATCACGAAGGTGGCCGAAATGATGCGGTTGGTGTCGATGCCCAACAGGTTGGCCATGCCCAGGTCCTGGGACACCGCCCGGCAAGCCCGGCCAATGCGGGAGCGGGAGATGAACAGGGACAGCAGGGTCATGCAGATGAGTGTGGTAATAAAAATGGTGATCTGCATGTAGGACAGGGAGAGCTGAAAGCTGTCGGCGGGGCCAAAACGGAAGCTGCCGTCGATCAGTGCCGGAAAGCCGATGTTGCGTGAACCTTGAGCGAGATGGACATAGTTCTGAAGAAAAATTGACATGCCGATGGCGGAGATGAGCGGGATGAGCCTGTGTCGACCGCGAACCGGGCGATAAGCAACCCGTTCAACAGCCCAGCCCATCGAGCTTGACACGATCACTGCGCAAATCAGCGCAACAACCAGAATGACCGGAAGCCAGGCAATGCCGAGTGTCGCCAGGCCGGTAATGGCAATGAGCGCAGTGTAGGCACCGATCATATAGATTTCGCCGTGGGCGAAGTTGATCATGCCGATGATACCGTAAACCATCGTGTAGCCGATGGCGATCAGGGCGTACGTGCTCCCGATCGTCAGCCCGTTGACGAGCTGCTGAAAGAAATACAGGAGGTCTTGCATGGTTGGGTAACTCCGAATGCCTGAGCCCAGAAAAACACCTTCCCCCGGATCACGGAGGGAAGGTGTTCTTGTTCATACCCTTATAAAGATGTACTGGCTCAGTTTGCCGGAGTCTTGCTGCCGTCAGAGTGCCATTCGTAGACCACAAACTCGAAGGATTTCAGGTCTCCGGCCTTGTCGTACTGAACGGTGCCAATGGGTGTTTCAAAGGTGCCGGCACGCAGGGCCTTGGCCACTTCAAACGGGTCTTTGGACTCGGCTTGCTCGATACCCTGGGCAATCAGCTGAACGGCTGTGTAGGAAGGCAGAACGAAGGGGCCTGAGGGGTCTTCACCTTTCTCTTTGAAAGCGCTGACCAATTCCTGGTTCTCGGCTTTTTCGTCGAAGCTTGGT
Organism: Marinobacter sp.; assembly: GCA_035303925.1. GTDB lineage: Bacteria > Pseudomonadota > Gammaproteobacteria > Pseudomonadales > Oleiphilaceae > Marinobacter. Next base: position 2,354 of record DATGQY010000088.1, on the reverse strand, counting down.
GGCAGGGTAACCAGCAGGCCTTCGGCAGCCTCGCCGGCAATGGTGTTGATGTCTTTGTTGCCGACACCTTCAGGGCCCATGAACTTGGCGTCCACGTCGGTCTGGCGCGCCTGGCGCAGGATCAGGCCCAGCTCCGGGTGGTAACCGCCGTAGTAAACGAAGTCGACGTTGGCTTGTTTGATTTTGGTGACCAGCGAGGAGAAGTCTTTGTCACCGGCGGTAATGCCTTCGAACATGGCCACTTCAATGCCGGCGTCTTTCAGTGTGTCACGAACTGCAGTGGCGATACCTTCACCGTACTGCTGCTTGTCGTGCACGACCGCAACACGCTCGGGCTTCTGGCTGGCGATGTAGTTGCCGGCGACCGGACCCTGCATGCTGTCCAGGCCGATGGTGCGGAACACCAGTTCGTAGCCGCGCTGGGTGATCTCCGGGCTGGTGGACGCCGGAGTAATCATCAGAATACCTTCGTCTTCATAGATGTCAGACGCCGGCTGGGTTGAGCTTGAGCAAAGGTGTCCGACTACGTATTGCACACCTTCGTTGACCAGCCGGTTGGCGACAGTCACGGCCTGCTTGGGATCGCAGACGTCGTCGACTTCTACCGCAACCAGATCTTCACCCATCACGCCACCCGCGGCATTGATGCGTTCGATGGCCATGCGGGAGCCGGAAAACTGCATGTCGCCATACTGGGCAACGGGACCAGTCATGGGGCCGGCAATACCAATCTTGATTTCAGCGGCGGCCTGGCCAGCTGCCATTACAGCAACGGAGGCGCCTACAGCGGTAACGAGCTTCTTGACGGACGTTTTCATCGTGTTTTTCCTGTTTATGTCAGGGTTATTCTTATGTTCACAGAGACTCAAGAAACACCACAGCCTTTCGCTTGTCAAGGTATTGGGCTGGTGGTTGCTCCGGAACACGGGCTTGCTATCAATCGTTGAATTAGCAATACCCGTGCCTGTCTCCGGGGTGTCACGCGTCCGTGCTGTCGTCCTGGTCTACAAAGACCAGGTTCCTGAAATTCTCATGGTCGTGGAGTTGCTCAAAACTCGGATCCACGGATGCATCGTCCTTGTATGCTTCGGAGATTTCAATCGCTTTTTCCAGAGTGCTTACGGCATCTTCCCAGCGGCCAATCTCAGCATAGGCGCAGGCCAGCTGGTAGTGGGCATGGCCGTTATCAGGAGCCAGCTTGAGTGCCCGATGGCACAGGCTGATGGCCCACAGGGGTTCGCGTATTTCGAGCACGGCATCGGCCTTATAGCTCAGGGCTTCCACATCATCCGGCCGCAGGTCGAGAATCTGGTCATAGGCGGAAATTTTGTTCTGCTGGGAGGTTTCCTGGCTTGCCTTGAGCCAGAGCGCGTGCACTTCGTTGGTGCGCTCAATTTCCGCCTGGTTCTGATGAATAATCTCGGATTTCTGCTGCAGCTGTTCTTCAATAAACTTCAGCCTCTGTTCGTATTCCACCACCAGTTCGTTTACCCGTTTTTCGGCCAGGCTGGTGAGCTGGTTGCGCATGTCGCGAATGGAATTCCAGCCGATGACGACCAGGATAGAGGTGGCGCCGGCAATCAGATAGAAGAAGTAGGTCACCGTGTCAGTGGCATAAGACATGGTTTTGTCAGCCACGGATAGCTCTTTGTCGACCACCTTTTCAATCAGCTCGGCGCGGGTGTTCTGCATATCCTGACGAAGCGCTTTGGTTTCGTCGAGCAGGTAGAGCTCCACGAAGGGCGTGTACATGGGCTTTTCCAGCGTTCGGATGCTTTCTTCGACATCTTCGGGGGTCAGCTCTTTATCTGGCCCGAGTTCCTGTTGCTGGGCATAAAGGTTTCCGGTGACGGTGATGGCGAGGATAAAGGCAAGGTAATACCTGATCATCAACGGTTTCCGTTTTTGTGGGTGAATGAAAAAGCAGGGCGTGACCTTAGCATAGTGGCTGGCGGAAATAATGCTGCATGGGTAGTTGCGGTTCCCGGCGCAAACGGATGAGGCATTAACAAAGCAAGCTAGGTAATATTGACGACTTGCATCTGTGGGTGCAAAGACCTCTAATAGTTAGAGGTATAAATAATAGTCTGGAGTATGGGTTTGAACAATTACGAGCAGGTGTTGGTGGCACTTCGGCGGGTTATCCGGGCAACGGATCTGCATTCCAAACGGTTAAGCAAGCACGCAGGGCTCACCGGGCCGCAGTTGCTGATTATGCGCACGATCCGGGACCTTGGCGAAGTCACGATCGGCACCATTGCTGATAATGTCAGCTTGAGCCAGGCTACGGTCACCACCATTCTTGACCGGCTGGAGCTTCGCAAGCTGGTCTATCGTGTGCGCAGTACTCAGGA
>DATGQY010000087.1:0-5120 GCA_035303925.1 Marinobacter sp. | reverse complement strand
CTGAGGCCGGCAAACAGGCTGGTGAACAGGATACCCTTGCGGGCTCCGGCCACCCGGATGGCGAAATAACCGACAAAGGAGATAGAGGCAATCATCACCACCATCCACCAGATTTCCCTTGGGTTCAGCACACCGCCGGGGCCCATTCGCTCATTGGGCAACAGGGGCAGCATCACCACGGAGATCAGCAGCAGCTTCAAGGCGGCATCCAGCTCGTGGGCCTGCAGTTTCTGTACCCAGCCGTGAATTTCTTGTTTGTTATCCAGAATAATGGCTGTCACCACGGCCGCGGCTGTGGCAATAACGGGGTCAACCGCCACGGCCACTGCGCCGAAGCAGAAGGTCAGCAGCATGCCCACCAGGCCGGTAATGCTGAAGTTTCGAATGTGGTCCAGGCGCTCGCTGTAGGCGACAAGCCCCATGGCCGCGACACATAGAAGCAGAACCGGGAAGGCCCAGACAGTAATTTCGGTGGCAAGCACGGCGGAGATGCCGCCCAGCAAACCCACCAGCGAGAAGGTACGTATGCCCGCAATACGCTCGCCGGACTTTTGCTCCCGTGCGTCCCACCCCCGCTCCAGTCCGATAATGGCGCCAAGCAGCAACGCCACAGCCAGGTGGATGGTGGTCTGGTTTGAGGCGATAAACTGGTTTGCTACATCATCCATCTGGAGGTATCCGGTGAAAAACGGTTTTGCTTTGTATTCTAGGCAATTACCGGCGTTCAGGTCACGTTTAAGCTGAGCCGGTTGAGGGTTGCCTTACTTTTCGTGCCTGCATCTGCTAAGCTTCGCGCCCCCGATTCAACAGTAACCTGACTAAAATCAAAGCGAAGCTCCCCAAATCGTGACGATCCTTCCGCCCTAGCGTTTCATCCATTCTTCACTGGCCCCGGCCAGAATACCCCGCAGGCTTCCTGAGGTTTGCCCGTGCCCGACCTGGTGGCGCCTGGTAACTGTTTCTCTTTTCTTTGTAAAACTGGATATCCCCAACCATGGTGAATGCACTCAAGCAAAACTGGTTCTCGAATATTCGCGGCGACCTGCTCTCCGGTATCGTGGTGGCCCTGGCGTTGATTCCCGAGGCAATTGCCTTCTCGATCATCGCGGGTGTTGACCCGAAAGTCGGCCTGTATGCGTCGTTCTGTATCGCGGTCATCATCGCGTTTGTCGGTGGCCGCCCCGGCATGATCTCGGCGGCGACCGGCGCCATGGCGCTGTTGATGGTCACTCTGGTGAAAGAACACGGGCTGGAATACCTGCTGGCCGCGACCTTGCTGACAGGGGTGATTCAGATCGCGGCAGGCTACCTGAAGCTCGGCAGACTGATGCGTTTTGTTTCCCGTTCGGTGGTGACCGGCTTTGTCAACGCGCTGGCCATCCTGATTTTTATGGCTCAGCTCCCAGAGCTGACCAACGTTACCTGGCACGTGTATGCCATGACCGCCGCCGGCCTTGGAATCATTTATTTGTTCCCGCTGCTGCCTGCGGTGGGAAAGCTGATTCCTTCTCCTCTGGTGTGCATCGTTGTTCTGACCGGTGTTGCTATGGCACTGAATATGGACATTCGTACCGTGGGTGATATGGGCAAACTGCCCGATACGCTGCCAATCTTCCTGTGGCCGGATGTGCCGCTTACCCTTGAAACCTTGATGATCATTCTGCCGTATTCGGTGGCGCTGGCAGTCGTTGGCCTGCTGGAATCGATGATGACCGCCACCATCGTGGACGACCTGACCGACACCACCAGCGATCGCAACCGTGAGTGTAAAGGTCAGGGTATTGCCAATATCGGTTCCGGTCTGTTGGGCGGTATGGCCGGTTGCGCGATGATTGGCCAGTCAATCATCAACATCAAATCAGGCGGTCGTACCCGGCTGTCAACGCTGACGGCGGGCGTCTTCCTGTTGATCATGGTGCTGGTGCTCGACAAGTGGCTGGTGCAGATTCCCATGGCCGCACTGGTGGCGGTGATGATCATGGTCTCCATCGGTACCTTCAGCTGGGGCTCCATCAAGAACCTCCGGGACCACCCGCTTTCCACCAACATTGTGATGGTGGTGACGGTGGTCGTGGTCGTGGCTACCCACAACCTGGCGTTCGGCGTATTGGCGGGCGTGCTGCTGGCCTCGTTGTTCTTCGCCAACAAAGTGGGCCACTACATGCTGGTGACCTCCGAACGGGACGAAGAAACTGACACTCGCCGCTACACCGTGGTGGGGCAGGTGTTCTTCAGTTCTTCGGAAAAATTCACCGATTCCTTTGACTTCAAGGAAGCAGTGGATAATGTAGTGATAGATCTTAGCCGGGCACATTTCTGGGACATTACCGCGGTTGGTGCTCTGGATAAGGCGGTGCTCAAGTTCCGCCGCGAGGGCGCGGATGTTGAGGTGATAGGCCTGAACGAGGCCAGCGCCACCATCGTTGATCGCTTCGGGGTGCACGACAAGCCCGATGCCGTTGATCAGCTGATGGGGCACTGAATATGACCGCGACCAAAGAAAATTCAGGTATACAAAGCCATAATAAGAACGAGAAACATCACCAAGGCGAGGCAGACATGTTACGAGTAGTGGCCTGTATCGACGGTTCCCGGGCAGCTCCAGCGGTGTGTGATTACGCCGCCTGGGCCAGCCGGCACATGGACACACCCCTGATGCTGTTGCACGTGCTCGATGAGGAGCGCTATCCGGCGGAGCCGGACCTGGCGGGCAGCATTGGCCTGGGCAGTCGTGAGCAGTTGTTGGATGAGCTGGCTGAGCTGGACCGAAAACGCGCGAAGCTTGCTCTTGAACACGGCCACCATATGTTGGATGAGGCCGAAGCCCGGGTAAAAGCGGCAGGTGCCGCCGAAGCGGTCAAGCGCCAGCGCCATGGCAACCTGACCGAATCCCTGATGGCTCTCGAAAAAGAAACCCGCCTGTTTGTGGTCGGGTTGCACGGCGAAAGCAGCTCCGATCGTGACATTCATATCGGAAGCCAGCTGGAAACCGCGATCCGCAGCGTGCATCGTCCGATTCTTCTGGTACCGGATGAGTTTGCTCAGCCCAAAAGCGCCATGCTGGCGTTCGATGGCAGCGACACTGCCTTCAAGGGTGTGGAATTGCTGGCGGCAAGCCCGGTGCTGAAGGGCATGCCCGTGCATCTGGTGATGATTGGTACCGACTCTGCAGACCGCTGGGAGCAGTTGAAAAAGGCAGAGAAAATGCTGGCCGGGCTGGGTGTGGAGATTACCCCGGCTATTCGTGACGGTGATGTTGAGCCTGCGCTGCACGCGTACCAGGACGAGCACGATATCGACATTCTGGTGATGGGCGCCTATGGCCACTCCCGGATTCGCCAGTTCCTGGTGGGCAGCACCACAACCACCATGCTGAAAACCGCGAAGAAGCCCCTGGTTATTCTTCGCTAGGCAGGAAACTACGCCATGCCCGGTCAACTCGCGAGAAGAATTCTCACGCCGCTGAGTCTGTGTTTGATTCTGGGGTTGGTAACCGGGTGTGCCTCCGCGTTGCAGCCGATGGATCATGAGCCGGACCTGAGAAGGGCGCCGGTGCAGGGCTCCTTCCTGACGGACCAGGGCCAGGTACACCTCGCCCCTGGCTCTCAGGATTCCGGTTTCCAGCTGCTCGACTCCGGCCGGGATGCCTTTCTGGTGCGTGCTGCTCTGATTGAGGCTGCCAGCCACCATATTGATGCCCAGTATTACATCTGGAATGACGATGCTACCGGCCGCTATCTGGCCGGGCGCCTGGTTGCGGCAGCAGACAGGGGCGTGCAGGTACGCCTGCTGCTGGACGACATCAACGCCGCCGGCAAGGAACCTCTGTTTGCCAGCCTGGGTAGCCATCCGAACATTCAAGTGCGTATTTTCAATCCTGCCAGATCTCGCAGTGGTGTTAGCCGTTTGCTGGCCCTGCTGGTCGATTTTGACCGCATCAACCGTCGCATGCACAACAAAACCCTGGTGGTAGACGGGTACGTGGGCATTGCCGGTGGACGGAACATCGGCGACGAGTATTTCGATGAGCACCCGACACTGAATTTTCGGGATCGGGATGTGATGGCTCTGGGCCCGATGGCCGGCGAAATGACGGATAATTTCGAGGCCTACTGGAATAGCCAGTGGGCGTATCCACTGGCCGACCTGTATCCGTTGCCATTATCCGAACAAGCATCAGATGCACTGGCACGCCTCACCCGGGAACCCTCTGGAACGAAGACCTTTCAGGCAGCGCCACCGCAAAACAGACAAGCAGCGGAAACTCTGCTGAGTGGCTGGTTTGCGGGCATGGTGCAGGCACCGGGTGAACTGGTTTTTGATCCACCGCCAGAAGATCCGGAAGCCCCGGCCAATGCCCGACAGAATACTGCGAAAGCCTTGTATCGGCTGGTAGAGGCAGCGGAATCGGAGGTGCTGATCGAATCGGCTTATCTGATTCTGGCAGAAGATCAACTGGAAGATCTGAGCCGCCTTGCCCACCCGGCGCTTGAAATTGCAGCCATCACCAATTCATTGGCTTCCAACGATCTGGTCACCAATCATTCCGGTTATGCCCGCTGGCGGACGGAAATGCTGGAGCAGGGCATTGAGTTGTATGAGCTTCGCCCGGGCGCCCCAGCTTGTCTGAAATGGGTTGCCAGTCGTTCAGCCTGCGAACAGGGTGCGGTCAGCCTGCATTCCAAAGCGGTGGTGTTTGATCGGGAAACCCTGTTTATCGGCTCGTTCAATGTGAACCTCCGGTCTATGTACCTTAATGGCGAGACCGTACTGATCATCCACAGCCCGGAACTGGCAGAAACCGTTGCCAATGACATCCGCTACGCCATGGCGCCGGAAAACAGCTGGCAGGTCAGCCTGGATGAGCGAGGCGATCTGGTCTGGCAGTCTTCAGGGCAACGGATCGATCACGAGCCGGGTGTGGGTTTCTGGCGGCGGGTGACGTCGAAGTTCTTGTCCTGGTGGCCGTTGGAAAAGTACCTGTAATAACGTCAGGCATCGTTGCCTGCCGCCACGCCGGAAGCCCAGGCCCATTGAAAATTATGCCCGCCCAGATGGCCCGTCACATCCACCACTTCCCCGATAAAATACAGACTGGGCTGTTCCAGCACGGCCATGGT
>DATGQY010000086.1:0-15349 GCA_035303925.1 Marinobacter sp. | reverse complement strand
GTAATCAGACACGGCTGGATTCCCTTAGCTCTGAAGATTATAGCCAGAGTGTCGCGTATATTTCTCTACCAAGCAAGCGCTTGGTTTGGTTTTGTTCAGGCCATAAAAAAGCTGGCCCGGAAGGCCAGCTTTTCAGGTAAGGGGTCTGGTCGCTCAGGCGCCTTTTCGGGGAATGCTCTTAACGCCTTCGCTGGTGCCCAGCAGCAGCAGGTCTGCCGGGCGGTGGGCGAACAGGCCATTAGTGACCACGCCGACGATGTTGTTCAGTTTTTCTTCCACCTGGATCGGGCGGGAGATGTCCAGGTTGTGGATGTCGATGATGATGTTGCCGTTGTCGGTGGTTACACCGTCCCGATATACCGGGTCACCGCCGAGCTTCACGATTTCCCGGCCAACGTGGCTTCGGGCCATGGGAATGACTTCAACCGGTAGCGGAAAGTCGCCGAGAATGCCCACCATTTTTGAGTCATCAGCAATGCAGATGAAGGTCTTGGCCACCGCGGCTACGATCTTTTCCCGGGTAAGGGCTGCGCCGCCGCCTTTGATCAGTTCAAGCCGCTCGTTGGTTTCATCTGCGCCGTCCACGTAGAACTCGAGTTCGTCAATCGCGTTCAGGTCATACACCGGAATGCCATGACGCTTCAGGCGCTCGGCAGTTGCTTCGGAGCTGGCGACGGCGCCGTCAAAATCGTTTTTGTATTCAGCCAGAAAGTCGATGAAAAAGTTGGCTGTGCTGCCAGTACCGACGCCGACAATGCTTTTGCGTTCCAGGTGTGGGGCGATGTAATCCACTGCAGCCTTGGCAACGGCTTTTTTCAGTTCGTCCTGAGTCATGACGGCGCTCCGGGAGAGATCGGATGAATTTGCCGACATTATACGCGCGCAGTGGCTCTGCTTATAGACGGCTACCGTGCAAAGTTTCTACACTGTGGGTTTTTCCACGCCAATCACTAACCAGCAACCGGAACCATCATGCCGCAACGCTACATCAAGAAGATACTCGATGCGCGGGTCTACGACGTCGCCATCGAAACACCGCTAACTGAAGCCCGTAGTCTGTCCAAGCGTTTTGGCAACCATATTATGCTCAAGCGTGAAGACCTTCAGCCGGTGTTCTCCTTCAAGATTCGTGGCGCCTACAACCGGATTGCCCAGCTTTCGGAAGAGCAGAAAGCCAAAGGTGTGATTTGCGCGTCTGCGGGCAACCACGCCCAGGGCGTGGCCATGTCGGCCAAGGAACTCGGCATCAAAGCGATCATTGTGATGCCCCAGACCACACCCGACATCAAGGTAAGATCCGTTCGGGATCGAGGTGCCAAAGTGGTGCTCAGAGGCGATGCGTTTGATGAGGCCGCGGCCCATGCCCAGGAGCTGATCCAGAAACACGGCTACACCTACATTCCACCTTACGACGATCCGGATGTGATCGCCGGACAGGGGACCGTGGCTATGGAAATGATGTGGCAGTTCTCTCAGCCTCTTCACGCGGTCTTCATCCCCGTAGGTGGCGGCGGCCTGATCGCCGGGATGGCGGCCTACATCAAATATCTGCGCCCGGAAATCAAAGTGATCGGCGTCGAACCGGAAGACTCTAACTGTCTGCAGGCCGCCATGGCCGCTGGCGAGCGAGTAATTCTGGATGAAGTGGGCATCTTCGCCGACGGTGTCGCGGTCAAACAGATCGGGGAAGAACCCTGGAATATCTGCAAAGACGCCGTCGATGAAGTCATTACCGTCACCACCGACGAAATCTGCGCTGCCATCAAGGACGTGTTCGAAGACACCCGCTCCATCGCCGAACCGGCCGGAGCGCTGTCCGTGGCTGGCATGAAGAAGTACATCGAACGGGAGCAGATCGAAGGCGAGAACCTGGCCGGCGTGCTCAGTGGCGCCAATATGAATTTCGACCGCTTGTGTTACATCTCCGAGCGCACCGAAATCGGCGAAAAACGTGAGGCTATCCTGGCCGTCACCATCCCGGAAAAACCCGGCGCGTTCAAAACCTTCATCAACGCTTTGCACAAACGCAGCATCACCGAGTTCAACTATCGGTATGCAGACACCCGCGAGGCGGTGATCTTCGTCGGCATCCAGATCCAGGCCGGTGGCCAGGGCCGTGATGAACTGGTGAAGGACCTCCGGGAAACCGGTTATTCGGTCATCGACCTCACTGATAGCGATATGGCAAAACAGCATATCCGTCATATGGTGGGTGGCCACGCGCCCTCGGTGGCGAACGAAATGGTCTACCAGTTTGAATTTCCGGAGCGCCCGGGTGCACTGCTGAAATTCCTGATGTCTCTCGGCACCCGCTGGAACATCTCCCTGTTCCACTACCGCAACCACGGCGCGGCCTACAGTCGTGTGTTGCTGGGCGCACAGGTGAATGAGAACGAAGCTGGAGAGTTCGAGAAGATGCTGGAGAAGGTTGGCTTCCGTTATGAAAACATGACGAACAATGAAGCTTATCGACTGTTCCTTGGGGCAGGTAACGGAAGCGGTAACACAAATTAGAAACCGGGCATCGAGTTTTAGCGAGGATTGCCGAAGCAGTGGGTGGAGGGGCTTTCCGAAACACGCTCCTTCGGCCCATCCCTGGGGCGCTTGGGCTCCGCCATCCCTGGCTCCGCACAGTTCCGGAAAGCCCCTCCACCCACTGCTTCTACATCGGAGATCGGCCCGGTTTCGTAGCTCCCGACTTCCGTAACAGTTGCTTAGAAACAACCCTTACGTAACTGTAATCCGTCAAAAATTGTAAAATTGAGCTTACGTGTTAGTCTTTCGTCTAATTCTTGAAGTCGAGAATAGCCGACTGATATTCCAGCCAATTAACACCAAGAAAAAACGGGAATACGCGCAATGGGGAACAAGCCTGACATCATCCGCGCCATCGTGCTCATCTTTGCTGTCGGCCTCGTCATCACTGGCTTTACCTCGATCCAGGCATCTGAAGACAAACGCTCCGTCAAAGATGTTCCCGTTACCAGCTTTATCCAGTCCTCCGGTCAGCGTTTAAACCGGTAATATCGATTGTCCGTTACCACACCGTGGAGCGGAACGTCCCAAGGCTCGATCGGCAACGACGACACCTTCTGAAATTCATGGGCGAGCCCTATCAGCTTGGGTGCCATGCTAGGCCGAAGCCTGCTGAAAGCAAAGGTGCGGTCATAGAACCCTCCTCCCATACCAAGCCTGCCACCCTGCTCATCAAAACCAACCAGTGGAAACAAAACCGCGTCCAGCGCCCATGCCGGCCTGCGCTTTGATTTTGGGAAGGGCGGTTCCGGAATGCCAAACCGGTTTGGATTCAGCTGGATACCCACCGGATATGGACTGAACACCAGTTTGCCGGGGTAGATTGGGTGCAGGATCGGCAGATAGAAGTGGATGCCTTTTCGGCGGGCCAGGTCAATATACAGGTGTGGGTCTATCTCGCCATCGTTGGCCAGGTAAATGCCGATGTGTCTTGCGCGGTGCAGGTCCGGGTGCTTCAGTAGATTCAGTGCGAGGCGTTCTGAGGCTTGCTCTTGTTGCTCGAAAGACAACGCTCGGCGTTGTTGGCGCAGATGCTTGCGGAGCGCGCTTCGCGACAGATTGTCCGGATGGGATTCGAATGGCTGGGGGGAGTGGTAGTGACTCAAGATAAAGCTTCCCGGGCTGCCGTTATCGGATGTAGCCCTTGAACCCAAAGTTCAAGGTCGGTGGCCGCTGTGGCATATTAGGCTTTCCCCCGTGGGGGACGTGCTCACAATGCCCTGAAGTGGCCACCTGGGTAATGCGCATCGGCTCGAGGACGTACCCGACCAGCGAACAGCCCAGGAAGTTGAACCATTATAGGGGCAGGGCCGGGGCCGATTGCAACCCCAATTCCGGTATCTTTGTGTAATCAGTTACCGGATGGCTCGCCCAGCACTTTGTCCAACCGGTTATCCATGGCACGGAGAATATTGCTGGTGGCGTCAGACATCGTATCCCGCTCAAGTAATGCGTGGGTGATGTTCAGTGCTGCCATCACGGCAATGCGCTCAGTACCGAATACCTTGCCGGTAGAGCGAATCTCCCGCATTTTGCCATCCAGGTGCTTGGCTGCTCGCTGCAGTGCCTCCTGTTCCTCCTGCGGGCAGGCCACCAGGTATTCCTTGTCAAGAATCCGGACTTCAACGGTGGTTGACGGCTGTGACATCAGTGGTGCTCCAGTGCCCGGAGGCGGCCAATCATGGCTTCAATCTTGTTTTTGGCAAGATCGTTCTTGTGCATAAGCTGGGCCCGTTCGCGATTCCAGTCGTCCTGCAATTCACGCAGCAGGGCGTTGTCTTTCTCGAGCTTTTCGCAGTGTTCGATCAGTTTGTCCAGCTTGTCCGCTAATGCCTGTACTTCGGACTGTTCCATGACGTGCTCAATATGCGTAATTTGGATGCCAGTAACTATAAGTGCCCGCACCAGTACGGTCAATTTACCGCATTGTCATGGCGCGGGCTCCGTGAAGTCTGTCACCTTTAACGGCAGATTAGATTGCGCCGTTACCACCGAATCCCAGCCTGCGGTTTTTCTTCCAGTGGCCCCAGGCAGGCAGCAGCGAAATGAGCAATGCAGCCAGTGGAACGCTCGCTAACAGTAGCCATTCGTTTTGGTTCAGGGCTCGCAGGCTGATCTGGATGCCGTAATGCTCAAGCAGCCACGGGCTGAGGCCGGAGATGGCCCCGGCTCCCAGTAGCACCGCCAGAAGGCTCGCAGACAGAGCCAACACAACGCATTCTATCGTGTAAAGCGAGGCGATAAGCCCAGAGGACGCGCCGACGGCGCGCAAAACGGCCACTTCCCGCTGGCGCTGTGCCTGGATCGTCAGCAGCACGGCAATCAATCCGATCAGGCTGGTGGCGACCACGAACACGCTGATGCCCAGCAGGGCTTTTTCGAACTGCCCCATCATCCGCCACAGCTCGCTCAGTGCGACACCGGGTAGGATGGCCGAGAGCGGCTCTTGACGAAACTGGCTCAGTTCCCTCTGTAGCTGGAACGTCAGAACGGGATTTTTCAGCCCGATAAAAGCGGCGGTGATGGCGTCGGGGGTGAAGGATCGGGTTCCGGCTTTGTCTGCCGACAGGGTTCGGCCCGGGATGGCCACGCCGGACTCCCAGCCTACGTGCATGGCCTCCATGGCCTTCAGGCTGATGTAAACCGCCTGGTCTACCGGTGTGCCGGTGGCATCGAGAACGCCGGATACCCGGAATGGCAGGTCCGTATGGTTGGAAAAACTGGTGCGGCCGCCGCCGTGGGACAGAACAATCTCATCGCCCATCCGGTGGTTCAGTTGCCGGGCAACGCCGGCGCCGAGCACCACGTCAAACAAGTTGGTAAACCATTGGCCCTGGGCCATTGCCAGGCTCTGGTCGTTGCCATACTGGAACTTTGTCAAAAACTGGTCGTTGGTGCTGACGACGCGATAGCCGCGATAGCTGTCGCCCAGTGAGATGGGAACCGCCCAATCGACACGTTGATCCTGCTCCAGCTGCTGATAGGTTGACCAGCGAATGTTATTGGTGGCATCGCCGATGTGAAACACCGTGTACAGCAACAGATTCAGCTGGCCGCTTCGGGCCCCAACAATCAGGTCTGTGCCGGTGATGGTGCTGGTAAAAGAGTGGCGGATCTCGGTACGCAGATACTGGATGCCCAGCAGCAGCGTTACGCTCAGGGTGAGGGTGAGGCAGACCAGTGCCAGGACCCGCCGGCGGTACCACAGGCTGGCGGTGGCTAGAGACAAGGCGAGGCGAATCTTGCTCATGTATCACTCCCCAGCGCCAGTTGTTGGTGAAAATGGTGGGCGAGGGAGCGATCGTGGCTGACAAAGACCACCGAGCACCGGCGCTGTTCAGCCAGTGGGAGCAGCACATCCAGAAACCGGTCGCGGTTGTCGGTGTCCAGTGCGGAGGTCGGTTCGTCCGCCAGAATGATTTCCGGGGTGCCAATCAGCGCCCGAGCCGCCGCTACCCGCTGCTGTTGGCCGATAGACATTTCGGTGACGCCCTTGTGCCAGATGGTTTCCGGAATGGCCAGTTGTTGCAATAACTCGGCGCCGGCTGTCTCCATATCCGGGAGCGTTTTGCCCCGGCGCCTGGCAGACAGCCGGCACGGCAGGGTGACGTTGGCCAGCGCGCTCAGGTAAGGCACCAGATTGAATTGCTGGAAGATCACGCCCAGGTGGTGTGCCCGGAAACGGTCCCGGGCGCCGGCACTGTGGGCTGTCAGATCCTCGCCAAGCATTGTGACCGTGCCGGTTTCGGGCAGCATCATGCCTGCCAGTATGCTCAGCAGGGTGCTCTTACCGGTGCCGCTTGGGCCATGCAGAAACAAGTGCTCTCCTCGCCGTAGCCGTATGTCCGGGAAGGCAAGGGCGTGGCTCTGGCCAGACCAGCGAAAACGGAGCTGGCGGGTTTCAATCGCCAGCGGCGCAGATTCGTATTGTGCTGTCTCGATGCTCATATCCGTATCGTGGGTACCGTTGTATGATGGCGACAGTCGTGTGAAGAACCCCAGGTGGAGCCGAAGTTCATGCCAGTGTATTTGAAGTGCCGGACATTGATTGCGCGCCTTGGACCGGTGTTGCTGTTGTTGGTTTCATCGTTTGCCCAGGCGCAACCCCGGGAAATCGACTGGCTCGAGTTGATGCCGGCGGAAGATCTTGCGCTGCTGGAGAGTATGCCGGAAATCGAGCATGAGGGAGATGGCCCGCCGCTGCTACCCGATGAAATCATGACCGGCCGGGTGGTGCCAGAGATGGGCGATGTGGAAGGCCGCATTCCGGGCTTTGTGGTGCCGCTGAAAACCACCAATGACATGCGCATTCTCGAATTCTTCCTGGTGCCCTATTACGGGGCCTGCATTCATGTGCCGCCGCCGCCACCGAATCAGATCATTCATGTGAAATACAGCGAGGGGTTTACCCTGCAAGCGCTGTACGATCCGGTCTGGATTGAGGGCAAGCTCGTTATCGAACGTACCGAGAACGAGCTTGGAGCCTCTTCCTATTCCATGACCGCATCCCGGGTAGAACCCTACTCGGAGTAGGATTACCGGCCGGGGTGGAAGCTTGTGTTTTCCGGGCTCAGTCGCGCACTGCCCTGGCCCTTTGGGCCGGCCCACTGCACCTCTAATTGCTCCAGCGCCGGAAAACGTTCCATCAGGTTGGTCTTGAACTGCGCGGTGTCTGACAGGCCCGGACAGTGCAGGCTTTGGGTGATTTCCAGGTCGCTGTGGCCTGAATCATGGTCAGCTGTACCGTCGTGACGATGGTCGTGCTCAGGCTCAGCCTCAGGCTTCTGGTCCCAGCCGACATTCAGGTGGGAGGCGACGGGGGTGCAGAGGCTATCGAGGGTGTTGACGACGGCGGTCTGCTCCAGCCAGTCTCTGATAGCCTCAACTGCCTGCTGTTGTTCCGGCGTCTGTGGCCGGTGCTCGAAACCGGTCAGATTGTAAGCCGGCGATACCAGCAACAGTTCGAGCTGTTCCCTGTCGATGGCGATCTGCAATTGTGCGTGCCCGTGCTGATGGGCGGCCGGGTTTGGTTGGGTGAGCGCCGGACTGGCAGCAAGCCCAAGTGCCAGTACTACTGGAAGGGCTGCGAGGCTTCGGAGTTTCATGGGGCACCTTTCGCTAGAATTGATATGTTATAACATTTTTAGCTGGCGCCCGGTAAAATGCAAGCCTGCAGATGGACCGGCAGTGCCACGGCTGCGGCGGAATGATAGGATATGGGCCTTAAATTTTCGGAGTTTCCGGTACTGACGGCGAGCTCCCCCGATACAGGAATAGACTGTTTCATGTCTGAAACTGATACTTCAGCGGCTGCCCGCGCTGCAGAGTTCGAACGATGGGCCAATGTATTCACTGCCCACAAGGCGTTTAGTCATCCATCCGAGTTACATGGGGCGCTTTGTGGTCGATTGGCGGCTGGTGCCCGTATTCAGGAGCAGGACTGGCTGGTAATGGCTTGTGAGCATATGGGTCTGGCGGAACAGGCGGTGGAGGAGTCCGACGATTTGGGGGCGTTCATGAACGGGGCTTATGAGAAAACTCTGGCCCAGCTTCAATCCTCGGAGATGAGTTTTCAGCCACTGCTGCCCGATGATGACTATGCTATTGAGCAACGGTTGGAAGCGCTGGTCGCCTGGGTACGTGGCTTTCTTGAAGGTATGGCCATGGCGGCGGGCGCGGCTCTTGGCCAGGCGCCGGAGGAAATTCGGGAACTGATCGAGGACATGGTGGCCATCAGCCAGTTGTCGGATGACGAAGAGTCCGATGAAGAGAGTGAGCAGCAACTGCTGGAGATCACGGAATACGTCCGCCTGGGCGCGTTGGCGGTCTTTACCGAATTCAATGAGCCGGAAAAACCGGCCGGCAACACGCCGACCCTGCACTGATCAGGAGACACCATGGCTTTGATGATCCCCATGAAAGAATTTGCCGAACGCCGACGCAAGTTGATGGAGCGCATGGCTCCCGACAGCATTGCGATTTTGCCGGCTGCTCCGGAACGGGTGAGAAACAGGGATGTGCTGCATCCGTTTCGTCAGGACAGCGACTTTCAGTACCTGACCGGGTTTGGCGAGCCGGAGGCTGTGCTGGCTCTGATTCCGGGCCGGGAACATGGTGAGGCCGTCTTGTTCTGCAAGGAGCGGAACCCGGAAAAGGAGCTCTGGGATGGTTTTCTGGTGGGGCCGGAAGGGGCTATCGAACGTTATGGTCTGGACGACGCGTTTCCGATCGCGGATATCGATGACATCCTGCCAGGAATGATTGAAGGTCGTAGCCGGATATATTACCCGCTGGGTAAAGATCCTGCGTTCGACACCCGGGTCATGGATTGGGTCAAAGTGATCCGTAGCAAGGTCAAGGCGGGTGCCCATCCTCCGGGTGAGTTTGTGGCTCTGGAGCATCTGCTGCATGATCTGCGCCTGTACAAGAGCGCGGCCGAGGTGAAGGCCATGGCCAAAGCTGGCCAGATCAGTGCCGAGGCACACTGCCGGGCAATGAAGCGCGCTCGTCGCGGTGGGCACGAATACAATCTCGAGGCAGAGCTGATCCACACCTTCATGGAACACGGTGCCCGCTCAACGGCCTATCCGTCCATTGTGGGCGGCGGTGCCAACGGCTGCATTCTCCACTACATTGAGAATGCGGCGCCATTGAATGACGGCGACCTGGTGCTGATTGATGCCGGCTGCGAGCTGGAATGCTACGCCTCGGATATCACCCGCACATTTCCGGTCAGCGGTAAGTTCAGCCCGGAGCAGAAAGCGTTGTACGAGGTGGTACTGGCAGCCCAGTACGCAGCTATCGAGGCGGTGCGCCCGGGCAATCACTGGAATCACCCTCATGAAGCGGCACTGAACGTGCTGACCCAGGGGCTGATTGATCTGGGCCTGCTGTCCGGTACGGTCGAGGAGGCCATCACGACAGAAGCCTACAAGCCCTTCTTTATGCACCGTACCGGGCATTGGCTGGGGCTGGATGTGCACGATGTTGGCGATTACAAGGTGGGAGATGCCTGGCGTGTGTTGGAGCCGGGTATGGCGCTGACCGTTGAGCCGGGATTGTATATTGCCCCGGACAACTCCGATGTGGACAAGAAGTGGCGTGGTATTGGTATTCGCATCGAAGACGATGTCGTGGTGACCAAAGAAGGCTGCCGGGTGCTGACCGACGGCGTACCGAAAACGGTGGCTGACATCGAAGCCCTGATGGCGGACTGACGGCGTGAATCAATCCCGGACGGACACCGATCTGATTATTGCCGGTGGCGGCCTGGCCGGCGCGACCCTGGCCTTGGCCGTGGCTCGTGTGGTGCCAGAACTTCGGGTGACGGTTGTGGAATCCTTCCCGCTGTCTCCGGACGCTCTGCCGGAAGACTACCAGCCCAGTTACGATGCCCGCTCTACCGCGTTGGCCTGGGGTTCCCGGGTTATTTTTGAAGAGCTGGGGCTTTGGTCTGTGCTGGCTGACCATGCCACGCCCATTCGCCATATTCACGTGTCGGATCGCGGCCGGTTCGGGGCGACCCGCCTGCACGCGCAGGATCATGGTCAGGATGCGCTGGGCTATGTGGCCGATAATCGCTGGATGGGATTGTGCCTGATGCGCTCGTTGATGGCGGCGGACGTCAGCTGGCAGGCGCCAGCAGAAGTGCTGGATATGACGCCCATCCAGCAAGGCGTCAGTGTCAGGATTCGCCAGAGCGGTGAAGAGCGAAACCTCACCGGGCAGTGTCTGGTGGTTGCCGACGGTGGCCGATCCGGGTTGAGAGAAAAGTTGGGATTCGTCACCCGTACTGAAGACTACGGCCAGAATGCCCTGATCGCGAACGTGTCGACCAGTGAATCCCACCAGTTTACCGCCTACGAGCGTTTTACCGAGTCCGGCCCTATGGCATTGCTGCCGCACGGCTCACCGGCGCGAGCGGAAAATCAGTCAGCGCTTGTGTGGACGCTTGACGACCAGGCCCTTGAAGACCTGCTTGCGCAGTCCGATGAAGATAAATGCAGAAAACTTCAGGAACGCTTTGGCTGGCGGCTTGGCCGCTTCACCCGCATTGGCCAGTGCAACTTCTACCCATTGACACTGACCACCGTAGATGAGGCCGTGCGCCCGGGTGTGGCTTTAGTGGGTAACGCCGCTCATGCCTTGCACCCGGTGGCCGGGCAAGGGTTTAACCTGGCGCTGCGGGGCCTGATGACCCTGGTAGAGCAATTCCGCCGGGCCGTCGATGACGGTAGGTCGATTGGTGCACTGTCGGTACTCGGTGAGTATCAAAGCTTGCATCGCCGGGACTGGCAGCAAACGGTGCAATTTTCGGATTCCCTGATCCGGGTGTTCGGGCAATCGTTGGCGCCGCTGGCGGTCGCCCGGGACACCGGGTTGGTTGGCCTGGATCTGGTGCCCGGTGCAAAACGCTGGTTTGCCCGTAAAGCCATGGGCACCGGCGGCCGAAGACCGGTGATTACGCCAGTTGAATCCAGCAAGGAGAGCCTTCGTGATGACCGGTGAAAACGGCGTTCAGTCATTCGATATCGTGGTGGTTGGTGGGGGAATGGTTGGCTCCGCCCTGGCGCTCGGTTTGTCGCAGCAGGGCTGGCAGGTCGGGCTCATCGAGGGGGCGCCGGCCGAGGCACTGCTCGAGCAGCTGCACGAAGCTACCCAGGCGGAACATTTTGAGCCCAGAGTCAGTGCCATTTCCCTGGCCAGTGAGCGCCTGCTCGAAAGCCTGGGTGCCTGGCACCGTGTTCAGGCTGGCCGGCATTGCAGCTATCGGGAAATGACCGTGTGGGACGGCGATGGCACGGGGCGGATTCACTTTGATGCCGCAGAGCTGCACGCCCGTTCGCTCGGCACCATTGTTGAGAACCGCCACATAGTACGAGCCTTGTTCGGGGAGCTGGCCAGCAGTTCCGTCACAGTGATTGACGGAGTTCGGGTCAAGAGCTGGTCCCGGTCACAAGGTGTGGAGCTGGAGGATGGCCGCCGGTTGACCACCAAACTGATGGTCGGTGCGGACGGTGCCTTGTCCAGATTGCGCCAGTGGAGTGGCCTGGCCACCCGGGAATGGGATTACGACCAGCAGGCCATTGTGTGTACGGTGCAGACCGGCCAGTCTCACCGCTTTACCGCCTGGCAGCGTTTTTCTCCCACCGGCCCCTTGGCATTTCTGCCGCTGCAAAATTAAGCCGGTGATGAGCATTTTTGCTCCATCGTTTGGTCACAGGACACCAGCGAGGCGCGCCGATTGATGGCTCTCGAAACCGAGGGCTTCCGACAGGAGCTGGAAGCCGCGATAGAAGGCGAGCTGGGCGAGGTGGTTGAGGTATCCCGGCGTTTTGCGTTCCCGCTTCGTCAGCGCCACGCCAAGGATTATGTTGCGGACGGACTGGTCCTGGTGGGGGATGCGGCCCATACCATTCACCCTTTGGCGGGGCAGGGGGCCAACCTGGGTTACGGTGATGTTCGGGCACTGCTGGAAGAGCTGGAAAGGGCCAGGAAGCTGGGCCTTACGCCGGATGACCCCTTGGTGCTGGCGCGCTACCAGCGTCGCCGAAAAGGTGAAAACCTCACTATGATGGCGGCAATGGAAGGCTTCAAGCAACTGTTTGCCCGGGATGAACTGCCCATTCGCTGGTTACGCAATACCGGCATGCGTTGGCTCGACAGGCTGGCGCCTCTGAAAAACCGGATTGCTGCAGAGGCCATGGGGACCAACGGGTAGAACTGCCTGACAGTATTCCGTAAACTTCCGGCCACTGAATTCGACGCTCCACCAGACAAAGGAACTGTGTATGGCTGGCGCCAGCCTTCTTACCCTGCTTGATGACATCGCCACGGTGCTGGACGATGTCGCCCTGATGACTAAAACCGCCACCAAGAAAACTGCCGGTGTACTGGGGGATGATCTGGCCCTCAATGCCCAGCAGGTAACCGGTGTTAAACCGGCCCGGGAATTACCCGTGGTCTGGGCAGTGGCCAAAGGCTCATTGATCAATAAATGCATTCTGGTGCCGGCCGCACTGGCGATCAGCTATTTTCTGCCCTGGCTTGTAACGCCGTTATTGATGCTGGGTGGCGCATTCCTGTGCTTCGAAGGCTTTGAAAAACTGGTGCATAAATTTCTTCACAAAGAAGAAGATCAACAGCATAAAAAAGACCTGCACGAGGCTTTGAAAAACCCCGGTGTTGACCTGAAAGAGGTTGAGCGGGACAAGATCAAGGGCGCAATCCGTACCGACTTCATTCTTTCCGCAGAGATTATTGCCATTACGCTGGGTACCATCGCCGGCCAGAGCATTGGCATGCAGTTCGCCGTGCTCACGGTGGTGGCCCTGCTGGTGACCGTCGCTGTATATGGCCTGGTTGCCGGTATTGTAAAACTTGATGACGGCGGGCTTTATCTGAGCCAAAAAGATGCGCCTGCCCTCCAGCGCTTGGGCAAGGGTATTCTCTGGCTGGCGCCCTATATGATGAAAACCCTGTCGATTCTCGGCACCATCGCCATGTTCCTGGTGGGCGGGGGTATTCTTACCCACGGACTGCCGCCGGTTTACGCGGCAATCCAGCAGTTTGCCGAAGGTCTGGGCGGTGTGGGCGGTGTGTTGATTCCTACCCTTGCGGATGGCGCGTTCGGCCTGCTGGCAGGTGCTGTGCTGGTGGCGGTAATCACACCCCTGATCAAACTCTGGCAGAACCGACAAGCCTAGTGTCGCGTCTCGCTTTCCCGCAGTAAAGCAGGCCTAAGTCCGACAGGCTGCTAAAGGCAGGCGTCAAACAACCGGCTGATCAGTACCGGCACAGCGGTTTCCACGCGCAGTATACGTGGCCCGAGGTGCACGCTCTGACAGCCGGCTTCTTCCAGTTTGGCGACTTCGTAGTCGGTAAAGCCACCTTCCGGACCGATGCACAGGGCGGCGGGTTCATTCAGGTGGGTGGGGCAGGGCGCTGCCATACCGGGGTGGGCCACCAGCGCTCGCTTGTCGGCCAGCAGTGCCGGCAGTTCATCTTCCACGAAAGGTTTGAACAGTTTGCGGATATGCACCTGAGGCATTCCCGTATCTTTGGCCTGTTCCAGGCCCAGGGTCAGGTTTTCCCGCAGGTTGTCTTCGGACAGCCAGGGGGTTTGCCAGAAGCTCTTTTCCACCTTGTAGCTGTTGATTAGCCAGATGTCTTTCACGCCCAGTGATGCTGAGGTTTGCAGCACGCGCCGGAACATTTTTGGGCGGGGCATGGCCAGAATCAGGGTCAGCGGTAAGGGTGGCGGGGCTTGCTGATCGAGGGTTACCTGAAGTTCCGCCTCACGGTCGGTTAACCTGAGTACGTCGCCGTAACCCATGGCACCATTTACCCGGCCCACGGGAATGCGGTCGCCAGTGTTGGCTTTCAGTACTGTGGTGAGGTGATCCAGGCGGCGTCCACGCAGTACAACCCGCTCCGGGCTGATGAAATCTGCATCAAACAACAAGGCCAGATTCATCAGGCTTCAGACTCGTCCTCGGCGGCTTCCTGGCGTTCCTTGTAGGCGAGGCGGCCGAACAGGATGCCAAACTCGAACAGGATCCACATGGGCACGGCCAGCAACGTCTGGGAGATGACGTCGGGTGGTGTCAGCAGCATGCCGATGATGAAGCAGCCCACCACCACATAGGGGCGTTTGGCGGCCAAGTCTTGCGGCGTGGTGGCGCCGGTCAGGATCAGCAGAACGGTGGCGATGGGAATTTCAAACGCCACGCCAAAGGCGAAGAACATCTTCAGAACAAAGTTCAGGTAGCTGGTGATGTCCGGCAGTTCCACGATGCCTTCCGGGCCTATGGCAGTAAAAAAACCGAACACCAGCGGAAACACCACAAAGTAGGCAAACGCTGCCCCGCCGTAGAACAGAATGACGGAGGTGAACAGCAGCGGAAATGCCAGGCGCTTTTCATGGGCGTAGAGCCCCGGGGCCACGAAGCTCCAGAGCTGGTAGAGAATGACCGGGATAGCCGCGAACACCGCCAGCACCAGCGCCAGCTTGAGCGGCGCGAAAAACGGCGAGGTGATATCGGTGGCAATCATCATCTGGCCAACGGGCAGCAAGTCTCGTAGCGGCTGGGACAACAGCAGGTAAAGCTCGTTGGCAAACGGGTAAATAACGGCGAAGCAGATGATGACAGCCAGCACCATTTTAAGGAGTCGGTTGCGCAATTCGAGCAAGTGCTCGATCAGTGGCATCTCCTGCTGCTCAGGAGGTGTCTGGTTGCCGGCAGGTGCTGAACTCATGAACGGTTATCCGGTGAACTCGCTGACGTTTGGCCAGCACTGTCGCTGGACTGATCGGGTGCAGGGGTGGCTGTCGGGGACTCGGCGTTATCATCGCTGCCAGAGTCTTGCGCCACCCGCCGGGTGGCGGGCGCTGGCCTGGGTTTGCGGGTTTCGTTGTCAGGAAGAATCATGTGCTCGTACTTTTTGGCTTCGTCCAGAGCGCCACGCACGGTCTTCTCCACATCCTCTAGCCCGACATCGCCGGCCTTGCGCAATTGCTCCCGAAGTTCCTCGGCCTTGAGTTCACGGTCTAGCTCGGAGGTAAACTGGCTGACCATTCGCCGGGCACCACCGATCCAGCGGCCAGCAGCCCGGGCAGCGGTAGGTAGCCGCTCCGGACCGAGCACCAGCAGCGCGATAATGCCGCAGATCAGCAGCTCAACAAAGCCGATATCGAACATTCAGGGGTTGCTCAGCTCTGCTTTTCCTGGGTTTTTGTGTCAGCCTTGGCCTGTTCGGCCTTCTGGCTTTCCAGAGTGTCTGCTTCGGCTGATTTATCGTCATCGTCATTCAT
>DATGQY010000085.1:0-4796 GCA_035303925.1 Marinobacter sp. | reverse complement strand
ATCGTTGGCGGCAATATCAATGTTTCGGGAAGTATTGAACTCGATGGTGGTCCGCGATTCGCCCTGTTCGGTAGACGATTCGATCGACCGAATCCCCTCGATGCCACTGATGGCCCCTTCAATGACCTGGGTAATCTGGGTGTCGACCACTTCCGCAGCAGCACCGGTGTAATCGGTGGACACCGACACCACCGGCGGGTCGATATCCGGGTACTCCCGAACCGGCAGCCCGAACAACGCGGACAACCCGAACACTACAATCAGCAGGCTCAGAACCGTAGCAAACACCGGGCGTTTGATGGAAATATCAGACAACACCATGAATCAGGACTCCCGGGCAGGTTCGAACCTGTTTTCCGGAATGGCAAGATCCGAATCAATCACCCGGATGCGGTTGCCGGAACTCAGTCGGTCCTGACCCGTTACCACCACCGCATCGTCGGTGCTCAAGCCCTGAATCACTTCAACCAGCCCGGGCATCCGGTTGCCAATCTGCACGGACACCCGGCGGGCCAGCCCGTCTTCGGCCACAAACACATACTTCTCATCGCCGCGCACCATCACTGCCTGCTCTGGCAGTACCAGACCTTCCCGTTCCTGCAAAGTCAGAGACGCCGACATGAATTGTCCCGGGCGCAGCCGGCCATCGGGGTTATCGATCAACGCCCGCACGGCCAGGGTCCGGCTCAATTCGCTGATGCGACTGGCCAATTCAATCAGATTGCCTTCGAAAATCTGGTCCGGATAGGCCGGCGAGGTCGCCAGCACGGGCTGACCAATCTCTACCTGGCCGACAAAACGTTCCGGTACCGCGAAGTTGAGTTCAAGCCGATCACTGGTATCCAGTGTGGTGATGCTGGTTCCTGCCTGAAGGTAGGCGCCGGCACTGATGTCGGACAAGCCGACCACACCGGCAAACGGAGCTTCGATACGATGATTCTCCAGCCGGACTTTGGCAGCTTCACGCTGGGCCAGGGCAACATCTACGGACGTTCGGAGTTCATCAACCTGAGACTGGGAAACACTGTTGTTGGCCCGCAGACTCTGGGCCCGCTCATACTGGCGGCGAGCGTCGGCCAGCTGGGCTTCAATCACCGCCATATCGGCGCGCGCCTGACGGTCATCCAGGCGCAACAGAACCTCACCTTGCTGAACCTGTTTACCGGGTTCCAGGTTGATCGCAACCACCCGACCACTGACTTCGGTCGTCAACTCCACAGCATTGACTGCCCGAAGATTCGCGACCGCAGAGACCTGGTCCCTGATCTGGCGTAACTCCGGTGTTGCGATGTTTACCGCCGTGGCCTGAGCTTCTTCTTCCTGCTCATCTTCAACCTGCTCCAGGCCCAGATAGACACCGGCACCTGCCACCATAATTGCGACTACTAAAAGCCCAACCAGCCACTGCTTCCACATGGGTTTCGACAACCTGTCAGAGATTAACGTCGCGGGTCAGTCCCCGCCCCTTTTCTTCTGGATGACCAGTACCACTTCGCCGACATCCACACCCCACTTACTCATGGTGGTCTGGTTAATCAGGGTATCCGGCGTAATCAGGTACATCCAGTCATCCATCCGCACATCAATCGTGCCGTCTCCGTAAGACACTTCCAGGACATAATTCATGTGTATGGCATTGCCCTGCCAGCGCATCGTGCCGGGCTCAACCACATCACCGGCCTCGGCATGATAACTGGTGTCAGCCGGTGTCAGCGTCCAGACCCGGGTCTGGACCTCGCCGTCATTGAACCGGAATACCTCGTCCAGAGTGCCCACGCCGTCGGCATCCCAAGTCGCCACGATGTCGGCATCAAACGTGCGGATAACCTCACCGGAGAAGTTCTTGACCACTCCCCGGGCGGAAAGTTCTCCGTTAAAAAACTCCTGGGGAATCAGTGTTGGTTCAGCCCCCAGATAATCATCCAGCGATGGGCCGGCACAACCGGCCAGAGCCAGCATCAACAACAGTATAAGACTCAACTGGCCCAGACCACTGGCCTTTCGATGGATAAGGCGATTTTGCATGACTTTTACACTCCCTGCGCCGGATTACGGCCGAATATTGGTGTGATCTACGCTCACAAAGCCCGGGCCGATCAGAAACCATCCGAAATCGTCATTTCAGCCAATTGTCCATTCTGACAGAGCACCGGGTGGTTTCCGTCAATGGCAGCTACAGAATAATGCCGTACAACTGCAGGCATCACGGCTTTGGGCCGAACAGAATCTCATCAAAGATCGGAAGGACTGGTTATGCCTGTGTACAAAGCGCCCTTGCGGGACATGAAGTTTCTGCTGAACGATGTGTTTGACTACCCGCGTCATTATCAAAGCCTGGCGTCCGGTGAAAATGCCACTCCGGACATCGTTGATGCGATTCTGACCGAGTGTGGTCGATTCTGTGAGGAAGTGCTGAGCCCTCTGTACCAGAGCGGCGATGAAGAAGGCTGCAAGCTGGACAATGGCGAGGTTACTACTCCAAAAGGTTTCAAAGATGCCTACAACCAGTATGTGATGGGCGGCTGGCAGGGACTTTCGGCACCGGAAGAGTATGGCGGCCAAGGTTTGCCTGTCTCTATGGGGTTGTTCAAACAGGAGATGATGGGGACCGCGAACTGGTCTTTCTCCATGTACCCCGGTTTGTCTCTGGGTGCCATGAACACCATTTTTCTGCACGGCAGTGAAGAACAGAAGCAAACCTACCTGGTGCCGCTGACCGAAGGGCGTTGGGGCGGCACCATGTGCCTGACGGAACCCCAGTGCGGCACTGACCTCGGTCAGGTCAAAACCAGAGCCGAACCCCAGGCGGATGGCAGTTACAAACTGACAGGCACCAAGATCTTCATCTCGTCCGGTGATCACGATTTAACCGAAAACATCATCCATATCGTGCTCGCCCGCCTGCCAGGTGCACCGAAAGGCACCCGGGGCATCAGCCTGTTCATCGTACCCAAATTCCTGCCCGGCACAGACGGCAGCGTTGGCGAACGCAATGGTGTGAGCTGCGGCAGCCTGGAAAAGAAAATGGGTATCAAGGCATCGGCTACCTGTGTGATGAACTTCGATAACGCCACCGGCTACCTGATCGGGCCAGAGAACGAAGGCCTGGAGTGTATGTTCACCTTCATGAATACCGCACGCATTGGCACGGCCATACAGGGTGTCGGCCCAGCCGAGTTGTCCTATCAGTGGGCATTGGACTACGCCAAAGAGCGTCGATCCATGCGGGCCCTGTCCGGTAAGAAAGAACCGGATCAGATTGCCGACAGCCTGATTCACCACGCTGATGTGCGCCGCATGCTACTGACCCAGAAAGCCATCGCAGAAGGCGGCCGGGCGATGCTGTATTACGCGGCCAAGGTGGCTGACCACATGGTGGAAGCTCACACCCTGGGCGATACCGAAAAAGCGGAAAAGTACGACGACAAACTGGGCTTCCTGACACCGATTCTGAAAGGCTTCCTGACCGAACTGGGTAACGAAGCGGCCAGTCTGGGTATGCAGGTATTCGGTGGTCACGGCTACATCCGTGAGCACGGCATGGAACAGATTGCCCGCGACACCCGAATTGCCACCCTGTACGAAGGCACCACCGGTATTCAGGCCCTGGATTTGCTGGGTCGAAAGGTATTACTGATGACCCAGGGCGGTGCCGTTCGGGAGTTTACCCTCAAGATCGCAAATTTTGCCCGTAAGCACCTGACCGATAGCAAGCTGCGCCCCATGGCCATCGAACTGCTAAAGCTGACGGCCCAGTGGAACGTGTTGACGGTGCGGGTCATGCTGGCCGCTCGAAAAGACCGTGATGTGGTCAGTGCCGCCGCCTACGACTTCCTGATGTACAGCGGTTACGTATCTATGGCTTACATGTGGCTGCGCCAATCTGCCGTGGCTGCAGACAAGCTGGAAAACGGCGGTGAAGAATCGGAAGCCTTCTACCGGACGAAACTCAATACCGCTGAATTCTACTACGAACGCCTGCTGCCCCGGGCCCAGACTCACGCCACCAGCATGTTGAGCCCAACTCGCAACCTGATGCAGATAGGAGCGGACGATTTGGCCTTTACCGGGTAGTTCCCGGTAATTTTTCATCCCGGGTTTACCCGGGATTTTTTTTGCCTACTGATCCCGAAAACGTTGAATAAAGCTCTCTGATTCGGCGATTGAGGCTTCCATATTGCGGATCAATGTATCCACATCGCTGCGAATCTTGCCCAGTTCGTGCTCCAGCGCACCAATGGCCTGAGCGTTCAGGTTGTGCTTGAGATACAGCACCTGATCCTCAAACGCCTGTACAACCGGGTCCATCCGGGCTTCGGCCTGGTGCATGCGGTCAATAAGTTGCTGATACTGACTGCGGGTTTCTCTGAGCTGTTGCTCACTGTTGCGGCGAAGCGAGGCGCTTTCATAGAGTTCGAGTTCCTCTTCCCATTCTTCGAACAGGGCCTCCGACACATCTTCGACACTGTCGATGCGCTTGCGCACCTTGTCGGCAGCGTCTTTGCTGTCTTCATAGGCATCGCTGATTTCCTCGTACTTGGCCTTCAGCTCGGAATCGGGCATTGAGACGACACTCTGGAATCGTTCGAGTGACGACCGGAAGGTTTCCTGGGCATCGCTTTGAGCGTCCCGGGCGTCCTCCACCCGGTCCACCAGAATCTCGCGCTTCTCATAGCCAAGCTTTTCCATGGCGCTGTAATACACGGTGCTACAGCCAGCCAGTGCGGCCAACACGGTGACCAGTAAAAAATGACGAATCAGTGCGTTGTTCATATTGGAGTCCTTTATTTCCCGAT
>DATGQY010000084.1:0-18194 GCA_035303925.1 Marinobacter sp. | reverse complement strand
GCCAGCAAGCAGGATGCTGAAGTCGCGGCCGATATCGAATGGCTGAAAGGCGTGATCGTGGCCGTGCGCAACATCCGTGGCGAGATGAATATCTCTCCCGGCAAACAGGTGCCGGTGTTGCTCAAGGGTGGCAACAGCGAAGATGAGCGCCGCCTCAACGCCAACCGCCAATTCCTGATGTCCCTGGCCAAGCTGGAGAAACTGGAATGGTTCGAGGGTGACAAGGCCCCCATGAGCGCCACTCAGCTGGTGGGCGAAATGGAAGTGCTGGTTCCCATGGCGGGTCTGATCGACAAGGCCGCCGAACTCAAGCGCCTGGACAAAGAGCTAGACCGGCTGCAGAAGGAAGTCGACCGGGTAGAAGGTAAGCTGAACAACGAAAAGTTCACTGCCAAAGCCCCGGCCGATGTGGTCGAGAAAGAGAAGGAAAAGCTGCAGGACGCCCAGGGCAGTCTGCAGCGCCTGAGTGCACAGCGAGCTGAAATCGAGGCCATGTAAGGCCATGATTGCCATTCTGGGTGCCGGCTCCCTGGGCCGGCTCTGGGCGGCCACGCTACCTGCCGGGCAGGTAGCCTTCGTGCCTCGCCCAGAGCAGCCCGGAGGGCAACTTAACTATCGTTTCCGGCCCTTGCAGGGGTCGGAATACCCCGCCCGGATCCCCTGGCTGACACCCGCTTGCCACCCCACCCTCTTGTTGGTCACCACCAAAGCCGGTGATACCTTGTCGGCGTTAGAGAGCACGCTCACGACACTACCTCAAGACACCCCGATCGTGCTGTTCCAGAATGGCTTGGGCACCCAACAACGAATCGCTGAACTGTGGCCTGACCGGCCATTACTTGCGGCATCCACAACGGAAGGCGCCAATCGCCCGAAGCCTGATCTAACCGTACATGCGGGCCAGGGGGAAACCTGGATAGGCGCTCTGAACAGCGTCGGCCAGGCGCATGTGCCCCGAGTGGTTGACCAACTCAAACAGAGTGGCCTGAACGTACACGCCGAACCGGACATTCTGAGCCGTCTCTGGCAAAAACTGGTGATCAATGCCGGCATCAACGCCTTTACCGCCATACTGAACTGTCCGAACGGAGAAATCCTGCAGCACACCTTCTATCAGCAGTGGATTGACCCGCTGTGCCGGGAAATCAGCGAGCTGTTACGTGCAGCCGGGCAGCCGGATCAGTCACCCGGTGCATTGCGAGAGATCATCGAAAGCGTGGCACACAAAACTTCGGCCAACACGTCGTCCATGCGCGCGGATGTGCTGGCCGGGCGAAGCACCGAAATTGACTTTATCAATGGTTACCTGGCTCGATTAGGCCAGCAGTACAAAATCGCGACGCCGGTGAACCAAATGCTCACCGAGCAGGTACAACAACTGAACTGACTATTTATCAACAGGAGTGCAAGCCATGGGCAACCGCCTGTCAAAGATCTACACCCGCACCGGCGATGACGGCTCCACCGGTCTGGCTGACGGCAACCGCATTGCCAAAAACGCTCAGCGGGTCGAAGCCATGGGTACTACCGACGAAATGAATTGCCACATCGGCATTCTTGTTGAAACCCTGCCCGCCGACGATGCCTTGATCAACGTGTTCCGACGGATTCAGCACCATCTGTTCGATCTTGGCGGAGAGTTTGCCATCCCTGGCAGCAAGGTTATTGGCGAAGACCACATCAGCTGGCTGGAAAGTGTGCTGGACCAGTACAACGAAGACCTGCCCCCCTTGAAGAACTTCATTCTGCCCGGCGGCTCCGCCGCGGCGGCGCAGTGCCATCTGGCCAGAGCCGTGTGCCGCCGCGCAGAGCGCGTGGTGGTAGCGCTCGGGCACGAAGATTCCATCAACACGGCATCACGGCATTACCTTAACCGTCTGTCGGACTTGCTGTTCGTGATCGCCCGGGTTCTGGCCCGGAGGGGTGGTGCACAGGAGATTCTGTGGGAGCAAAAAAAATCCGGCCTGTAAGGGCCGGATTCTGAAAACTCACGAACAATAGGCTCAGACTTTGAAAGCCTCAACCAGCCTCTGAAGGGAGGCTGTCAGATCCGACATCTGGCGGGACGATGCCAGAGTCTCTTCTGCGTTAGCCGCCGTTTTATGCCCCAGCTCGCCAATGCTCTCCACATTCAGGTTCACGTTTTTGGCGACGGCAGACTGCTCCTCCGCTGCCTGAGCAATCTGATGACTCATGTCCACAATTTCCGAAATCCCCTGGGCAATTCGGTCCAGGGCCTCGGTCACTTCTGCCGATTTCTGAACCGTTTGCTCGGTCGCGTCGTGGCTGGTGGTCATCGCCGAAACCGCGTCCTTAACCCCCCCTTGCAACCGGGAGATCATTCCTTCAATTTCCTCCGTCGACTTGTGCGTTCGCTGAGACAGTGACCGAACCTCGTCAGCCACAACGGCAAAACCCCGCCCCTGCTCGCCGGCACGTGCGGCTTCAATGGCTGCGTTCAGTGCCAGCAAGTTTGTCTGTCCGGCAATCGCCTTTATCTCAACCAGCACCTGACTGATATTGTCACTGTCGGTGCTCACCCGGTTGATCACATCCACGGCACCAGCAATTTCACTGGCCAGCCTATTGATGGTTTCAACCGTATCGGCCACCACCTGACGGCCGGTTTCGGTGTCCCTTTCCGCGCTTCCGGCGCTATCGGCAACACGATGCGCGCTTTCGGTGACTTCATTCACCGCATCGACCATCTGGCCCATCGCCTCATTGATCTGGCTGCTTTCGTCCATCTGGCGAGCAACCGCCTCGCTGTTGGCGGCGGCGGTATCGTTTACCCGTACCGCTTGCTGGCCCACATCCGCCGTCGTCGCCCCTACCGAGCGAATAAGCTCAGCAATCTTGTCAGTCATGTTATTGAATTCACTGGTCAGCTCACCCAACTCATCACGGTTGGACAACTGTATGTGGGTCGTCATATCACCAGCCGCCACACTTCTTGCGGCACGACTGAATCGGTTGATAGCAACCCGGACGGACATGAAGAATCCAATGTAGAGATAGACCACCACCAACATGACGGCAATCAGGGCGGCCAGAATCAAAGTGCGCTGCCGGGTTTCACTTTGCAGTCGACTTTCCAGGTTGGCGCCAACCACGCCGAAAATCTCACGGGTCAGCTCATCGTAATGACTGGTCTGGGCCGACACGGCTGCATCGTACTCCTGCCAGGGCATCTCCAGTCGCATCGGTGTAATGATGTTGATGTCCAGCTCGTCTCGTACGGCAAGCAGGCTCTCTTCAACTCTCGCAAGAGTGCCTCCCGCAGACTCCGCAAGCTGCTCAGAGGTTTCTCGGGCGACAACCAGGCCGGGAGCCAGCAGGGAACTGCGATTCGTAAGCTGGTCAAACACTTCGTTGAAGGTGTCACTCAGAGCATAACCGACCTGACCATCCACCAGTGCAAAGATACCGTACGAACGGGCCGTGCCAATCACATTACGGGCATCGGGAAAGGCCGATCGCACCAGACCGAGTAACAGCAGGTTTTCCCTTGACGAGTCCTGGCCCAGGCCAGACACTTCGATGGTTGCCGGCACGACCGCCAGCACCTTCTGAACAAATTCCTGATAGAACTTGAACTGGGGATCAATGGTTACCTGGTAGTTGTCATCATCTTTCAGCGCGACCCATTCCTTCTGGAGGTTCTGAACCTGTTCCTGCCAGGAGCCGGTTAAGTCAAAGGAGCGGCGGGGTTCTGCAAGGTCGGCAAGCAGGGAATCAATTCGTTGGGCCGCACCCTGGGCTTTCTCCAGCAGCGCTGCTTCGTCTTTCAGAATGCCCGGTGCCTGATAGTCCCGAAAATCCATCGCCGCAACCAGTAGGCGGTCTACCTTCTGGAGCTCAACCAGCCCATCGATGCTTCGGTTCATAGTCTGAACAGACTGATTGAGCCCCGAAATCACCAACCAGGACAGAACGACGATTGGGCCAAGAAAAAGGATGCTGATGAGGCTGAACTTGTAAACCATGGGCAGCCGGTTCATCAGTGCAATCGCTGGATTGATAATATAGTTCACAGTGCCCTCGCGCCGATTCAAGAAATGAATCCTGATTCTTTATTTTAATTATCACTCAAAGCATCGAAAACTGAATCACTATTAAGTGTTATTCTGTAACACATTGTTTTCGTTATTTTTACGCTACGCCAGAGATAACCAGCAACGCAATTGCACATATCCAGACCAGCATGCTTCGATTGAGCAGATCTCGGATGGCGACCAGGCTCCGGCCGCCAAAACGGGGCCAGTCCTCCGGGTGCACCTGCGAGAACCGAGCAGGATCAAGTGCATACCCGGTTAACGACCCGTTAGCCGAAATCATTAGAACTTCCGAGGTAGATTTCTTCAGGCCGGGCACAACCTGCCTGATCTCGCGGGACCATCCGGCCAGATCGCCTGCCAGGCCGAACGTGCACGACAACAGCCGTGCGGGCAGCCAGCTGATCAGGTCCGCGGCTTTGCGAAAGCCTGGTCGTGCAGAAGCCTGAGGCCATTTTTCAGCAAGAGCAACGACCCCTCTGGCCAGCAGCGCGGCGCCAATACCACCGACGACATACCAGAACACCACCAGAAAGAACCGACTGAACACCGACACCATCACTGTTCTGGCCACCGACAGGTGCAGCGCTTCAGGGGAAAGTGCAGCACCTCTCTCGTCGGCAGGCAGGCGGTCCTGGACATGGTGCCACGCGCCCTGCATGTCACCCCGCCGCCAGGCTTCCGAATAGGCCTGCAATACCGCGCGCCAACCCGGGGCCCCCATCAGCAATATGAGTATCACAAATTCCAGTGGGTAGAGAGCGAGCCGGAACCCGGCCCGCTCCGCAATAACCGCCAGTGCCGTCAGGCCAATCGCCGGCGCCACAACCATGGCATAGCCTTTTACAACCGCGCTCTCCTGACCAGCCTCTACCTTCGTCCCCCGGCGAAACCATGCTCGCCACAAGGCATCCCCGTTCACAGCGTCGAGACGGTCAAGCCGTCGGCGAATCATGTAAGCCAACAGAAAAACAACCAGCGACATTCAGCCTTTCTCCGTTGTTTTAAGCAAACTTCTGAAATGGGACCAGTGAAAAGCTGGGCCGGGATCGGTCTTTCGGCCAGGCGCAATGTCACTGTGTCCGGCAATGCGATCCGGCGTCACCCTTGGCCACGCCGCTATGGTTAATTCGGCCAAACGCGCCAGAGTCTGATATTGAGCTTCGGTATACGGAATGTCATCAGCGCCTTCCAGCTCAATACCTATAGAAAAATCGTTGCACTCCTCCTGCACCCCGAAACACGAACGACCCGCGTGCCAGGCGCGGTCATGGCAGTTCACAAACTGAATGACCGAGCCATCTCTGCGCACCAGAGCATGGGCTGAAACCTGCATGTCAGCAATTTCGTCAAAATAGGGGTGGGCATGCCGCTCAAGCCGGTTGCAAAAAAAGTCTTCGATATGGGGCCCGCCGAACTGGCCCGGGGGAAGGCTGATGTTATGCACAACCAAAAGGGAAATCGCGGCGTTTTCCGGACGGGGACCAAAATTGGGAGAGGGTGACCACCGGCTGTCAGGGAAACGGCCCGTCGCCCGTAACTGCGCAACTTGCGCGTTAAACTCAGCAACGGACGACGATGATTCAGAAATGTCGGATCGTGTGTTAGACAAGGCTCATCCAAAGGCGCAATGAGTGATTTACGAATTCGATTGAATCACAAAGCGCCCTCAGATGCTACGGAATCACCGGGATGCCGCCGGCTGTCAGTCTTTTCGGCTGTGCCTCAGGTTGTCGATGATGGACTCCAGTGCCCGGTCAAAGATAAGCCCGTCATCCAGCAAGGTAATGGCACCCTCCTGCATGGCCCGTGCTAGATCATCCCGCAGGTATTCAGCCACTTTGGCGCCGCTGCGATTCACGAAGATGTATTTACCGGTAGCCTTGATGAAGGCTGCCAGCTTGCAGCGCAGACGGGTGTCCTCACGCTGCAGCTCAAGCCAGGAGCCAACACGCAGCTGATCCGCCTTTTCAAGCCATTGTGGCGCCACCCCAACACCAGAGAGCTGCTCGGCACCGGAGGCCTCTTGCGCTTCTGACTGTGTTTGGGCTTCCGCCGCGGGCGCCGTATCGGAGGCATCAGGTTCCGCTGCCAATGCCTCTGGCTCGGAAACCTCCGGCGTGAGCGCGACCGTTTCAACCTCAACCATGCCAGCACCCGGCACATCCAGGTTATCCTGCAGATCCGTGGTTTCTTCAACCGGCGCTGTGACCAGCTTCTGAAACACATCTACGTGCACCAGTTCGAGATCCCTTATGGCAGCGTCCGTAGCAAAGGGATCCCAGGAGATCTCCTGCAGTGCCTTTCTCAAATCCTCAACGACATCCGGTATCGCGCGCAACAGTTCGGAACGGGTGTCCCGGGACACAGGGCGCGGATCGACACTCCAAACCAGGCGAGCGTTCAGTTCGCAAGCGTGCTCCCACAGAGAGCTGTCTTCACCATGGCGAAGCGCTACCCACTGCAGATAGCGGGTCCAGGGCTCGTTGAGCAGCTGCAACACTGGCTCCGGAATATCATGACTGGCGGATTGCTCCTTGATCAGGTTCTCGGCGGCCTGGCTCGCCCGCTCCTGCCGCGCCCTACCCTCTTCTGCATCTCTTAACCGCTGCTCCACCAACTCCCGGCGCCGGCGATCCAGATCCATAAAGTGGCCAAAGTCTTTCAGCAGTTCTTCAAATAATTCAACACTTTCGGTGAACTCGGAAAGCACGCGGCCCACAACTTCCTCAATCTTCTCCCGCAGCGGGTCGCGCATACCCGCGCGTTTTTCGGTCCAGCCGATGGCGGCCAGTGCCAGCTCATTCAGTAACTTGCGTACCGGATGTCCGCCCCGATTGAAAAAATTCCGGTCGCTCAGAGCCACCTTCAAAACCGGTATCTGCAAACGCCCGATGAGCGCCTTCATCACCGGGTGCAACTGGCGATCTTCCAGAATGAAATCGAACAGCATTGACACCAGGTTAATCACATCGCTGTTCACCTGGCCCACCG
This sequence comes from Marinobacter sp., assembly GCA_035303925.1. Classification (GTDB taxonomy): domain Bacteria; phylum Pseudomonadota; class Gammaproteobacteria; order Pseudomonadales; family Oleiphilaceae; genus Marinobacter. The sequence continues at coordinate 11,145 of DATGQY010000084.1, read as the reverse complement.
AGACCCGACCACCCTCGGGAGACTGCAAGACCGCCTGCAATTGCTGCCGGAGTGGTACGATCTGATCACCCTGCTGGCCTTGCGATGCCCCCTGGAGCTCACTCAACCGGGCCATCAGGCGATCCGTATCAAGCACCAGCCCGCCGGACTGGACTGACCCAGAGTCCTGATCGCCGCCCTGGTGCAACAATGCACTCAATTCATTGAAGGTGGGCGAAACACTGGTCTGGGTGTAACGAGACTGCCCCGTTGAGTCAGCGCTGCCTCCCGGTACGCCAGGCGCTGGAACCGCGCGCCGGGTGGGAGTTTGAGCACCTCCAATCGGCGGCTTTTTCATGTCGGGCAGGACGCCTTCAGTAATCAGAGTGCGGTTGCACTCCTGATAGAAATCACCAAGCCGTTCCGACAGCATACGTTCGAATAATTTGAGCACCACCAGCTTCGCGCGAATATCAATATCCAGATCCGCACAGGCTTCAGCGATACCCCCACACAATACTTCCGGGCTGAGCGGAATCTGATCCTCGGTCAAGGCCAGTTCCGGGGCCACATGCCGCACTCTGGCCGCAAGCAGACTCAAGGGCTCCTGATACCGGTTACGCAGACGATTGGTCAGATTCTCGATGGCAACCTGTTGCTCCAGATCTGAGTGATCCACCAGGCTGAGGGAGTCGCGATCGACCTCTTCCAGGGATCGGCCCTTACCGGCAGGCCGGAACTGACCTAGTTCGTTAAATGCCTGGCTGACATACTGGAGGATTGACACGGTCATGGACTTGCGCCGCAAACGCAGCTCCCGCATGGCATCAAAGTAGGCGGTCTGATCCTGATTAGAGCCGGCCCGATCAGCCAGTTCGAAGAGGCTGTCATCGGCCTGCTCGAAAAAACTGCCCAGAACCGTTTTCAGGGATCGGCCGGAGGCATCGCGGAGCCGAACCAGAGCGGTAGGCAGAGAAAACCTGCCCACCGACTTCTGGCCAGCCAAGTGCACTACCTTGTTATCTTGCGCCATGGGGATGCTCCGGTTCGCTTCTGCTAAAAGTACTGAGACAATGCTCTATGTACATCATATAGCCAGCCTTCGTCACCTTGTGTCAGAATTTGTCACCTTTTGTGCAACATCGAACTGCGTCACATTCTGGCCACCTTAGCCCTTGTCATTTTGAGAAAACCCGGGCGGACAGTAGAATTGCGGGCCAGACTCCAACTCACTCACTTTTCTTCCGGAAAGCCCTCATGATCACCCCTGAACTGCTGCGCCAGGCCCGCATTGAAAACGTTGCCCAAAGCCTACGGGAAGACATTGGCGAAGGCGACATCACCGCCATGCTGATCCCCGACGACAAGCTCGCCCAAGGGCACGTTATTACCCGGGAAGCTGCCCGCCTTGCTGGCAAGGACTGGGTGACCGAAGTATTCCGTCAGGTCGACCCGCGCGTGGAGTTGCAATGGATGTTCGACGACGGTGACGATGTGCCCGCTGACGACGTCATTTTCCGCATGTCTGGACCCGCAAGGTCACTTCTGAGCGCCGAAAGGGCTGCACTGAACTGGCTGCAGACTCTCTCCGGGGTTGCCACACGGTGTGCTGGCTACGCCGCCAGGGTGGCTCACACCCGGGTGCAGCTACTGGATACCCGTAAAACCCTTCCGGGACTGAGGCTTGCGCAGAAATATGCTGTCACCTGCGGTGGCTGCAGCAATCACCGGATCGGCCTTTGGGACGCCTTCCTCATCAAGGAAAACCACATTGCGGCCTGCGGTTCGATTGCGGCAGCGATCACTGAGGCACACCGGATTGCCCCGGGAAAACCGGTTGAAGTGGAAACCGAAAACCTGGAAGAGCTGAGCCAGGCTCTGGAGGCCGGCGCGGACATCATCATGCTGGACGAGTTCTCGCTGGCCGACATGGCCACGGCGGTGAAACGGGTCGCCGGGCGAGCCAAACTCGAGGCATCGGGTGGCATTAATGAACAAACACTGGTGCCGATCGCAGAAACCGGGGTCGACTACATCTCCATCGGCGCACTGACCAAAGATGTAAAAGCCATAGACCTGTCCATGCGACTGGAGTAACCGCGCCCCTGCCCCGCGGCGGCATTAACTCCCGGACAACAACCGGTCCATCTCTGCCAATGCCCGCACCAGGCGGGCGCCGGACTGTTCTCGCACCCGGAAGTGCTCTTCGGCCATCGGCGCGATGCCCGAGGCCGAGGGCAGTGGATGACCGGCTTCCACCAGTAATTTCATCCGTTCAAGAAATACGAACTGGAGCCATTCGGTAAACTCCATGGTATCCAGACAGAACGGCTCGGTACTTTCGAAAGCCTCCTGCGGCGGCATCTCGGCCTGCCAGACGCCCAGCTGCCTTAGCTCAAGCTCGATTTGCAGCAAACTATCGGTGACCTGGTCAAAATGGCGCTGTTCGTCATTCATGCTCTGTTACCTCAATCAATCCGCCAGCGGCTCCAGCTCAACCGTTTCGCCATGCAATACGCGGTAAAGATCTTCGAATTGCCGGGTCAAAGGGTGCTTCGGCGCCATATGAATCAACGGCTGCCGGCTCTGGTGTGATTCTTTCATTTTTACCGAACTGGACAGACGCACAGGCAGCACTGGCAACCCTTCTTCCGTCAACTCTCTGACCAGCTGCTTAGGCAGACTGGCCCGGGGCTGGAACTGATTGGCAATGATCCCTTCAACCACCAACTCCTCGTTGTGGTCTTCCTGCAATTCCCGGATTTCGTGCAGGATGCTGTACAGCGCCTGACGTGAAAAGTCATCGCAATCAAACGGAATCAGGCACCGTTGAGCCGCAATCAGCGCAGATCGTGTGTAGAAGTTGAGCGCTGGCGCGGTATCAATATAGATTTCATCGAAGCTGTCGCTGAGTTTCTTCAGGAACTCACGCAGCTTGTAGATCTTATGTTTGGCTTCGAGCTTTCGCTCAAGAAAATCAAGCTCGGGGCTGGACGGCAAGACAAAGAGATTACTGAACGGCGAGGCATGAACAAACTCGTCCGGGCGGCGATTGAACACACTGAATGCAACCGTCTGCTCCATCAGGTCGGCCACAGTATCCTTGAGCTCGGAGGCAGGCTTACCCAGCAGGTAATGGGTTGAGTTACCCTGAGGATCAAGGTCCACTACCAGGGTTCGCTTGCCCCGGGCAGCACTGATCGCCGCAAGATTACAGGTAATACTGGATTTGCCTACTCCGCCTTTCTGGTTGAATACCACCCGTCTCATGTCGTCTCTCCAAGAGTATTTATAGTTCTGATTCCTTTATTACCATCCCATCACAGCTTTAACGAACGGAATGGTCAAACGCCGCTGGGCCTGAAGGGAGTTTTCATCCAGTGTGTCCAGAATCCCTAGCAGATCCCCCAGTTTTCGCGGCGCGCGGCGCATAATATAGCTTGCCACATCATCACTCATTACCAGGCCCCGCTGTTCAGCGCGCGCCATGAGTATGCGCATCCTGTCCTCGTCCCTGTACATGCCCAGCTGAAGTAGCAATCCATGGGACAGCCGTGAGACCAGATCCGCCAAACCAAACGGCAAAGAGCCCGGTACGTCAGACAGGGTTACGACCAGCAATCCACCCCGATCGAGAACACGGTTGTACAGGTGGAAAACCGCTTCTTCCCAATCCGGCTTGCCAGCAATCATCTCCAGATCATCCAGACAAACAATGGGATGGGATTCAAGGCCTGCCAGCGCTTCCGGACCAAATGGCAGCAATTCGTCAATGCTGATGCATACCCCTGCCCGACCCAGCTGCTCGACTTTATGGCAGGCCGCCTGCAGCAAATGGCTTTTACCGGTGTCCGAGTCACCACAAATCACCACGATCGGCAAGTCATGAGGGTTCAGACACAGAGCCTCAAGGCGGCGGGCTACCGCCTCGTTTCGGTCACCGTGAAAATTATCGAACCGGGCGTCATCCCTGAGTTTAACGCCCAGGACCATCTGTGACGGTATCACGACCGCTTTGCCCTCCAGGCCCGCATGCTCCAAACAAAAATGTAATGGCTGCCACTGAAAACGGCCGACACTGCGACCAACCAGACACCGGTGACCAGCACCCACGACTGCATGGGCAGATCTGCCAACAGAATGATAATGGCCAGGGCCACCAGAATCTGGATGAAGGTGTTGATTTTGCCCGGAACACTCGGCTCCATATCAAAACGGCCCACTCCGTAGTGATACGCCAGCGCTCCACATACGATGATCAGGTCGCGACCAAGAACCAGCATAAACAGCCATACCGGCAGAACGCCGGTAATGGTCAGCATAAGATACGCCGTAATTAACAGGGCCTTGTCGGCCAGGGGGTCTGCAATAGCACCGAGTCGGGACCGCCAGTTAAAGTACCTGGCAAGAAAGCCATCGAACGCATCGGTTAACGCAGCAAAAACAAAGATCAGCAGAGACAGCCGGTAATTGCCCTCCAAGAGGGCACCGGCAAAGGGAATGATCAGAATGATCCGCAAAAACGTCAGGGCGTTGGGAATCCAGCGCCACTGCTGCGATTTCACCTGGCTGCCTCCGTCAAATAATCAGTCGCCATCACCACTGCCTGGCGCCGGCTGCCAACGGTAATACAGCACCTCGTACAGCGACTCGAAGGCCTGCTCCGCATCCTGCTCATCACCTTCCGGTAAAGGCTGGTAGGCAAACATGGACTCTTCACCCGTTTCAGTTGCCGGCTCTGCGGCAGCAGGCGCGGAATCCTGGCCGGTTTCAGCCTGGGTCTCGCGCGGCCTGTCCGCCTGCACTGTGTCTCGTGGCTCCGGCTCTTGCGGCTCCTGAACCACAAACCTCGGATCAAGAGCAATGTATTCGCGTAACTGGTCCAGTTCCCCGGTAAAGGCCACCTGGACGGTCAGCCGCTCTCCCCGAACACGGGACGGCCCCACAGACACCACCGGAGTCAGGCTCTGGAGAGCCTTGGCCACATTGCCGTAATCGGCAAGCGTGGTCACCCCGTCAAGCATCACATCAACCTTGGGCGACTGATCAACGTCGCCTGCCGACACGGCATAACGACTGGCATAGAGCTCGGCCCATTGATCTACAACCTGACTCACGAGTTCTTCAGGGCTTGCGGCACTCGCCGAGCGCTCGCTGGCATCCATCCCCATGCCCTTGAACACCCAGCCGGCGCGCCACTGGCCACCGGAGCGGTTAATGCGCATCAACGCCAACACATCATTTGGCAAGTCGTCGGACGCACTCTCGATACGGCCGACAAACTGCCCCCAAAGATCCGACAACAGGGTTCGATCGCCACCGAAACTGGCCGGCGGAAACACAACCGGCAGTCCACGCTCCGACGCTGCCGCGACAAAACGCTGCCGCCACAAATCCACGCCATCATCCGTTTGTGATGATGACTCATCGGTACGGGTGATCAATTGGCGCTGGCCGCGATCCTCAACCGCAATCCAGGCCAGTGTCAGCGGGCGGTTAGCACCCCATACCGGCGCTTCAACAGAGGCCAGTGCGCGATTGACACCTACCGCGCCAAAGCTCATCTGCATACGAGCCTGCCCCTGATCATTACCAACCTGGTAGGACAACAGCAACGACTCAGCGTCATCAAGAAGCGCTTCAACACCCTCAAGCTGCAGGACGTCCCGGCTGCCCGACACCCTGACCAGTACTTCCCGCAGACCTGCGGCATAACCGGCCTTCAGATCGGCCGCCCCGGTGCCTGAAACCGGCACCTCAGCACTATAAAGGCCCGAGGCCGTCACTGCGGCTGCAGGTGTTGCTACGAACAAGGCACAAACAACAGCCATCGCAGCCAGCGTGGCCCGTAACATTCTTTCCGTATATCCGTAAGCTGAATCCGTCATGTAGATAAAGCACCCTGCCGTTCCCATGATTGGCGCACAGGATACACCATCACCTGTCAGCTGAGTAGCAAGGCACTATTGCCTGTCGGCAATATATAAATGGTCGAATCCTGCCCGTATCCGGGAATTCCAGTTGGAGCCCCCGTGCGCACCTGTTAAAATCCGCCGCCTGACCCACAGGCCAACGGTTATTTTCCATGAGCGAACAGAAGCCCTCCCTTACCTATCGCGATGCGGGCGTTGATATTGACGCCGGCAACGAACTGGTTAATCGCATCAAGAACACCGCAGCCCGGACCCGCCGGCCCGAAGTGCTCGGCGGCCTTGGCGGTTTTGGTGCGATGGTATCCATCCCGGCAGGCTACAAGGAGCCCGTTCTGGTCTCTGGCACCGATGGCGTTGGCACCAAGCTTCGCCTTGCCATGCAACTCGAAAAGCATGACAGCATAGGTATCGACCTGGTTGCCATGTGCGTGAACGATCTGATCGTGGGTGGTGCAGAGCCTCTGTTCTTCCTGGATTACTACGCCACCGGCAAGCTTAACGTGGATATCGCCGCCCAGGTAGTCGATGGCATTGGCACCGGCTGCGAACTGTCCGGGTGCGCACTGGTGGGTGGTGAGACCGCCGAAATGCCCGGCATGTATGAAGGCGAAGACTACGATCTGGCAGGTTTCTGTGTTGGCGTCGTTGAGCGCAGCAAAATTCTCGATGGCAGCCGCGTTCAGTCAGGCGACGTGCTACTGGCTCTGGGCTCCTCGGGCCCCCATTCAAACGGCTATTCACTGATCCGTAAAATCATTGAAGTGAGTGGCGCCGACCTGAGCCAGCCCATGGGTGACAGCACCCTGGCAGACGCACTGATGGCACCCACACGGATCTACGTAAAGAATCTTCTGCAACTGATTCGTGAAGTCGACGTACGAGCCATGTCTCACATCACCGGTGGCGGCCTGCCAGAAAACATTCCCAGGGTACTGCCTGACGACACCATTGCAGCTATCGATACACAAAGCTGGGATTTGCCGCCGGTATTCCAGTGGCTGAAAAACGCGGGTGGCGTAGCGGTCGAAGAAATGTACCGCACCTTTAACTGCGGCATTGGCATGATTGTGTGCGTACCGGCCGATCAGAAAGATCTTGCCCTGGACACCCTGAACGCCCTCGGAGAAAAGGCGTGGCAAGTTGGCGTGATTGAAACCGCCGACACCAGCGGTGCCCAGGCAAAAGTCCGCTACGCGCCGGGGCTGCTGAAGGCATGAAGGCAGATCCCGCGCCGCAACCCAAAATAGTCGTTCTTGCCTCCGGCAGCGGCACCAACCTGCAAGCGCTGATTGATGCCAGCCGGGAGCGCGATTTCCCCGGTGAAATCATCGCAGTGGGCTGTAACCGTCCTGGTGCATTTGCACTGGAACGGGCCGCCCAGGCCAACCTCAAAACCTTCGTGATTGACCACAAGCAGTTCGGGTCCCGCGAGGAATTTGACGGTGCACTGATGGCAGAGCTTCACCGCCACAATCCGGATGTGATTGTACTGGCTGGCTTCATGCGCATTCTGACACCAGACTTCGTGCGGGCTTTCCGCGGCCGGATGCTGAACATCCACCCCTCCCTGCTCCCAGCCTACACTGGACTGAACACCCACCAACGGGTCCTGGAAGCGGGTGACAGGCTTCACGGTGTATCGATTCACTTTGTCACCGAAGAGCTGGACGGAGGCCCTGTGATCGCCCAGGCCGAAGTGGCCGTAAAACCGGACGACACACCGGAATCGCTCGCCGAACGGGTACAACAACGGGAACACGTACTCTACCCGATTGTGCTACGGTGGTTCTGTGAGGGCCGAATCCAACTGGCCGCAGAAGGCGTGCTGTTTGACGGCGAGCCACTACCCAAACCCATGCGACTTTCAGACAACTGAACAGATTGTCATCCTCCTGCAGCCAGGGAAGGGCTAGACTGTCGCAAGCTTAGACAGTAAAGAGGCATTCGGATGCACCGGTACAAAGCTCCCTCCAGAATCATGACGCTGCTCGTCGGGCTGGCCCTTGCCAGCCTCTCGCTCAACACCGCAGCCGAAACTTCTTCACCGGCGCTGACCCCTTACAAGGCCAGCTACACCGCTTCAATGTCCAAGGGCATCAGCCTGAACGGCGAAGGCATACGTACGCTGACCGATCAAGGCAACAATGTCTGGCTGTACCGCACCGACGTTGATTCGTTCATTGCCGATATTGATGAATCCCTGGTGTTCAAATGGGAAGAGGGACAAGTCATTCCCCTGCGCTACCGCTACCGGCTTTCCGGCTTTCTGATCAAGAACCGGGAGCAATCTATCGACTTTGACTGGCAGAACGGAACTGCCAAAGGGAAGTATCGGGGCAACGCCTTTGAAGTAGAACTCGAAGAGGGCACTCTGGATCCGCTGGGCTACCAGCTTCAGCTCCATCAGGACCTGAAGGCAGGCAAGCGCGATGTCACCTATCGGGTACTCGACAAGGGGGACCACGACACCGACCGCTTTGCGGTCATCGACGAAGAGTCCCTCAGCGATAGAGGGCTCAGCATGAACACCCTGAAAGCAGAGAAAGTTCGCGCCGAAGATTCCAAGCGACAGACCTTGATGTGGTTCGACCCGGATCAGGACTTCCTGTTAGTGCGCCTGCTTCAAGTAGAGCCGGACGGCAGCGAATATGAGCTACGCCTGAAGGATGCGCGGATTCAGGACTGATCCACCGCCCTGTTTTCCGCCCAGACCGCCTTCACTTCGTCGGCGATGATGCGCAGACCTTCTGCAACCTGCGCATCGTCCTGAGAGTAGGTTACCCGCAGGCACTCATGGCGGTGCTTCCAGTCCTCATCCGGCAGGCCCGGGAAGAAATAATGGCCTGAAACCACCAGCACGCCGCGATCCTTCAGTCGCTGATAGAGCTCCAGACTGGTAATGGGCAGACCGGGGAACCAGAGCCACAGAAACATAGCCCCTTCCGGCTTGTGGATATACCAGCGGCAACTGTCCTCACCCATGGCCTCCCGGAAAGCCTCAACCGCTCTCTCCATTTTGGCCTTATAGAACGGGCAGACCACGTCCCGGCTCAGGGACAGGATCTCACCGGAACGGACCAACGGCTCCGCCAGCATGGCGCCAAAGCTGCCGGTGGCCAGATTCATGATGGCATTGATGCCGGACAGCGCCTTGATCACCGGTTCCGCTGCTATCACGATGCCGGTGCGTGCCGCTGGCAAGCCCAGCTTGGACAGGCTCAGGCACAGAATGATCTGCTCGTTCCAGGTGGGCTGCGCATCCACGAACAACAGGCTGGGGAACGGGGTTCCGTAAGCGCCATCCACAATTAACGGGATGTCGTGCTGCCGGGCCAGAGATTCCAGCCGGGCCAGTTCCTCATCGGTCACCACGTTGCCGGTTGGGTTGGTGGGCCGGGACACGCAGATAGCACCGGTTTCGCCGGTGACCTCGACCGCTTCAAAGTCGACCCGATACTTGAATTCATGAGCGTCAGTAAACGAGATGTCCGGCTGTACCGCGTGAAATAACCCCGGCTCCAGGCCTGCGTCGGCATAACCGATATATTCCGGCGCCAATGGCAACAAGATATGCTTGCGCTGGCCGTTGCCGTAATCTCCGCCAAACATGTTGAACAGCATGAAGAAGGCAGCCTGACTGCCATTGGTCAGGGCAATGTTCTCAGGCTTCAGACCCCAACCATATTCGCTGTTCAGCAGCTCCGCCAACGAAGCGATGAACTGCTTTTCACCCTGAGGGGGGTCGTAGATACCCACCAGCCGGCGCACCTGCCCCTCGTCTGCCGCCATGTCCGCAAGAATTTCCTGAACTCGTTGTTGAACCTCTGGAATGTGCCCGGGGTTACCTCCACCCATCATAATCATCCCCTCACCGGAGGCCATGGCGTTACCCAGGTCGTCCATGAGTGAGGTAATGCCAGCATCGGCAGTGAATTTCCGGCCAAAAGCAGAGAGTTTCATGAGGCTTATCCGTTCAACAGACAGTTCAATAGGTAGCTTATAAGTCTAGCGTGAGCCTGAACGCTCAGCTATCGAGGGAAATACCAAGATTGCTCACGCCATCATTGGCTGCGTCCGCTCGCAGTTCGGCAACGAAATCTTCTCTGGGCGTACGCTGGCGCTTCAGAGCCAGGACGGTGTCCCGCTGGAAGGCTTTGTCTTCCTTGAGCAGCGGATGCTGCTCAAACAGGCGCACCAGTTGATCTTCATTCAGCTCTTCGCCTTCGGACATTTCGACAAAGTCCATGACGGTCTTGGTGGCCAGTTGAGATGCTTCTGTCGCCCGGTGCTTGTTGGGGTTCAGGCGATTGAGCAGGGCCTGCTCCAGCAACTGGCAGAAGTCAAAGGCTGGATAGACGCCGTAGGCATCGTAGTCTTTGACGTCAGGACTCAGGCTTTCGAGCTTGGTCAGCAGCTGGGGGATGGCCGCTTCGGTGGTTTCCTGTTGGAGGGTGTCCCAGGCAAGTTCGAGCAGCTGGCGCATTTTGCCGCCGCTTTTCATGCCTACGGCGTCTGCAAACAGGGCGTAGTTGGGGAAGGCCCTTTCGGCCAGAGCCAGCAGGAAGGCGCATTCGCGCCAGCCCTGTAGTTGTGAGACGGCTTTAAGAAACTGGTTGGCGTTCATGTCCTGGGGAGGGTCACGCCGGTCTGGCCAAGGTACTTGCCGCCGCGGTCTTTGTAGCTGGTTTCACAGATTTCGTCGGATTCGAAGAACAGCATCTGGGCCACACCTTCGTTGGCGTAGATTTTCGCTGGCAGGTTGGTGGTGTTGGAGAATTCCAGGGTTACCTGGCCTTCCCACTCAGGTTCCAGCGGGGTGACGTTCACGATGATGCCGCAACGGGCGTAGGTGCTTTTGCCGAGGCAGATGGTGAGTACGCTTCGGGGGATGCGGAAGTACTCAACGGTGCGCGCCAGAGCGAAGCTGTTCGGCGGGATCACGCAGACGTCGCTGGTGATGTTGACGAAGCTGTTTTCGTCGAAGTTTTTAGGGTCGACGGTGGCGCTGTGGACGTTGGTGAAGATTTTGAATTCGTTGCTGCAGCGTACGTCGTAGCCGTAGCTTGAGGTGCCGTAGGAGATGACGCGGCCTTTTTCGTTTTCACGAACTTGCCCGGCTTCAAAGGGTTCGATCATGCCGTGCTGCTCGGACATCCGGCGGATCCACTTATCGGACTTGATGCTCATGGTGAATTCTCGTTTCCAGCTGGGAAAAATTGGGGCGTAGTTTACC
>DATGQY010000083.1:0-13954 GCA_035303925.1 Marinobacter sp. | reverse complement strand
TCCTGCTTGAGTACCACTTCGTAATCGGCCGGGGTGGGTACGATCAGCTCTTTCGGGCAGTGGAACCGGTGGCCGCGGGTTTTGTTGCCGGGCTTGAGGTTCATCACCGGGGTTTCGATCACCTTGTTGCCGTACAGCAGGATCATCCAGTGGACCGGGCGCACGAATTCAGTGCGGTGAGCGCCCCAGCGCATGCGCTTGGGGATGGGCAGGGCGGCCAGGGATTGATCAACCAGTTCCGGCAGCAGTTCTACCGTGGGCTTGCCCTTTTCAACGGTGCGATAAACCACCCAGGCACCCTTGTCGGTTTCCAGGGTGTCGAGCTGGTCCGGGGTAATACCCAGGGAGGTAGCGAAGCCGGTCAGCGCACGGGTCGGGTTGCCGGCGTCGTCAAACGCGGCTTGCACGGCAGGGCCGCGCTTTTCCACTGATTTATCCGGCTGGGCATCGGCCAGGTCTCGGATGCGCACGGCCAGGCGGCGCGGTGCAGCGAAGGCTTCTACCTTGCCGAAAGCCACGCCGGCGTCTTCCAGGCCTTTGGTAATACCCTGAGTGAAGGCATCAGACAGAGGTTTGAGGGCTTTCGGAGGCAGCTCCTCGGTACCCAGTTCAACCAGAAAATCCTGTGTAGCCATTACGCGTTCCCCTGTTCCTGCGGTGCCTTGTTCTTCTTTCCGGACTTCTTGCCATTGGCCTTGGTGTCAGCCGCTTCGGCTGCAGCCAGTACCTCTTTGCGGAGGTGTTCCGGTGCCAGCGGGAAGCCCAGTTTACGGCGGCTGTCGAAGTAGGCCTGGGCAACGGAGCGAGCCAGGGTGCGTACACGCAGGATGAAGCGCTGGCGCTCGGTCACGGAGATGGCGTGGCGAGCGTCCAGCAGGTTGAAGGTGTGGGACGCCTTGAGTACCTGCTCGTAGGCGGGCAGTGGCAATCCTGCTTCGATCAGGCGGGCACTTTCCCGCTCGTAAACGTCGAAGCTGTGGAACAGGAACTCGGTGTCGGCGTGTTCGAAGTTGTAGGTGGACATCTCAACTTCTTGTTGGTGAAACACGTCGCCGTAAGTGACCACGCCGTCCGGGCCTTTGGTCCAGACCAGGTCGTACACGCTGTCGACGCCCTGAATGTACATGGCGATGCGCTCAAGACCATAGGTCAGTTCGCCGGTGATCGGGTAGCACTCCAGGCCGCCGACTTGCTGGAAATAGGTGAACTGGGTGACTTCCATACCGTTGAGCCAGATTTCCCAGCCCAGACCCCAAGCGCCGAGCGTGGGCGATTCCCAGTTGTCTTCGACAAAGCGGATGTCGTGGACGAGTGGGTCCAGGCCCAGGGCCCGCAGAGAATCCAGGTACAGCTCCTGAATGTTGTCCGGGGACGGTTTCAGAACCACCTGAAACTGATAATAGTGCTGCAGCCGGTTGGGGTTTTCACCGTAGCGGCCGTCAGTGGGGCGGCGGCTGGGCTGCACGTAGGCGGAGTTCCAGGTTTCCGGGCCGATGGAGCGCAGGAAGGTGGCGGGATGAAACGTACCGGCGCCGACTTCCATATCGAGAGGCTGGAGAACCACGCAGCCGTGCTGCGCCCAGAAATTCTGCAGTGCCAGGATCAGACCCTGAAAGGTCTTGATATCCGGCGCGGAGTTATTGGTTGCCTTGTCTGTCACGACGTTTGCCTGCTGGTCAGTCTGTGTGTGGCGCACCGCATTGCGGAGCACTCCGAATTTTGAAAACGCGCATTATACGCTGGCTGGCGTTGCATTTCTAAGTGCCAGCCAGCGCATTGTTTTGTCAGGGATCAATCAGAAGAACGTGAGGCCCACCTGGAACAGTTTTTCAACATCCCGAATGCGGGATTTGTCGACCAGGAACAGAATGACGTGGTCATCCGGCTGGACCCGCAAGTGATCGTGGGCCACCAGCACCTCGTTGTGGCGGACGATGGCACCGATGGTGGTGCCCGGCGGCAGGTTGATTTCATCCAGCCGTTTGCCAACCACTTTGGAGGACCGGTGATCGCCGTGGGCGATGGCTTCGATGGCTTCGGCAGCGCCGCGGCGCAGGGAGTGTACGTTCACCACGTCGCCCCGGCGTACGTGGGTCAGCAGGCTGCCGATGGTGGTCTGTTGGGGTGAGATGGCCACATCGATGTCGCCACCCTGAATCAGGTCCACGTAGTCCGGGTTGTTGATCAGGGTCAGTACCTTGCGGGAACCCAGGCGCTTGGCCAGCAGCGAGGCCATGATGTTGGCTTCGTCATCGTTGGTGACGGCGCAGAACACGTCGGTGCTTTCGATGTTCTCTTCCAGAAGGATGTCCTTGTTGGCAGCATTGCCTTCCAGCACCACGGTTTTGCGCAGGCGTTCCGACAGCATCACACAGCGGTCATGATCCCGCTCCAGTATTTTTACCTGGTAACGGCCTTCCAGTGTGCTCGCCAGGCGGTAGCCAATATTGCCGCCGCCGCAGATAAAGATGCGCTTATAGGGTTTGGACAGCGGCTGCAGTTCACTCATAACCGACCGGATGTGATCCGCTGCGGCAATGAAGAAGACCTCGTCGCCGTCTTCGATCACCGTGTCGCCCTGGGGCATGATGGCGCGGTCTTTGCGGAAAATGGCGGCAACCCGGGTGTCGATTTTGGGCATATGGGTGCGCAGGTAGGACAGCTCGCGGCCGACCAGAGGCCCGCCTTCGGTGGCGCGAATGGCGACCAGTCGGGCCAAACCTTTCGAGAACTCCAGTACCTGCAGGGTGCCGGGATACTCGATCAACCGGGTAATGTGCTGGGTGACCAGATGCTCCGGGCTGATCAGAACGTCAATGGGAAAGCCTCGCAGGCTGTCCAGATCCTTGACCGTCTCTTTGTTGTAGAACAGTTCCGATTTCGCCAGGTAGGCGCCGGCACGAACCCGGCAGATGGTGGTCGGGGTTTTGTACAGCAGTTTGGAAACCTGGCAGGCCACCATGTTGGTTTCGTCGCTGTTGGTGACTGCGATGACCATGTCAGCGTCTTCCGCTCCGGCCTGGCGCAGTACCGTCGGGTACGAGGCGCGACCATGCATGGTGCGGATGTCCAGGCGGTCCTGCAACTCCCGAAGGCGCACGCTGTCGCTGTCTACTACGGTGATGTCGTTGGCTTCGTTGGCGAGGTTTTCAGCCAGGGTACCACCTACCTGGCCTGCCCCGAGAATCAGGATTTTCATCGTTCAGGTTTCTCCAGCACGGCGTAGAAAAAGCCGTCATGGCTGTCCGTATCCGGCAGCAACTGGCGGCCGGTGGTCATGTCTCGGCCCCAGGCCGCCTCGGTTTGAATCAGCTGTGCCTGTTCCTGTTGTTTCAGGAATCGCTGGATTATACGGTGGTTTTCCTGCGGAAACACCGAGCAGGTCGCGTACACCAGCCGGCCTCCGGGTTTCAGAATATCCCACATGGCTTGCAGCAGACCCAGTTGAATGCCGGCCAGCGGCACGATGTCGGATTCCCTGCGCAGCAGTTTGATGTCCGGGTGTCGGCGAATCACGCCCGTTGCGCTGCAGGGTACATCAAGCAGAATGCGGTCGAAGGCCTGGCTGTCCCACCACTGTTCCGTGCTGGCGGCGTCGGCGCGGATCAGCGTGGCAGCCAGGTCGAGTCGGTCCAGGTTTTCCTGGACTCTGGGCAGGCGCTCTTCGGATTCGTCGATGGCCACTACTTCAGAGAGTCCTGCGCAGGATTCGAGAATAGCGCAGGTTTTGCCACCCGGGGCGGCGCAGGCGTCGAGAACCCGTTGGCCGGGCTGCAGATCCAGCAGCGTGGTGCATAACTGCGCCGCTTCGTCCTGAACACTGGCGGCGCCGTCTTCAAACCAGGGCAGGCGGTCAACCGGTACGGGATGATCGAGCTGTATGCCAAAAGGTGCAAAGCGGGTGGGCGCAGCGCCAATGCCGGCTTCGGCCAGCAGCTTGAGGTAGTCCTCCCGGCTGAAGCGCAGTGCGTTGACCCGCAGGGTCATGGGGGCCTGGGTGTTGTTGGCGTTCAAAATGGCCTGCCAGTCATCCGGCCAGTTGTGGCGCAGCTTCTCGACCATCCAGACCGGATGACTGAAACGACTGCTGTCATCTTTGGGTTCCGGTGCACCTTCCCGTTCGGCGGCCCGGAGTACGCCGTTCACCAGTCCGGTCAGGTGCGGTTTGTCCAGTTCGCGGCAGGCTTCAACGGTTTCGTTGAGAACCGCGTAGGTGGCCTGTTCACTGAACCGGAGCTGGAATAAAGCCACTAGCATCAGGTGGTGGATTACCCGGTCTGGCTTGCGCAGAGGCTTTTTCAGCCGTTGATTCAATTCGCCGTCGAGCCGGTGAAACCAGCGACAGGTGCCGTAACAGATGGCTTGTAACTGCGGGCGTTGCTCGGGTGGAAGCTGGCTCAAGGCAACGGGCAGGCATTGTGACAAGGACTGGCCGTTCTCTACTGCGAGCAGCACATTGGCCGCAACGGCGCGAAACGGCAGGGGCTGGTAGGCCATGATCAGAGCAGCTCCTGTTCGGGCATCAGAACGGGTTTGCCGCCGTTGATCAGATCGTTCACGCTCAGTGCCCGGGTGCCGGGCAGCTGTACCGAGGTCACGCGCAAGGTACCTTCGCCGCAGGCGATATCAATGCCTTCACGCTCCCGGCGCAGCACGGTGCCAGGTGATTCGTTGCCGCTCTGTGCCAGAGCCTGTGCCTGATGCAGCCGGATTCGCTGATCGCCCAGATCCGTGTAAGTGCCGGGCCACGGATTGAAGGCGCGGATCAATCGTTCGATTTCCGCCGCACTCCGGTTCCAGTCGATATGGCCCTCTTCTTTTGAGAGCTTATGGGCGTAGCAGGCAGCGTCGCTGTCCTGGGGTTCTCCGTGCAGTGGTCCACCGGCCAGTTGGGCCAGGGCGCCAACAATCGCCTGGCCGCCCATGATCGCCAGACGATCATGCAGGCTGCCGCCGGTGTCGTCGGGTTTGATGGGGGTGGTTGCTTTTAACAGCATGTCGCCGGTATCGAGACCGACATCCATCTGCATGATGGTGACTCCGGTTTCGGCATCCCCGGCGGCAATGGCCCGCTGGATGGGTGCGGCGCCGCGCCAGCGTGGCAGCAGAGAGGCGTGGATGTTCAGGCAGCCGTGGCGGGGAATGTCGAGCACCGCCTTCGGTAGAATCAGCCCGTAGGCCGCTACAATCATCACGTCCGGTTGCAGGTTGGCCAGCTCCTGTTGGGCGTCTTCAGGTTTCAGGCTCTGGGGCTGGAACACCGGAATGTTGGCATCCAATGCCACCTGTTTGACCGGGCTGGGCATCAGCTTTCGGCCACGACCGGCGGGGCGGTCTGGCTGGCTGTAAACGCCGACGACGTTGTGACCGGCTTCCAGCAGGGCCTTCAGGGCAGTGGCAGCAAAATCCGGTGTTCCGGCAAAAACGATTCGCACGGTGATGTTGTCTCTGTGTCGTTGAATACGAAAAGACCGGGTCGTAACCCGGTCCTGAATTCGGTTCTATGTCGAGTGCCGGTCAGGCGCTCTGTTTGTGGAGCTTTTCCAGCTTCTTGCGAATGCGGGTGCGCTTGAGAGAGCTGAGATAATCCACAAACAACTTGCCATTCAGGTGATCCATCTCGTGTTGGATGCACACCGCCAGCAGGCCTGTTGCTTCGAGCACAAATTCTTCGCCGTTGCGATCTTTGGCGGTAATCCGGCAGTGTTCGATGCGCTTCACATCTTCGTAGAAGCCCGGCACCGACAGGCAGCCTTCCTGCATGGCTTCGAGCTCGCCATCCAGTACTTCAACTTTCGGGTTGATAAACACCCGGGGCTCACTCTTGTCGTCCGACAGGTCCATCACGATGATCTGTTTATGAACATTCACCTGGGTAGCTGCCAGACCAATGCCGGGCGCATCGTACATGGTCTCGAACATGTCGTCGATCAGCGTACGGATGTCGTCGGTTACCTCGTCTACCGGCTTGGCAATGGTGCGAAGACGGGGATCCGGATACTCAAGAATCTCTAAAATCATAGTACTTTGGCTTCTCTGAAATGCGACGGCGTACTGCGCAAATTTTCTTCACGAATCTATTATGAAGAAAGTGTGATGGGGTTATTATCCGATAAATTACCGATTGAGTACAAACTGATCAGTTAATAGCTAAAATCTTTCAGGTGCTCTGTAGAATTCACTGGAAGAACAAAAGATAACATCACAAATACCCGGACTTCTTCTATAGTATCGGGAATAACAACGTAATAAGCTGCGGAAAGGCTGCGGTGATATTACCGAACGCAAAGATTCAAGGCACGCGATCAAGGATACAGACAATGAGGAAACTGTTGTACGCTCTGGCAGCCACTGCGCTGCTGTTTACCTCCTGGGCCCAGGCACAACCGGAGTTCAAGGCTGATCATCCTGAGCGTTACACCGTCGTCAAAGGGGACACCCTTTGGGACATTTCAGGGCGCTTTCTGAACAACCCCTGGTACTGGCCGGAAATCTGGCACGTGAATCCACAGGTTGCCAACCCCCACCTGATCTACCCGGGCGACCGTCTGGCGCTGGTGTACATCGATGGCAAGCCGCGCATCACCAAAGTGGCCACCGGCGATGTCAAACTGTCACCGCAGATTCGATCCGAAGCGATCGATACACCAATCCCGGCCATCCCGCTGGATGCCATTGCCAGTTTCCTGACCGATACCCGCATTGTGACGCCGGAAGAGCTGAACGGTGCTCCTTATGTGCTGGAAGGTGAAGACGGTCGCATCATCACCGGTGCCGGCGACAAGATCTACGCCCGTGGCGAAAAGCCCGCTGATCGTGTTGGCGTGTTCCGTCGCAGCAAGGAATTTGTTGACCCGGATACCGGCGAGTTTCTGGGCCTGGAAGCCCGCAGCATCGCCCGCGGTAATGTGGCCGCCGAAAACGGTGATGTGCTGACGGTAAACCTGACCCGCTCCAGCGAGGAAGTCCGCATTGCTGACCGCCTGCTGGTGAACGAAGACCGCCGCCTGACCACCAATTTTGTGCCCAGTTCGCCGGATGATCAGATTGAAGGCAAGATGATTTCTGTGGACGGCGGCGTAAACCAGATTGGTCAGTACAATGTGGTCGCGATCAACCGCGGTGAGCGTGAAGGCCTGAAGCCTGGAAACGTGATGGCGGTACTGAAGAGCGGCAACCTGGTGCGTGACCCGGTAACGGGCGAAACCATTGAGCTGCCCTCCGAGCGTGCGGGCCTGCTGATGGTGTTCCAGGTCTATGAAAAGATGAGCTATGGCCTGGTACTGAAGGCCACACGGCCGCTGTCAGTGGGTGACAAGGTAGTTAACCCCTGATGCATTTTTTGCCCGCCTGATCTCGCTTCCACAAGCGTCAGGTGAAAGCTGGGCAGAACAGCAGTGCGTTAGAATGGCCGGGCCGGAACGCCCGGCCATTGTTATTTTCAAGGATGAGAAATGTTGGAACAGGAATTTCTTCAGTCTGAAGCTGGCCGTTGGCTGGTGCTTTCCCTTCTGCCCCGGTTTGGGCTTCGAATTCGCGAACGTGTACAGGCAAACACCGAACACCTGATAGACGTGCTCTCGATGAATGCGGCGACCCTGAAAGCTCTGGGGCTGGGTCAGGATGCTGTGGAAGTGGTACACGCCTGGCAGGCGGGTGTGCTTACCCAGAGCAGAATTCAGGAAGCGCTTCGCATACAGGCCGCCTGTACACAGCATGGCATTGCGTTGATCGGGCAAGGTCATCCGGATTACCCGGAAGCACTTGGTCACATCCACAACGCCCCGCTGTTGCTGTATGGCCTCGGTGACAGCCGCTTGTTACTGCAGGATCAGATCGGGGTGGTTGGTAGCCGCAATGCAACCCGCCAGGGGCTGGACCATGCCCGGCGTTTTGCTGCGGAACTGAGTGCCCGAGGCCTGCTGGTGACCAGTGGCCTGGCCCTGGGCATTGATGGTGCCGCCCATGCGGGCGCACTGGATGCCAGCCACCCGACCATCGCGGTGGTCGGGTGCGGTCTGGACCGGCTTTACCCGGCTCAGCATCGCAAGCTCGCCCACCGTATTGTTGAAAACGGGTTGATTGTGTCGGAGTACCCGCCCGGCACTCAGGCCCGTGCCGCTCACTTCCCACAGCGGAACCGGATTATCAGTGGCCTGAGCCGTGGTGTGCTGGTGGTAGAGGCGGGCCTGAAAAGTGGTTCACTGATCACTGCCCGAACGGCACTGGAACAAGGCCGGGAGGTGTTCGCCATCCCCGGTTCTGTCCATAGCCCGGTAGCCAGGGGGTGTCACCATCTGATCAAACAGGGTGCCCGGCTGGTGGAAACCGCAGATGACATTCTGGAAGAACTGGGCACCTGGTGGTCTATGCAAGCAAAGCCCGGGGTGGCGCCATCGAAAGAGCCTGAAACACCGGATCTGGATAGTCGGGAAATCGCGGTGCTCGAGGCTTTGGGGTATGATCCGCAGTCTACCGATGCACTGAGCCTGGCAACCGGTTTGCCAGCGGATCAGCTGATGCAGGCGCTGTTGCTGCTGGAGCTGGAAGGGCTGGCCCATTCTGCGCCGGGGGGATATTTGCGGCTGCGCTGAGCGGTGCATTTTCATGATTCGACTAACCGGATTGTACGATTTTCTATGGCAGCGAAGTCTCCTTTGAGTTCATGGCAACTGCACTGCGCTCGTCGCACGGTGCTTGCCGGTGGCGTGATTGCTTATCCAACAGAAGCCGTTTGGGGCCTGGGCTGTGACCCTTGGGATCGCCAGGCTGTGGAGCGCATTCTGGAGCTGAAGCAGCGGCCGATGGAAAAAGGCATGATCCTGGTGGCGGCGTCCATCGATCAGGTGCGCTTTCTGCTGGACCCCTTGCCGCGGGTTTTACAGTGGGAAGCCGAGCAGCACTGGCCCGGGCCGATTACCTGTCTGGTACCGGATGTACTCGAACAGATTCCGGACTGGGTGCGTGGCAGGCACAGCTCCATTGCGGTGCGGGTGAGTGATCACCCGGTGGTACAGGCGCTGTGTGAAGCGACTGGAATGCCATTGGTGTCCACCTCATGCAATCCCGCCGGTCGTCAGCCCGCACGGAACATCTGGCAGGTTCGCCGGTACTTCGGTAACGAGCTGGATCGTATCGTACCGGGCGCACTGGGGGGCAATCGCAAGCCCAGCCGTATTATCGACATCGTCACCGGAAAACAGTTTCGTTAGGAGCAAGCATGTCACAGCAGCCGGATTCTCAGGCCGTTAAAGAATATCTACTGGGCCTCCAGGAACGCATTTGCCAAAGGCTGGAAGCGGTGGATGGCCAGGCTTCGTTCGTTCGCGACAGCTGGGAGCGCCCGGAAGGGGGCGGCGGCATCAGCCGGGTGATCTCCGAAGGTAAGGTGTTCGAAAAGGGTGGCGTGAATTTCTCCCATGTCATGGGCGACACCATGCCCGCCTCTGCCACAGCGCACCGCCCTCACCTGGCTGGCGCGCCCTGGCAGGCCATGGGAGTTTCTCTGGTGATGCACCCCGAAAACCCCTATGTACCGACCTCCCACGCCAATGTGCGCTTCTTCATTGCCACGCCCAAAGATGGCGAGCCGGTGTACTGGTTTGGTGGCGGCTACGATCTGACGCCCTATTACGGATTCGACGAGGATTGCATCCACTGGCACCGCACCGCCCGCGATGCCTGTCAGCCGTTCGGCGACGATGTGTATCCGACGTTCAAGCAGTGGTGCGACGACTACTTCTATCTGAAACATCGTCAGGAGCCCCGGGGTGTCGGTGGTCTGTTCTTCGATGACCACAACACCGGTGATTTCGCCCGGGATTTTGCTTTTATGCAGGCGGTGGGCGACAGTTATATCGATGCCTACGAGCCGGTTGTGCGGCGCCGGATGGCTCAACCCTGGACCGAGCGGGAGCGAGACTTCCAGCTCTACCGCCGGGGCCGTTATGTGGAATTCAACCTGGTGTATGACCGGGGCACCCTGTTTGGCTTGCAGTCGGGTGGCCGCACTGAATCCATTCTGATGTCCCTGCCGCCACTGGTGCGCTGGGACTACAGTCGGCAGCCGGAACCCGGTAGTGAAGAGGCCCGGCTGACGGATTATTTCCTCACCGGTCGGAACTGGCTGGAGGACCTTGATGAATAACGAACTCTACGCGGTGGTTGGCAATCCAGTCAGCCACAGCAAATCCCCCAGAATCCACAGCCTGTTTGCCAGCCAGACCGGAGAGCCGGTGGAGTACACCGCCATCCAGGCACCGCTGGACGACTTCGCGGGAACGGTGCGGCATTTTTTTGAGCGGGGCGGTAAGGGCCTGAACGTAACTGTACCGTTCAAGGAGCAGGCCTGGACCCTGGCAGACCACCGAACGCCCAGAGCCGAGAAGGCCGGGGCCGCCAATACGCTCTATCTCGATAAAGAGAATGAGTTGGTGGCCGATAACACGGATGGTGTGGGCATCGTGCGTGATCTTCGCAACAACAAGCAGGTGCCGTTAGCCGGTACGCGCATTCTGGTGCTGGGTGCGGGTGGCGCCGTGCGAGGAGTGCTCGGGCCGATCCTGGCGGAGCGCCCCGCAGCGCTGACCATCGCCAATCGAACGATTGCCAAAGCCGAAGCACTGGCCAGGTTGTTCGCCCAGGAAGCCGGTGAAACTGAGCTGACCGCCTGTGGCTTCGAGCAGCCGGATCAACCTTACGACGTGATTATCAACGGCACCAGCGCCAGCCTGCAGGGGGATTTGCCCCCGGTGTCTGCAAATGTGATCGGGCCGGACACCGTGGTGTACGACATGATGTACTCTTTGCAGACCACCACCTTTAATCAATGGGCGCTTGATCATGGCGCCCGCAGGGTGTTTGACGGGCTGGGTATGCTGGTGGAGCAGGCGGCGGAATCGTTTTCTGTGTGGCGGGGTGTGCGCCCGGAAACCGCACCGGTAATTGACGTGCTGAGAAACGACTGAGCCCGGGGTGTTACTCCGCTCTTCTTAAGGGTAGGCCATGGATATTCTGACGCTTGTAGGACTGCTTGCCGGAGTCCTGATTGTATTGCTTGCCATGCTGGCAAACGCCACGGTAATGACGTTCCTGAACTTCCCTGGCCTGGCCATCGTGTTGGGGGGCACCTTTGCGGTCACGCTCATCAAATTTCGCATGGCCACGGTGGTCAGTGCGTTCCGGTTGGCCTTCCGGACGGTTTTCACAGACCGCCTGCCCCGCCCGGCGGCTCTGATTGTCGAAGTGGGTGTGCTTGGCCGGGTGGTGCGCAAGGAAGGTATTCTCGGCCTGGAGAACCACGAGACCAGCGATGAATTCCTGAAGAAGGCCATCAATCTGTGTGTCGATGGCCACCCGCCGGAACTGGTTGAGGAAGCGTTGCTGCAGGAAAGCCAGCAAACGGCTGAGCGTTATGAAGTCGCCGAGCGGGTGTTCCGCGGCATCGGCGAATCCGCCCCGGCCATCGGTATGCTGGGCACGCTGGTCGGGCTGGTGCAGATGCTCAATGCCCTGGACGACCCTTCCTCCATCGGCCCGGCTATGGCGGTCGCCTTGTTGACGACACTCTACGGCGCGTTTCTTGCCCAGCTGATTGCCTTGCCTCTGGCGGATAAGCTGCAGCTTAAAGCGGAAGACGACGCCCGCAACCAGATGCTGATCATCACTTCGATCAAGAGCATCATGCGAGGTGAGAACCCCAGGGTGATGACCGAGCTGTTGTCCTCCTATGTTTCGCCTGAACATCGAACCAATCTTGAGCCCGAAAGGGAGGGCTGAGATTTGCAACCGGCCCGGCCACTCAGGAAAAACAGAGCGAAAAAAGGCACGCCTGACTGGATTGTCACCTTTGCCGATCTGGCAACGTTGCTGCTGACCTTCTTTATATTGTTGCTGTCGTTTGCCGAGATGGATGTGGAAAAGTACCGGGCGATGGCCAACTCCATGGCCCTGGCGTTCGGCTCAAGTAATGTGGTGGCAGAGGATGTTGGCGGCTCCCCCATTACCCTGGTGGAGTCGGATACGGTGTCATTGCCCGAGCCCTCAGAATCGCTTCAGGACCAGCCCGAATTCATCGACGAACGAACTGAAAAATCCGATACCCGTCAGATTCCCGGTGGTGTTCTGGATCTGTCCACACGGCTGGTGCGGGAGCTGGAATCGGAAGTGGCTTCCGACACGTTGCACATCAACTACGATCAGGATCAGGTGGTTATCCGGTTCTCCGAGGAAGCCACCTTTCGGTCCGGTGATGCCACCATCAAACCGGAGATGATCCCGATCATCGAACGGGTTGTGGTGGTTCTGGCGAGCTGTGACGGCGACGTCGTGGTTTCGGGGCATTCCGACGATCGCCCGATTTCCAGTAGTCAGTATCGCTCCAACTGGGATCTTTCCGCTGCCCGGGCCGTTTCGGTGGTGCATGAGCTGGTACTGAATCGCCAGATCCCCGCGGAGCGCGTCGTAGCCGCAGGCCGCGCCGAAACCCGCCCGTTGGCAACCAACGATACGCCTGAGAACCGGGCCCTGAATCGCCGGGTAGAAATCGCCATCCGCAATCCCGAGTGCAATGGCGATGTACCTACCGCAGACCTGCCCGTCGAAATCCTGCCCTGAGGCTCACTGGCTTATGCTTGCAGTGCAGATCCTCATAGTACATTCATATAACTGATGAAGATTCAAAGCCTTATACTGTGCGGCCTAGCAGCTTTGAATCGAACGGGAGGGTGAGCAATGAGCGGACCGGATAAGCCCAAGGTAATTGGCGAAGAGTGGAGTGATGAGCGGGTCAGAAGTTTTCTCGACCTGGAGCCTTGGGACAAAGCGATTCAGGCGGATCACTTCGTGCTGCTGCGAGCCTATGAGGCCATGCGGGCCGAGGATTTCGAGCGATTTATCGGTTTTTTTGTAACCGCCGGTCGTGATCTAAACGCCGAAGACGAACACGGAGAAACCCTGCTGGACCGGATTTCCCGACATCGTCGCAGCAACGATTACGCGTCTGCGCTGGAACGTGCGGGTGGCGAAAAGCGAGCAAAAGCCGGGGTATGACCCGGCCTTTGCTGTTAAATACCCACGAAAGCCTCAGCTTACTTCGACTTCAATCGCTTTGGGTTCTTTTGGTTCGGCCTTCTGGATGTGCAGCGTGAGCAGGCCGTCTTTGAAGTTGGCTTTAACACTGTTCTCGTCCACGTTATCCGGCAATGTGAAGCGACGCAGGAAGCTGCCATAGACCCTTTCGATCCGGTGGTGCTTTTTGTCCTTGGTTTCTTCTTCGTGCTTGCGTTCCCCCTGAATGGTCAGCACGCCGTCATGCACGGTCACTTTTACATCTTCTTTGGCCATGCCCGGTAATTCCGCCTCGACGGTGAAGGCTTCGGCGGTTTCTTTGATATCCACTGCCGGGGCCCAGTCACTTCGGCTGAACAGGTCTTTACCTTCCCGATCGCCACTGGTGCGGGCGACACCGAACATACGGTTGTAGCGGTTCATCATGTCTTCGAACTCGCTGATTGGACTCCAACGGGTAATGTTGCTCATAAGGAACTCCTCCTGTGACGATTACGAATCTGAGATCTTCATCAGCTTCGCTCGCGGAACAGCTCCATGCCGGTGGCGCCAGCCGGATGGACTCCGTGAACTTACGCTATTCACGAAAATAGGATCGGACTGGCCTTTTTCAAGGGGTGATTGTTCAAAAACTGATCTTGATCAGGCGCTCCCTGGTGGGACGTTATTCTGACGGGTTGAGGTATTCATCCTTCAGTTTTACGTAGTTTGCGGCGGTGTATTTGAAGAAGGTTTTCTCTTTGTCGGTCAGAGGCCGGGCCTGTTTGCAGGGGGAGCCGACGTACAGATGACCGGACTCCAGCCGCTTGCCCGGCGGCACCAGTGTTCCTGCGCCGATGATGACTTCGTCTTCCACCACGGCGCCATCCATGACGGTGCAGCCCAT
>DATGQY010000082.1:0-64163 GCA_035303925.1 Marinobacter sp. | reverse complement strand
AGGGTATGGCTGTTCGCCATTTAAAGTGGTACGCGAGCTGGGTTTAGAACGTCGTGAGACAGTTCGGTCCCTATCTGCCGTGGGCGTTGGAGATTTGAGAGGAGCTGCTCCTAGTACGAGAGGACCGGAGTGGACGAACCTCTGGTGTTCGGGTTGTCACGCCAGTGGCATTGCCCGGTAGCTATGTTCGGACAGGATAACCGCTGAAAGCATCTAAGCGGGAAGCCCCCCTCAAGACGAGATCTCCCTGGGGATTTAATCCCCCTAAAGTGCCGTTGAAGACCACGACGTTGATAGGCTGGGTGTGTAAGGGTTGTGAGGCCTTGAGCTAACCAGTACTAATTGCACGTGAGGCTTGACCATATAATCACAGGTTTTTGAACCTGGATAAGACGGACAACGCACAGATTGCACAGATTAAAAAAAGCCTTGTTTAAGGCGCATACACAGAACACAATCTTCATTCATCAGATTGTCAAAGGGTAAGCGGTGGTCAGCCAGATGGCTGATGCATCCACGGTTTGCCTGACGACCATAGCGAGTGTGAACCACCTGATCCCATCCCGAACTCAGAAGTGAAACAGACCTGCGCCGATGGTAGTGTGGCGTTGCCCATGTGAGAGTAGGTCATCGTCAGGCGCCTAATACCCTAACCCCCGATAGCTTTGCTGTCGGGGGTTTTTTATTGGCCGCTATACTCTGGCACCGCTTAAACCAAGAAGTGATATACTCCCGCCATCAATCAAACAAGTTTCTGATGGGAGCCCTCCAATGGCCGCACCTGATCATCTGGTCATTTTCGATACGACCCTCCGGGATGGCGAGCAAAGCCCCGGCGCCACCATGAACAAGAACGAAAAACTTCGTATCGCCAAGGCGCTGGAAAAACTGCGCGTTGACGTGATCGAGGCGGGTTTCGCCATTGCCAGTCAGGGTGATTTTGATGCGGTCAAGGCAATTGCAGAAACGATCAAGGAATCGACTATTTGCAGCCTTGCGCGCGCCCTGGATAAAGACATTGATCGGGCCGCCGAAGCTATCCGGCCCGCGGCGCAGGGGCGTATTCACACCTTCATCGCGACTTCGCCCATTCACATGAAGCACAAGCTGCAGATGCAGCCTGATGATGTTGTGGAGCAGGCCGTGCGGGCTGTAAAACGGGCGCGAAGCCATGTCGATGATGTCGAGTTCTCCTGCGAGGATGCCGGTCGGTCCGAGCTGGACTTCCTGTGTCGTATTATTGAGGCGGCTATCGATGCCGGCGCCCGTACCATCAATATTCCCGACACGGTGGGTTACGCTATTCCGGAACAGTTTGGTGAAACGATCCGGCAACTTCTTAACCGTATACCCAATGCGGACAAAGCTATTTTCTCCGTGCATTGCCATAACGATCTTGGACTCGCCGTGGCCAACTCTCTGGCGGCCGTCACGAATGGTGCCAGACAGGTGGAGTGCACGATCAACGGTTTGGGTGAGCGTGCCGGTAATGCCTCGCTGGAAGAAATTGTGATGGCGGTCCGTACTCGTCAGGACCTGTTCAATATCGACACACGGGTTGATGCGCAGCATATCGTTCCAGCGTCTCGTCTGGTGTCGACCATTACCGGGTTTCCGGTTCAGCCTAACAAGGCCATTGTTGGCGCGAATGCCTTTGCTCACGAGTCCGGAATACATCAGGACGGTGTTCTGAAGCACCGTGAGACCTATGAAATTATGCGTGCTCAGGACGTCGGCTGGCACACAAACAGTCTGGTGCTAGGCAAGCACTCTGGTCGGAATGCCTTCCGTACGCGGCTACAGGAGCTGGGCATACAGTTTGAGACCGAAACTGAGCTTAATGAGGCATTCACCCGCTTCAAAGCCCTGGCCGACCTTAAGCACGAAATCTTCGATGAAGACCTTCAGGCCATTGCCAGCGATACCAAGCAGAAGGAAGAGATCGGTCGTTACGGTCTGGCCTGCATGCAGGTGTGCTCTGAAACAGGTGTCGTGCCGAGGGCAAAACTGACGCTTACGGTCGATGGCGAGGAGCACACGGTTGAGGCGGAAGGCAGTGGGCCTGTGGACGCGGCGTTTAAAGCCATTGAGTCGCTTGTAGACTCTGGTTGTAACCTTCAGCTTTATTCCGTCAATAATATCACCAGTGGTACCGATGCCCAGGGTGAGGTGACTGTGCGGCTGGAGCGCGGCGGGAGGATTGTTAACGGAGTCGGTTCAGACACCGACATCATAATCGCTTCTGTCAAAGCGTATATAGAAGCCCTCAATCTGGTCACTTCCGGGGGAATCCGGCAGCATCCGCAGGTGGCGGATGTCTGAAGCTGGGGTGGGGATGGCCATGCCGTTTGGCGGAGTAGTCCGTAATGCAGGCTGAATCGGTTCGTCAGTTTTATCTGGGCGCGGCCGGGATACGGATGTGGTACGCCCGGGCGCCACTGCCGGGCGCTGCAGCCAGTCCCGAATATGATTTTGACACAGGGGATACGGAGACGGCACGGGGCCAGAAGCCCGTTGGCGAGGCTGTTTTTGTCGATAGATCAGATCCGGAAAGAGCGGCACGTAGCAAGGGCAAGATAGCGCACCTTCAAAACCTGATGTCGTCGGTAGAGCAACCTTCGCAGAAAACGAAAGGCCAGCTTCCTCCAAGCTCTGAGCCGGAACCGGTAAATGGCTCTGAAGTTGAAGCTGGGCTGGAGAAGGATCACGAGACTGTTGGTGAGCAAGTTGATGCACCTGAGGTGCCGGTGGTTAACGCGCCTCGATTGTGCGTGCAGGTGTGGAAGGGGCATCGCGTTGTTCTTGTCGCCCATATTTCTGAGGAGAGCAGCTTATCGCTTCAGGAAACGCTGGCACTCAATATACTGCGCAGCATAGGTGAGTTAACGCCGGTCTCAGTGGGTCTTGTGCGCTGGCCGTTGTTCAACAATCTCAGGATAAGCCTGAACAGCCCCGATCACCTGGTTGAGGTGCTTCGCGCCCATTTCGGTGATTTGGATAACAGGCAAGTGATCGTGTTGGGGGAAGGTGGCAGCTGGCTCGAGGGGGCACTTTCAAAGGATCCGGATCTTGTTTTCCCTGGAACCCTGGGAAAACTCGCCTCAGATCCGTCCCTGAAGCGGGAGCTTTGGCGTCTGATCCGGTCGGTTGCGAGAAAATGAAGCTGGCCGGTTCTATGGCCGGGGTTGAGCTTTCGGGGGCGAGCATTCGGCCACTTACCCTAAGTGATCTAGACCAGGTGCTCGAGCTGGAGCGTTGTGGTTACTCCAATCCCTGGACCGAGGGTGTGTTCCGGGACTGCTTCAAAGATAGCTATCGCCTGTATGCGTTAGTTCGCGAGGATCAGCTTCTTGGTTATGCGGTCATTAATTGTCTGTTTGATGAGGCACACTTGTTGAACCTTTGTGTGCACAAGGGCCTCAGAGGGCGCGGTGCGGGGCGGAGGTTGCTTCGGCGGGCCGTCGAAGAGGCCGTCGGTGACCAGTTGGCCTGCATGATTCTTGAGGTCAGGGAGAGCAACCTTGCGGCTGCCGCACTGTACCTGAGCGAGGGTTTCGAAGAGATTGGCCGCCGCCCGGGTTACTACCCCGGGCCATCGAATCGCGAAGATGCAATCGTGATGGCGCTGCGGTTCACCTGAGGCTCCACAAACCCGTATAATACCCCGTTTATCACCCATTCCATTCAGGTTGCCGTTTATATGTCTAACCTATCGAAGGAAGTGGCCAAGCGCCGCACCTTTGCGATTATCTCGCACCCGGACGCCGGTAAAACCACGATAACCGAAAAGGTTCTGCTGTTCGGGCAGGCTTTACAGAAAGCCGGCACCGTTAAGGGCAAGAAGTCTGGTCAGCATGCAAAGTCTGACTGGATGGAAATGGAGAAAGAACGTGGTATTTCTGTCACTACCTCGGTCATGCAGTTTCCCTACGGTGGTAAACTGGTCAACCTGCTGGATACGCCGGGCCACGAAGATTTCTCTGAAGACACCTACCGCACGCTGACCGCCGTAGACTCCTGCCTGATGGTTATCGACAGCGCCAAGGGGGTTGAGGAACGTACCATCAAACTGATGGAAGTTACCCGCCTGCGAGATACGCCCATTCTGACGTTCATGAACAAGCTTGACCGGGACACCCGTGACCCGATTGAACTGATGGACGAAGTTGAGGACGTTCTGAAGATTGCCTGTGCACCCATTACCTGGCCGATTGGTATGGGTAAGGGCTTCAAAGGGGTTTACCATCTGCTGCGGGACGAAGTGATTCTCTATCAGTCCGGGCAAGGACACACTATCCAGGAAACCCGGATTGTGAAAGGGCTCGATAACCCGGAACTGGACACAGTGTTGGGGGGTTACGCGGCTGAATTGCGTGACGAAATCGAGCTGGTTAAAGGTGCCTCCCATGAATTTGATCAAGAGGCGTTCCTTGCGGGTGAGTTGACGCCGGTGTTTTTCGGTACCGCGCTGGGCAACTTCGGTGTCGACCATATGCTTGACGGGCTGATTGAGTGGGCCCCCCCTCCGCAGCCCCGAGCAACCGATGTGAGAACAGTCGAGCCAGCCGAAGAGGGTTTTTCGGGCTTTGTCTTCAAAATCCAGGCAAATATGGATCCGCAGCACCGGGACCGGATTGCTTTTGTCCGAATTGTGTCCGGCAGCTACAACCAGGGCATGAAAGCCCGTCACGTTCGTATCGCGAAAGACGTGCGTTTTTCTGATGCGCTGACGTTTATGGCTGGGGATCGGGAGCACGCAGAACAGGCGTTCGCCGGAGACATCATCGGTCTGCACAACCACGGCACCATACAGCTCGGAGATACCTTCACTGCTGGTGAGGATATGAAGTTCACCGGTATTCCGAACTTCGCGCCGGAGCTGTTCCGCCGGATTCGCCTGAAAGATCCTTTGAAGGCCAAGCAGCTGCAGAAGGGTTTAATCCAGTTGTCCGAGGAGGGCGCTGTGCAGGTATTCCGGCCCATGAAAAACAACGACCTTATAGTGGGCGCTGTGGGTGTTCTGCAGTTTGATGTGGTTGTTGCGCGGCTCAAGAGTGAATACAAGGTTGAGGCCATCTACGAGCCTGTGAATGTGGCAACGGCTCGCTGGGTGACCTGTGACGATGCTCGAAAGCTGGACGAATTCCAGCGTAAAAGTCAGGAAAATATTGCGCTGGATGGGGGTGATCGCCTGGCGTACATTGCCCCTACGATGGTCAATCTGAATCTGGCGCAGGAACGCTATCCGGATATCGAGTTTCACAAGACGCGGGAGCACTAGCCCGCAGCCGGCGGAGATTGCTATGCGGCTCTTTGACGCCCACTGTCATTTCGACTTCCCCCGGTTTGACGGGATTCGGGGGCAGGAGCTGGCTAAAGCAGCCGCAGGAGGCGTGTTCGGGCTGGTTATGCCGGGTGTGCGCCGCCGTGATTGGGGCAGGGTAATGTCCTTGTCTGCGCCGCAGAAAGGGCTCTGGTATTGCCTGGGGATCCACCCCTGGTTTGTTGGTGAGCATAGGGTGCAAGATCTCGATGAGCTGGAGCGCCTGCTCGCGGGGCGCCCAGCAGGCTGCATTGGCGTTGGCGAGTGCGGCCTGGATGGCTTGCGGGGAACCTTGTCGGAGCAGTTGCCGTGGTTTCGAAAGCAGATTGCCATAGCCGCGAGCCTGAATCAGACACTGGTGATCCACTCGGTCAAGGCACATGATCAGGTGTACGCTGCCTTAAGGGCTGAAGCGTGGTCCGGCAGGGCGCTGGTTCACGGTTTTTCCGGCAGTTACCAGCAGGCAATGAAGTTTGTTGAACTCGGCTGCTCGATCGGTGTGGGAGGAGTGATCACCTACGATCGTGCCAGAAAAACACGCGATGCCATCGCCCGTTTACCTTTGGAAGCACTGGTGCTGGAGACGGATGCCCCCGATATGGCGCCTGCTGGCGTGCGCCGGGGAGAGAATTCGCCGGTGTATATCCCGGAAATTCTGGCGCAGCTTGCAGAGCTGAGAGGTGACAGTGAGACAAGGCTGGCCGAGGATCTGATGGACAACGCGGCCAGGCTTTACGGGATTGCACCCGAGGTACTCGCGCCGTGGAGAGCGGTCGGGATAGGGGATTAACGAAACACTCTCAGGCAGGGTTGGCATTCAGAAGTGCTTCGAGTATACTTCGCGCCCTGGCTTTTCAAGGTGATGTCACTATCTCAGCCCCGAATAGTGTCAATGCCAACAACAGGTATGAACCTCCTCCGGATGCCTTGCATGTACCGGTGGTGGTTTTTAACGTTTCTTTTAGCGTTCAAGGCGGAATCAATGAAGACTCTGAGTGCGAAACCAGAAACCGTAAAACGTGACTGGTACGTTGTAGACGCAGCCGGCAAGACGCTGGGTCGTCTGTCAACCGAAATCGCCCTTCGTCTGCGGGGCAAGCATAAGCCTGAGTATACCCCTCACGTGGACACTGGCGATTATATCGTTGTTATTAATGCCAGCCAGGTGAAGGTTACCGGCAAAAAGGCATCAGCTAAAATGTATTACAGCCATACCGGCTTTCCAGGTGGAATCAAATCCATCAATTTCGAGAAGCTGGTTGACAAGGCTCCCGAGCAAATCATTCAGAAGTCTGTGAAAGGCATGCTTCCGAAAGGCCCGCTCGGCCGTGCCATGTTCAAGAAGCTGAAAGTGTACGCCGGCGCTGAGCATGCGCATGCAGCCCAGCAGCCCAAAGAACTCGACATTTAACGGAAGGCGAATATGTCTGTAGCACAAAATTACGGTACTGGTCGCCGCAAGTCATCCACGGCTCGGGTTTTTATCAGGCCGGGAAGCGGTAGCATCTCCATCAATGGTCGCACTATCGAAGAATTCTTCGGTCGCGAGACTCTTCGAATGATCGTTCGTCAGCCGTTGGTGGTTGCCGGTTCTGAAGATCGTTTCGATATTACAGTTACCGTCAAAGGCGGTGGTATCAGTGGTCAGGCTGGCGCTATTCGTCACGGTCTGACGCGTGCCCTGATGGATTATGACGAAACTCTGCGCCCGTCTCTGCGCAAAGCGGGTTATGTTACCCGTGATGCCCGTAAGGTTGAGCGTAAGAAGGTTGGTCTGCGTAAAGCGCGTAAGCGTCCGCAGTACTCCAAGCGTTAATCAGCACATTGTGCCGATGGAAAAACCCGATCTTTTGGTCGGGTTTTTTTGTGCCTGAAGTCTGCACAAATTTTTGATCTGGCGCAGGGATAGGTCGAGGTGTAGACCTTTCCGGCTTGTAAGCGAGGGGTAATTTCATTACCATTTCAGCGCTTATAATTTTGGGTTGTGAAGTCCTTTTCGAAGCGCAGTTCCGGGTTTTCCGCGTCTGTGCCTCGCCTGATGGGAGAAAACCATAATGAGTAATGGCGACGTGAGCCAAGGTCGGCGCCGATTTTTGATCGGTGCCACATCCGTGGTAGGGGGTGTCGGCGTCGTCGGTGCAGCGGTTCCTTTCGTAGCGTCCTGGAATCCCAGTGCGAAAGCGGAAGCGGCCGGTGCACCGGTAACAGTCAATGTCGACAAAATCGAACCGGGTCAGCAGATAACTGTTGAATGGCGTGGTAAGCCTGTCTGGATAATCCGGCGTACCGAAGCAATGCTCGAGAACATCGAGAAGCTGACGCCTCGGTTAAAAGACCCTGAGTCAACAGCAACCAGTCAGCAGCCGGCGTATGTCACAGGAGCGTATCGTTCCGTGAAGCCGGAGTTTGCCGTGCTGGTGGGCATCTGTACGCACCTTGGGTGTGTACCGTCCTATCGTCCCGACGTGGCTCCGGCCGATCTCGGCGATGATTGGTTGGGTGGTCTGTTCTGTCCATGTCATGGCTCTAAATTCGACCTGTCGGGTCGGGTCTTCAGCGGTCAGCCGGCGCCTCTGAATCTTGAGGTTCCGCCGTACCGGTATGACAGCGACGCGACCATGACGATTGGTCTAGATCCGGAGGCAGCGTAATGCAGAAACTTCTTAATTGGGTAGATGAACGTCTACCGGTTGTTGATGCCTGGAATAAACACCTGGCGAAGTATTACGCGCCCAAGAACTTCAACTTCTGGTACTTCTTTGGCTCTCTGGCCATGCTTGTTCTGGTTAACCAGTTGGTAACCGGTATCTGGCTGACCATGAGCTACAACCCGTCTGCGGAAGGCGCTTTCGCTTCCGTGGAGTACATCATGCGTGATGTGGAGTGGGGCTGGCTGTTGCGCTACCTGCACTCTACCGGTGCCTCTGCGTTCTTCGTGGTGGTCTATCTGCATATGTTCCGTGGTCTGATGTACGGCTCGTACCAGAAGCCGCGCGAACTGATCTGGCTCTTCGGTATGCTGATCTACCTGGTGCTGATGGCTGAAGCCTTCATGGGCTATCTGCTGCCCTGGGGTCAGATGTCATACTGGGGTGCCCAGGTTATCGTTAACCTGTTTGGTGCCATCCCTGTTATCGGTGAAGACCTGTCTCTGTGGATTCGTGGTGACTACCTGATCTCCGGTATTACCCTGAACCGCTTCTTTGCGCTGCACGTGGTTGCTTTGCCGATCGTCCTGCTGGCTCTGGTTGTCTTGCACATCCTGGCTCTGCATGAAGTGGGCTCCAATAACCCGGACGGTATCGACATCAAGAAGAACAAGGACGAAAACGGCATTCCGAAAGACGGTATTCCGTTCCACCCGTACTACTCAGTGCATGACCTCCTGGGCGTGGGTGTATTCTTCTTCATCTTCTTTATTGTGGTGTTCTTCTTCCCTGAAATGGGCGGGCTGTTCCTCGAGAAGCCTAACTTCGAGCCGGCCAATAATCTGAAGACGCCTGCGCACATCGCGCCTGTCTGGTACTTCACTCCGTTCTACGCCATGCTGCGGGCGGTGACTGTTGACCTGTTCGGTCTTGATGCCAAGTTCTGGGGCGTTGTTGTAATGGGTGGCGCTATCGCGATCCTGTTTGTCCTGCCGTGGCTTGACAGAAGTCCGGTTCGGTCAATCCGTTACAAGGGTTGGTTGAGCAAGATTGCACTGGCAATCTTCGCTGTCAGCTTCATTGTTCTGGGGTACCTGGGTATTGTTCCGGCGACTGAAGGACGTACCACTGCCGCCCAGATTCTGACCGCGCTGTACTTCCTGTACTTTATTCTCATGCCGTTCTATACGCGCATGGAAAAAACCAAGCCAGTGCCAGAGAGGGTGACAGGATAATGAGAAAGCTGATTTTTGGTCTTTTCATAGCGTTCCTGCCAGCTCTTGGGCTGGCAGCCGGTGCCGCGGTTCCTCTGGATGACATGACCCCGGATCACACTAACAAGGAATCCCTGCAGCGTGGTGCAGCGTTGTTCACCAACTACTGCATGGGCTGCCACTCCATGGAATATGCTCGTTACAAGCGGGTATCTGACGATCTGGAGATTCCGGCTGCACTGTACGAAGAAAACCTGATTTTCACCGGTGCCAAGATTGGCGAGCTGATGAATATCTCCATGAGCAAGGACATGGCTGCAGGCTGGTTTGGCGCGCCGCCACCAGATCTGACGCTGGAAACCCGTGTTCGTGGAGAGTCCTGGGTTTACTCGTACCTGCGTGGCTTCTACAAAGACGACACACGTCCTCTGGGTGTTAACAACGTGGTCTTTGATCTCGTTGGTATGCCTCATGTGATGGTGGATCTTCAGGGCCTCTGTGCAGTTAAGCCGAACATTGGCGTGGATGCATCTGTTGAGCCGCTCAGCGGCAACATCAACAATGGTGATGTCTGCCCTGAGTATGCAATCGAGGGCAGCATGTCGGGCGCCGAGTTCGATCAGGCCATGTGGGATCTGACTAACTTCATGTCCTACATGGGTGACCCGGTAAAAGTTGAGCGCGAGCGCCTTGGTATCTTCGTGCTGATCTTTGTGGCCATCTTCTTCGTCTTCGCGTACCTGCTGAACCGCGAGTACTGGAAAGACGTGCACTAAGATTTAGGGTATAATCCTGAATCCTTGATTCCAGCGGGTCGGTAAGGCCCGCTGGTTTTTTGCGTTTACTGGATTGTTTCGATTTTTAGAATCGTGAGGTAGCTATATGGGCGTTGTGACCAAACGGTCATCAATGACTTTTTTCTCGGATCCCGCCAGTCATTACAGTCATCGTGTTCGGATTGTGCTGGCTGAGAAAGGGGTTACCGTTGATATTGTGGATGTTGATCCCGATAACCCTCCAGCAGAATTGGCGGATCTTAATCCGTACAACGCCCTGCCTACGTTGGTAGACCGTGATCTGGTTCTTTATGAGCCGAACATCATGATGGAATACCTGGATGAGCGTTTTCCGCATCCGCCGCTCTTGCCGGTCTATCCTGTTGCTCGCGCTAACAGTCGTCTGATGATGCACCGGATTCAGAAAGACTGGTGTGGTCTGGTAGATCAGATTCTGGCTCAGCCAACAGGTAAAGCCTCTGAAGCGGCTCGTAAAGAACTGAAGGAGAGCTTGCTGGCAACGGCACCTTTGTTCGCAGAAACGCCGTTCTTCCTGTCGGAAGAGTTCACTATTGTTGACTGTTGCATCGCCCCGATTCTTTGGCGTTTGCCGTCACTGGGCATTGATCTGGGTGACAAGCAGGCGAAGCCGCTGCTGAAGTACATGGACAGCATCTTCGGTCGTGAGGGTTTCAAAGCGAGCCTTTCGGACCTGGAAGAAGATATTCGGAGCTAATGGCCAACGCCCGGATTCCGGGGCAGGAGTTGTTGTAGTGTCTGATATAGGTATCACCATGACATCCAGCCGCCCATACCTGGTACGGGCGTTGAACGAATGGATTCTGGATAACGACTGTACGCCCTATATTGTCGTTGATGCTGGGGTGCAGGGTGTTCAGGTGCCCACGGAGCATGTGGCTAATGGTCAGATCGTTCTCAACATCAGCTCGGGCGCAGTGAGAGGGCTGGTGATTGGCAATGGAGCGCTTGAGTTCAGTGCTCGGTTTGGCGGAGTGCCAATGCAGGTGTTTATTCCTCTGCAGGCAGTGATGGCCATCTACGCAAAAGAGAACGGTGAAGGGATGGTGTTTGGCAGCGAGCCGGGCTTTCCTGATCCTGACGGGGATGGTGAAAAAACCTCTTCCCGCCGTGCGGAAGATCGACCCTCGGGTCGGCCGACGCTAAAGGTTGTGAAGTAACAAAAAAGCCGGCTTGCCGGCTTTTTTGTTATCCACCGAAAAGTTTGTTATCGATCAGGTCGCACAAGGCATTGATGATAACCATCATCAGGGGGGTGGCTTCGTGTGGTGCCAGGTTGTTAAGGGCGACTTCGTGGTCCTCGGGATGCATCAGTGAGGTGATATCTGACTTTTCGCGGGCGCTCAGAACCACGACCATCATTTCCCGGTCATGAGCAGCCTGGATCGCCTGAATCAGGTTAGCTTTGTGACCGTCATCAACCACAACGAATAAGAGATCCCCGGGTTTTCCGATGGCTCTGACCTGTCTGGAAAACGTATCGTTGAAACGGTTGTCTCTGCAAATCGCAGAATAGGTGGTGGCGTCTGCACCAAGATTGATCGCTGGCAATGCTGGCCGGTCCTGGTCGAATCTGGAGAGCAGGGCTGTGCAGAAATACTGGGTCAGAACGTTAGCATTACCATTCGCGCAGGCAATGATCTTTCCGTCCTGGAGCAGGGTGCCAACGAACGCATCGGCCACGCCTTCGATTGCCGGGCCGGCGGTGACGGCGGCCTGGGCTGTCTGTTCCATGTGGTTGGCAAACCAGTGGTTGATTCTCTGTTCGGTGTCGATCATAACGCCAGTGCTAACCTGCCTGTATTGCATTTTTAACCCATTGTACCCGGTATTTACTGGCACTTCCTGGCGTAATGCCTACAACATCGATTCGAGTTGCTGTGTCCCAAAGGTTGTGGCGGTGAAGGTAAAATGAGGCCGCCCGGAGCAGGCGTTTTTGTTTGCTGAAAGTGATTGAGCTTATCGGGTCAACCAGGCTGTTGTCCTTCCTGAAACGCACCTCAAAGAACACCAGAACGCTGTCATCCATGCCGATGAGATCGAGCTCGCCGCCGCGGTTGTAAACGTTGCGCTCGAGTATCTGCACGCCTTTGCTGGTCAGATAGCGAGCGGCAACGCCTTCATAGAAATTACCTCGAGCCTTTGTGCCTTCCATGGCGAATGTGAGTCACTCTTCGATTTGCGGTTCTGTTGTGTCGTATGTGGGGCGGGGGGCATCCGCTTGGACTTGTACTTTTGGAACGCCGTTCGTGAACTTTGCCCAGACCTGTTGGCGGTGGATGGCACCTGCAGGTGTCATGGTCAATGTGCCGGTCTGTCCGTCGATAGCGGCGTCTTCCACGCGCTGCAGCAGAGGCAGTCGTTTGCTGATCTGCCACGCATCTGCGCCCATGGCGAACAGCCGGCCCAGCTGCCCTCTGGTTCCGGTGAGGTGTTTATCCGCTTCGGTGCGAAGATCGTTCTGTTCAGCGAGTACCCAGGGGATGTCGGTAAAAATGACGTTGTCGAGGTCTCTGTCCCTGGCCGGGTTTGGCGTACCCTCGTAGATTATGGAGGGAGCGTATACCGGCAGGTCACCGGCATAGTAGAACGCAAACAGGGGTTTGAACTGCCGGCCAACGGTCGGAGTCGCAACCATCACTATGGCTTCGGCATCCTGGCGTCGGCGAGGTTCGAATTCGACGTTCAGGCCAATGGTGCGTTCGACATCGATGGCGCGTTGACGTGAGGTGGTGATGCCCAGGAGATCTGCTGTCACGGAGCGAAGATTGTCTTCCGGGAAGAAGCGCTGAACGTCAAGCGCTGTGGTTCCGGTTTCCTGCATTCTGGTCGTTAGGGCGTTCGTCACTCTGTCGCCCCATTCACCATGCGGTATGAGAGCCAGGATGCGGGTAATATTCCGGGATGCCAGCTGGTCAGCGATCTGTCGTGCTTCGTCTTCCGCAGATAAACCGAACTGATACAGCCCGTCTGGAATCTTGCTGTCTGCAGGCAGGTAATTGAGGCCCAGCACGGGCACAGGAAGAGTGTTCATGGCAGCCAGCTCGACTAACCCTTCTTTCTCAAGCGGCCCGACGATCAGGTCGGCCTTGCTGGACGTCAGCGACGTATACAGCTGGGTGAATGGTGCGCCTGAGGTGTCGACAATTCTGATGTCTGTTTTGGCGCGGTCTGCGGACTCGTCGCTGTAGTACGCTGCAATGAATCCGTCCCGGATAGCTTTTCCAGCGCTTGCCAGCGGGCCTTGAAGAGGCAGCGCGAGGACAATGTTCTCCGGCCGCGTTGCCGACAGGTCTGCCAGTAGGGTCAGTTCTGTGGGCAAGGTCTGGGCTGCCGGGTGTCCGGGCCAGTTGTTTTGCCATTGGCGTATCAATCTACCCTGGTTGTCCAGGTTGCCGTCGGCGGTTCTGAGCGTCAGGCCCAGCTCCAGCCAACCCTGGTTCTCGAATCCAATGACGTTGTCGGCGGCGGCCTGCAGCTGAGCTGCGTTGACCGTCTTGAGGTGGCTCCAGATGTTGTCGTGGGTGCTCTGGGGATTGGTGCCACTATCGGTCTGGCCAAGCAGGATGAGTGTCATCGCAGCGTCGAGGGGTTTACCGGCCAGTGACAGTGTTGCTGCCTGCAGCGTTGCGGCCCGGGTCATAAGCTCGGTCGGGTAGTCCAGAAAATCTTCGGCAGTGCTTTGACTCGTCAGCTCCTCGGCCCAGTCGCCGTCCTGAAGCTCAATCGCACTGGCCATGGACAGCAGGCGATGCTGGTTCTGCAGTTCGCCTGCTGTAGCCTCCAGAAGTTGATGGCGAAGTATTTTCCGAGCGGCCTGATGGTCGCCTTTGTCCTGGTAGCTGCTCGCAATCCTCAGCAGGTAGCGTTGCCCAACTGCCGGGTTGGTTTCATCAGCAGCGAGTGCCAGAGCCTGCTCCGGCGAGTCTGCGACGTGGCTGTCCAGATTTACGGTGGCGCAGCCTCCAATCACTAAGAACAGAAGGGCTAGCAGAGTATAGGCCGGTAATCGGTTGCGGTGTGTCATCATGGCAGGCTCGGTGGTCTCCGGATCATTAGGCTTGTGATGCCGCTAATTAGCTGGCAAGTTTACCAGCTCCCGGCGTATTTCACATGACGTGCCTGTCATGGGCCGGAAATTCGAGTGATGTGGAATTTTCTTCCGGAGTCAGTTTATGTCCAGTTCAGAGCGCGTGCCGGTTAGTGTCGGTGGCTTGTTATATGTGGTTGCCACCCCTATCGGTAATCTTGACGATTTGTCGGAGCGTGCAAGGCAGGTATTGGCCGGTGCGGATCTGGTGGCTGCGGAGGATACACGCCACAGTGGCAGGTTGTTGCAGCATCTGGGCCTGAGTAAGCCAATGCTTGCGCTGCATGATCACAATGAGCGTGGCCGGGTGAGTCGTGTGCTTGAAGCGCTTTCTGCGGGGCAAACGGTGGCCCTGGTGTCAGATGCTGGTACACCGCTCATTTCGGACCCAGGTTATATTGTTGTCAGAGAGGCGCGGGCGGCAGGATTCAAAGTCTCGCCAATCCCCGGAGCCTGTGCCTTGGTGGCGGGGCTCTCTGCAGCGGGTTTGCCAACGGATCAGTTTTTGTTTGCGGGCTTTTTGCCGGCTAAGCGGGCGGGGAGAAAGTCCACTCTGGAGTCGTTCCGCAGGCAATCCGCCACTTTGGTGTTCTACGAGTCGCCTCACCGGATTACCGATTTGATGGAAGATGTCGTTGACGTGTTCGGCGCCGAACGCGAGTGCGTCCTGGGGAGGGAGCTGACCAAGACGTTCGAAACCTTTTACAGTGGCGCAGCGGCGGAGGTGCTGGCTGAACTTCAGGCTGATCCGCACGGGTCTCGTGGTGAGTTTGTTGTCATGGTCAGAGGGGCGGCGGATGTGCCGAGTGCTGAAGCGTCAGTTGATGCGGATAAGTTGCTGGCCCTTCTCGTAAAGGAATTGCCGGTAAAGACCGCCGCTAAAATCGTGGCTGATGTTTCCGGGCTGAGTAAAAATGACCTCTACCAGCGCGCGCTGGGCCTCAGGGACAATTAAAGCGCTTGCGTGCCGGCCTTCGCACGGGTATTGTCAGCGCCGAGCTCGCCAGACAGTCGCCGCCGGTTTCACCGGGGGAGGAAAGTCCGGGCTCCACAGGGCAAGGTGCCAGGTAACGCCTGGGCGGCGCGAGCCGACGGAAAGTGCAACAGAAAGTATACCGCCTACGTGCCCTCGGGCGCCGGTAAGGTTGAAATGGTGCGGTAAGAGCGCACCGCGTGGCTGGTAACAGTCCACGGCGATGGAAAACCCCACCTGGAGCAAGACCAAATAGGAATCCGTTGGCGTGGCCCGCGCTGGATTCGGGTAGGTTGCTTGAGGCCTGTGGTGACGCAGGCCCTAGATGAATGACTGTCCAAGACAGAACCCGGCTTATCGGCGAGCTCGCCATTTTCCTTCCGGTACGTGATGTGCACCCTTCTCATAATCTGGCGTTTATAGCCAAAAAATCTTAAGCCCTAGACTGGCTCTTCAGAGTTATCTGCAGGTACTTGTTTTTCCACCTATTCTTTACGTCTTTTTAACCCTCTCGTAAGTTTCTCTTTTGTAACCTCTTGTCATTAAAGGAACTTTTACCTGTGTGGTGTCGATTGCGGCGCTTGCATTGTCTTTTGCGTGTTTCTATAGTGTGCGGAAGTGGGAAAAAGTGGTTTCTAGTGGTTTTTTGTGGAAATAGCAGCCTTGGATACGGCATAAATGAGCAACTTTCTTGGCAGTCATGCCATTAATATGGACGCAAAGGGGCGCCTGGCGATCCCGACGAAGGTGCGTGAGGAGCTCGCGCAGCTTTGTGGTGGCCGTATTGTTTTGACCGCCAATGCCGATGAAGAGCGGTGTTTGCTGCTGTATCCCGAGCCCGAATGGGAGACGTTGCGCCCGAAAATTGAGGCATTGCCCAACATGAACAAGGCTGCTCGCCGTCTTCAGCGCCTGATTCTGGGTAATGCGGCGCCGATGGAGCTGGATTCGGCCGGTCGGATTCTGGTGCCACCTACGCTCAGAAATTACGCGCATCTGGAAAAGAAGCTGATGCTCATCGGTCAGGGCAAAAAACTTGAGCTCTGGAGTGAAGAGCGTTGGTTCGCCTGGCTGGACGAGTCCTCGGGTGATGACGATATGCCACCGGAAATGGAGGCGCTGTCGCTATGATCGAAGCAGGCCAGGACTCCGAACAGAATTTCAGGCATCGCTCAGTCCTGCTTGATGAAGCGGTTGAGTATCTGATTAACGACCAATCGGGCTGCTATATCGATGCAACGTTCGGTCGTGGTGGCCATAGTCGTTTGATTCTGGGCCAGTTGAGTGCTGATGGAAGGTTGCTGGGTATTGATAAGGATCCTGAAGCGATTCGTGTCGCAGAGGAGCTGGCGACCAATGATGGCCGCTTCTCCTGGTACCACGGCTCGTTTGCGGAGTTGTCGGACGCCCTCGATAGCCGGCAATGGCCGGTGGTCAATGGCGTGTTGATGGACCTGGGTGTGTCTTCACCTCAGCTGGATGATGCAGCACGAGGTTTTTCCTTCATGAAAGACGGCCCTCTGGATATGCGGATGAATCCACAGCAGGCGCCGAGCGCGGCCCAGTGGCTTGCCAGAGCAGAAGAGAAGGACATCGCAGACGTGATCTTCCGCTACGGGGAAGAAAAGTTTGCGCGCCGTATTGCGCGGCTAGTGGTGCAGCGTAGAGGTGAAGTGCCTTTGGATACCACCCGGCAGCTCGCCGAGCTCGTGGCCGAGGCGGTACCAAAGAAGGAAAAGCACAAGCACCCGGCGACTCGCACGTTCCAGGCTATCCGGATTTTTATCAACCGTGAGCTGGAAGATCTGGAGACCGGGCTGAAAATTGCCGCTGAGCGTCTCGCGCCGGGTGGCAGGCTGGTGGTGATCAGCTTTCATTCGCTGGAAGACCGGCTGGTCAAACGGTTCATGAGAGATCTGGCCCAGGGGCCAAAAATCCCGAAAGGTGTGCCGGTCACCGCTGAACAGATGCAGTCGTCGTATCGGCTGATCGGCAAGGCCAGTAAAGCCAGCGAATACGAAATAAACGAAAACGTCCGGGCTCGCAGTGCTGTTATGCGGGTACTGGAGCGCAGAACAACTTAAGCGAAATCGCAAGGGAGCGAGACGCCATGGGCGCGGTAGCTATCGAACAACCGACGAAAACAACCAGGCTTAACAAAGAACGGGTGCGGGAGGGCGTTGCGTCTGCTGTTCGCGTTTCTCGAGCAGTCTTTGATACCACCCGGGAAACCAGAGTGTTGGTGTCTTTGGTGCTGGTGATGGTGCTCACCGTATCTGCCATAGGTGTGGTGGTAAGCGCCCATGAGAACCGGGAGTTGTTCAATACCTTGTCCAGCTTGCAGGGTCAACGGGATGCCTATCAGCGCGAATGGAGCCAGTTGTTGCTTGAGCAGAGCGCGTTGAGCGCTCATGGGCGCGTTGAAAAGCTGGCCGCTGACCGGTTCAGCATGATGGTTCCCGGGCGTCAGGATATTGTGCTGGTGCCCTTGATGACGCCGATTGCGGCTAAGTAGACAATATAACAACAGCAAGGTGACCAATTTGTCCGGTCGGAGCAAGCAGACAACAAGCTGGATGCAGCGATTGTCGGCAGGGTTAACAGCCTGGCGCTTCGGATCGGTGCTGGGCGTCTTTCTGCTGGTTGTGCTCGGTATTGGCTGGCGGCTTGCGGATCTGCACGTGGTGGATAACGACTTTCTGCGTAAGCAAGGCGATGTCCGGACCATTCGTGTGGAGTCGATTGATGCCCACCGGGGCGTTGTCACCGATCGCCATGGCGAACCTCTTGCGGTCAGTACTCCGGTGCAGACGGTGTGGGCTAACCCTTCGGAAGCGGACCCTGATGACCCCCAGCTGGCAGTGCTGGCACGGGTGCTTGATCTGTCCGAAGGCGATTTGCGTCAACGGCTCCGTGATTATGCCGGGCGCGAGTTTATTTATTTGCGCCGGAAGGTTCAGCCGGCCATGGCCAGGGACGCTCTGGCGCTGGGTGTTGGTGGGATCTACGCTCGCCAGGAGTACCGGCGCTACTATCCGGCGGGCGAGGTAACCGCCCATGTGGTTGGGTTCACCAGCATTGATGAGCAGGGGCAGGAAGGTATTGAACTGGCCTATAACCAATGGCTGCTCGGTGAGCCCGGCGCGAAGCGCGTACTGAAAGACAATCGGGGTCGTGTGATCAAAGACCTAATGCTCATTCGTGATGCGCGGCCCGGAAAGGACCTGGAACTGAGTATTGATCTGCGCCTTCAATATCTGGCGTACCGGGAGCTCAAAGCGGTGGTCAGCGCTCACAATGCCCGGGGCGGCACGCTGGTGATGTTGGATGTCGACTCTGGTGAAGTGCTGGCCATGGTCAATCAGGGTTCGTACAACCCGAACGATCGCTCCCAGCTTTCGGCCGAGAATCTGCGCAATAAAGCCATCACGGATCTGTTTGAGCCTGGCTCTACGATGAAACCACTGACCATCGCTGCGGCGCTGGAGTCAGGCAAGTATCAGGTCAATAGTACGGTCGATACATCGCCGGGCTACCGCAGATTTGGGCGCTTCACGATTCGGGATCATCGAAATTACGGTGTCATGGATCTGACAGAGATCATCGTAAAGTCGAGCAACGTGGGGGTGAGCAAGATTGCCACAGACCTGGGGGGGGATTCTTTGAGGAATCTCTTTGCCCGGATGGGGCTGGGGCAGGCAACTGGCATCGGCTTCCCTGGGGAAGCCGTAGGCGTTTTGCCGGCGCCACCCAAGTGGCGGCCGGTTGAGGAATCCACGCTTTCCTATGGTTATGGTGTCAGCGTCAACGCACTGCAGTTGGCTCAGGCCTATATGGTTATCGCAAATGGTGGCATTCGGTATCCGGTGAGCCTGATGAAGCAGGAACATCCGCCTGAAGGTCAGCGTGTTTTGTCTGAAGGCGTCACGCTTGCGGTGCGGAATATGCTGAAAGAAGCGGTAGCCCGGGGAACCGGAGGCAGGGCCCAGCCGGCACTTTACGCCGCAGGGGGGAAAACCGGAACGGTTCACCTGGTCGGGGCGCAAGGCTACGAAGACAGTATGTATAAAGCGATTTTCGCGGGAATGGCTCCTATAGATGACCCGAGAATAGTTACGGTTGTGGCCGTGGATGCGCCGCAATCCGGGGAGTACTACGGCGGTGAGGTTGCTGCGCCGGTGTTTGCCCGGGTGATGGGTGACGCATTGCGACTGCTGAATGTGAAGCCTGAGCTGGAAGTCACCGGGGCGAAAGCTCCGCGTGCGGCGTCCGGAGAGAGGGGTTAACGCCATGTGCATCACATCGATCAGCACTCTGTTACAGGGAATCGTGGATGTCCCATCGGTTTTCGATGTCACCATTCACGGGTTGCAGACGGACAGCCGAACGGTGCGATCGGGTGATGCGTTTATTGCTCTTGCCGGCGCCCAAACGCCAGCGGAGCATTATGTGGACCAGGCCATTGCCGCCGGAGCAACAGCAATACTGCTCGAGGCCGTTGAGATCCGGGAGTGCCATGAGCGGCATGGC
The DNA here is from genome assembly GCA_035303925.1 of Marinobacter sp. Lineage (GTDB taxonomy): Bacteria > Pseudomonadota > Gammaproteobacteria > Pseudomonadales > Oleiphilaceae > Marinobacter. The sequence goes on along the minus strand of DATGQY010000082.1, from coordinate 44,570 downwards.
GCACTGATCGTGCCCGTGATGGGGCTGCGGGCTCAGCTGGGTAGAATTGCCACCCGGTTCTTTGAACACCCGTCCCGTCATCTGCGGGTAATCGGCGTCACCGGAACCAACGGTAAGACCTCGGTAACCCAATACATTGCGCAAATGCTCAAGGAAACCGGCACGCCCTGTGGCGTTCTCGGCACCCTGGGATATGGCATGCCCGGACACCTGCAGCCGGCAACCCATACCACGCCGGATGTGGTTCAGGTCAACAGGGTGCTCAGTCGCATTCATCATGACGGCGGTCGTGCCGCTGTCATGGAAGTGTCGTCCCATGCATTGGATCAGGGCCGTATCGACAAGCTGACCATGACCGGGGCTGTGTTCACCAACCTGACCCGGGATCACCTGGATTATCACGGAACCATGGAGGCTTATGGTGAGGCCAAGGCGCGGTTGTTCCAGAGGGAAGAGCTGCACTTTTCCGTGATCAATTTTGATGACCCGTTCGGGCGCCAGCTTCACCGGCAGCTTGAGGGCCTGTGCGACAGGGTTCGCTATAGCTTGCATGAAGCCCAGACCGAGTTGTGGCTGAGAGAGTTTACCCCGACGACGTCCGGCTTCCGGGCCCTGGTAGACGGACAATGGGGAGAATTTGAATTGCAGGTGCCGTTATTGGGCAGCTTCAATGCCAGTAATGTGCTGGCCTCGCTGGCAACGGTGTTGACGCTGGGGGTTCCAGTCGACCGGGCTGTTGATGCCTGCTCCCGGTTGACACCGCCGCCGGGACGTCTGGAACGGTTTACCGGTGCCGACGGCCGGCATGTGGTCGTGGATTATGCCCACACACCGGATGCCCTGGCCAATGCGCTGGCGGCTCTGCGCCCGCATGCCAAAGGAAAGTTGATTTGTGTATTCGGGTGCGGTGGGGATCGTGATCCCGGCAAACGGCCGGAAATGGCCGCAGAAGCCGAGAGGCGGGCCGATGTGGTCATCGTGACCGATGACAACCCCCGCTCAGAAGATCCTGCCCGTATTGCGAGCGACATTGTTCGGGGCTTCTCCGGTGAGCATTGCTACCGCGTTGTCCATGATCGCGCGACGGCGATTGCTGAAGCGATTGCGATGGCCGGTCCTGAGGACCTGGTTCTGGTCGCAGGCAAGGGGCATGAGGCCTGGCAGGAAGTCGCAGGCCAGAAGTTACCGTTCAGTGATTCCGAACAGGTGCGCCATCAGCTGAATCTCAACGGGGGTGTGGCATGATGCGCGCCTTCTCGCTTGCGGAAGCCCGTGACTGGCTCAAGGCCGGTCTCGCTGGTGCTTCTGTTGATCCTGCCGCAGTGTGGTTTAAAGGCGTGTCTACAGATACCCGTAGCGTCGGTGACGGGCAGCTGTTTGTAGCATTGCGAGGCGACCGCTTTGATGGCCATCAGTTCCTTGAGCAGGCAAAGGCTCAAGGCGCGGTTGCTGCCGTTGTCGATATAGCTGATGAATCCGTGGCCCTGCCGCAGTTGGTGGTCAGAGATACGGTGGCCGCGCTGGCGAGCCTGGCGGCCGGTAACCGGAGAGAGAGCAACGCACAGCTGATTGCAGTGACTGGCAGCAGCGGCAAGACCACGGTGCGTCAGCTGACCTCGTCCATTCTTGAACAAATGGGCAGCGCTCTGGCAACCGAGGGCAACCTGAATAACCACATTGGCGTTCCGCTGACCCTGTTCCGGCTGGCACCTGAACACCAGTACGGCGCCATTGAGCTCGGAGCCAGTGGTCTTGGGGAGATTGCTCATACGGTTGCCATTGTGCAGCCCAGGGTGGCGATCCTGACCAACGCAGGCCAGGCGCACCTGGAAGGCTTTGGCAGCTATCAGAACATTGTGCTTGCCAAGGGTGAGATTATTGATGGGCTCGCTGCAGGTGGCCTGGCGGTACTTAATCGGGACGATGCGGCATTTGACCAGTGGCGCGAACGTGCGGGGGAGCGCCGGGTAATGAGCGTGTCACGGCTCGATCATCCGGAGGCAGACTACCGGGCTACAGCCATTGCGGGCCCCGACCAGAAACTGGCCATGGAGGTTGCCGGTCCGGATGGCTGGCAATGCGTGATTACGCTGCCGCTGGTCGGTGAGCACAACGTGACCAATGCTCTGCTGGCGATTGCTGCGTGCCGGGAACTGGGCGCGACCAACGAGCAGCTGGTTCGGGGATTAGAAGGTGTTCAGGCGGTCAAAGGACGGTTACAGGTGCTGACGCCATCGCCGGGCTTGACGCTGATTGATGACAGCTACAATGCCAACCCGGCCTCCATGAAAGCCGCACTCGATGTGCTGGCGGGCTATCCCGGAGGTCGGATAGCGGTACTGGGAGCTATGGCTGAGCTTGGACCACAGGCCGTTGAGCTGCACCGGGAAGTCGGTGCACATGCAAAGGACAAGGCCATTGACCGTTTTCTGGTCGTTGGCGAGGGTGGCGAAGGTTATGCGGACGGCTTTGGCCCGGGCACGGAACAGTTTCAGAGCCACGAGCAAGCCGTAAGCGCCATCCTGGATGGTCGCCAAGGTGCCATGACCGTACTGGTCAAAGGTTCTCGCAGTTCTGCCATGGATCGCGTGGTAGAGGGAATTCAGAAAAAGGTGAAAAACACATGCTGCTCTGGCTGACAGAGGTCCTATCCCAACATTTTTCCGCGCTGACGGTGTTTCAGTACCTGACTGTGCGCGCGATTCTTGGTGTGCTCACTGCACTGCTGATTTCGCTCCTGATCGGCCCGGTGATGATTCGAAAGCTCAGTCAGTACCAGATTGGTCAGGCTGTCCGTGATGATGGCCCGCAAACTCACCTGAGCAAAGCTGGCACGCCTACCATGGGCGGCGCGTTGATTCTGGTGGCGATCGCCATCTCCACGTTGCTTTGGGCGGACTTGAGTAACCGTTATATCTGGACGGTCCTGCTGGTCACACTGTTGTTCGGGGCAATTGGCTGGGTTGATGATTACCGGAAGGTGGTTGAGCGAAATCCACGTGGTCTTCCGGGCCGCTGGAAATACTTCTGGCAGTCGCTGATTGGTGCAGCGGCCGCGGTGGTTCTGTACACCACGGCGTCGCTGCCCCAGGAGACGTCACTCTACCTGCCGTTCCTGAAGGATGTGTCACTGACCCTCGGGCCGGTGTTGTTCATTCTGCTGACCTATTTCGTGATCGTTGGCAGCAGTAACGCCGTGAATCTGACGGATGGTCTTGATGGTCTTGCGATTATGCCCACCGTCATGGTGGCAGGGGCTCTGGCCATTTTTGCCTATGTCTCCGGCCATGCCCAGTTTGCCAATTATTTGTTGATTCCCCACCTGCCGGGTGCGGGTGAGCTGATCGTGTTTTGTTGTGCCCTGGTTGGCGCCGGCCTCGGATTTTTGTGGTTCAACACCTATCCGGCCCAGGTGTTCATGGGCGATGTCGGTGCGCTGGCCTTGGGTGCGGCCCTGGGTGTGGTGGCAGTCATCGTTCGTCAGGAAATTGTGCTGTTCATCATGGGCGGTGTGTTTGTGATGGAAACCATCTCGGTGATTCTGCAGGTGGCTTCATTCCGTCTGACCGGTCGCCGGATCTTCCGGATGGCACCGCTGCACCACCACTTTGAGTTGAAGGGTTGGCCTGAGCCGAGAGTTATCGTGCGGTTCTGGGTCATTACGGTTGTTCTGGTCCTGATTGGCCTTGCCAGTCTGAAAATTCGATAGGAAGTTGCTACGGCTATGAGTGTCATTGTTTCAGATCGTCGCACATTGATAGTAGGGCTCGGTAAAACCGGGCTCTCCTGCGTGCGTTATCTGTCCGGGCAGGGCAGAGAGATCGCGGTGGCCGATAGCCGTGAGAACCCTCCCGGGCTGCAGGAACTGCGGGATGGCTGGCCTGACGTGCCGGTGTTTCTGGGGGAGTTTGACCGGAATCTGTTCTCGGGTTTCGGTGAGTTGATTGTGAGCCCCGGCATCAGCGTTGCAGATCCGGCAATTGCTGCCGCAGCGCAGCAAGGCGCGCTCATCCGGGGCGATATTGATCTATTCGCGGATGCCGCCGATGCGCCGATCGTTGCGATTACCGGTTCCAACGGCAAAACCACCGTTACCACCCTGGTTGGCGAAATGGCGACGGCTGCCGGCCGCAAGGTGCAGGTTGGGGGCAACATCGGTACCCCGGCACTGGATCTGCTGGGGCAAGGGGCTGACCTCTATGTGTTGGAGCTTTCGAGCTTTCAGCTGGAAACCACAGACCAACTCAACGCCCTGGCAGCGACGGTACTGAATGTCAGCGACGATCATATGGATCGTTATCCGGACAAAATGTCGTATTTTCAGGCAAAACAGCGGATCTACCGCGGTTGTAAGAACGCCATCGTCAACCTGGATGATGCCCTGAGTACCCCGATGGCGCGAGATACCTTGCGGTTTCTGTGCTTTGGTTTCAATCGGGTGAACCCGGAGACCTTCAGTACCCGTGACGACGATCAGGGCACCTGGATCACCTTTGGCTTCGATAATTTGCTGCTGGCCAGCGAGCTGAAGCTCATGGGCCGTCACAACATCAGTAACGTCATGGCGGCGTTGGCGCTGGGCCACGCAGCGGGTTTGCCGATGGCTCCGATGCTGGAAGTAGCCCGGAAGTTTTCGGGCCTGCCCCATCGTTGTGAGTTTGTCCGAAAGCTGGATGGCGTGGAGTACATCAACGATTCGAAAGGCACCAACGTGGGCGCCACCGTTGCCGCGATTGAAAGCCTGGTGCCCAGTCATGGCAGGGTGATCCTGATCGCGGGCGGCGAGGGTAAAGGCGCCGACTTTACCCCGTTGGCTGAGCCTGTGAGCCGGCATTGTCGCGCGGTGGTGTTGATTGGGCGCGATGCAGATGTCATCGCCCGGTCGGTTGGTGGATGCATGGACGTCGTCCGGTCCGCCAGTCTGGGCGAGGCGGTCGCTGAAGCTCGTCGCCAGGCTGTTTCCGGTGATCGGGTTCTGTTGTCGCCAGCCTGCGCAAGCTTTGACATGTTTCGTGACTATAACGACCGCGGCGATCAGTTCCGCACGTTGGTGGAGGCCCTGTGATGCAGATTGCAGCCGGAATCCCCCAAGACCAGATCAGGGCGACAGAGTTGCAGCCGCTACCGGTACTGATCGTTTCCTCCGTGGCGCTTCTTGTCATCGGCGTGGTGATGATTTCGTCCGCCTCCATGGATATGGCAGCCGCCACGCTGGATAACAGTTATCACTACGTGATCAGGCAGCTTATTTTCGCTGCACTGGGTTGCCTGACGGCGCTAATCGCCGTCAACGTGCCGGTTTCCTGGTGGGAGCGCAGCGGTTGGCTGTTGCTGGCCATCGGTATGTTGGTGCTCGTGGCGGTGCTTACCCCGTTGGGTCGCACGGTAAACGGATCGACGCGCTGGATACCCATGGGGTTGTTCAACGTACAGGTTTCGGAAGTGGCCAAGCTGTGTTTGATTGCCTACCTGGCGGGATACGTGGTGCGCCGCAGAGAGGAACTGCTGAACACCTGGTTGGGTTTTTTCAAACCGGTCATTGTTCTGATGCTCGCAGTTGGACTGCTGATGACAGAGCCGGACTTTGGTGCTTCTGTGGTGCTGACAGCAGCGGCGGCAGCAATGATTTTCCTGAGTGGCGTCAGGCTGACCCGATTCCTGCCGCTGATCGGTGTGCTGGCGTTCCTGGGGGCGGTGCTCATTGTCAGCGCACCGTACCGCCTGAAGCGGGTCGTGAGCTATCTGGACCCATGGAAAGATCAGTTCGATAGCGGCTACCAGCTGACTCAGTCTTTGATTGCCTTTGGACGCGGCGAATGGACGGGGGTTGGCCTGGGTAACTCGGTACAGAAGCTGTTCTTCCTGCCGGAAGCTCACACCGATTTTATCTTCGCAATCATTGCGGAAGAGTTCGGGCTCATTGGCGCACTGATCGTGCTGGCACTGTTTACCGCTCTGGTGGTCAGTGGCTTTGTGATTGCTCGCCGAGCAGAAAAAAGTGGCATGCCATTCGGTGCGTGCTTCAGCTATGGCATCACGCTGCTCATTGGTCTGCAGGCAGGCATCAACATGGCGGTGTGTACCGGTTTATTACCCACCAAGGGGCTGACTTTGCCCCTGGTCAGCTATGGCGGCTCAAGTTTGTTGGTGACCTGTATTGGCCTGGGTGTGTTGGCGCGGGTAGAAATGGAACGTCTGGACAAAGAGCGGATGGCGTCTGAGAAGCCTGAACGCAAGAATCGGGGAGGTGCTGTGTATGACTAGTCCTCGTCGTTTCATCATGATGGCCGGCGGTACGGGTGGCCATGTATTCCCTGCTTTGGCAACCGCCAGGGCGCTGCAGGAACGTGGCCATGAGGTTTACTGGCTGGGTGCCAAAGGCGGTATGGAAGAGCGATTGATCGGTGAGACCGAGATTCCGCTGTCGTTGATCCATATTTCCGGCCTTCGGGGCAAAGGCAAGCTGGCATTGTTGCTGGCGCCTTTTCGCCTGATGCGGGCGCTGGTTGAGGCTCACACCGTCATGCGCCGGATCAACCCGGACTGTGTTGTGGGCATGGGTGGTTTTGTGACGGGGCCGGGTGGTGTCGCTGCCTGGATGCAGCGCAAGCCTCTGATTATTCATGAGCAGAATGCCGTGGCGGGCATGACTAACCGGTTGCTGACCCGTTTCGCGGCCACGGTACTGGAGGCCTTCCCGGGCAGTTTCGGTGACAAGGTGGTTACCCGTTGCACCGGTAACCCGGTACGAAAAGATCTGGCCAACCTGCCAGAACCGGAGCAACGCTTGGCCAACAGGGCAACGCCGGTCAGAGTGCTGGTGGTTGGTGGCAGCCTGGGGGCTCAAGTATTTAACCAGCAGATACCGCTAGCGCTTGCCCTGCTTTCTGAAAGCGAGCGCCCGGAAGTCCGCCATCAGTGCGGTGAGAAGAATCTGGATGCCGCAAGAAATGCCTACGAGGCGGCGGGCATTGAGGCCAGCGTGGAGCCGTTTATTCGCGACATGGCAGAGGCTTACGAGTGGGCGGATCTGGTGATCTGTCGGGCCGGAGCGTTAACGGTTTCGGAGCTCTGCGCTGCGGGTATCGGGGCGTTGCTGGTGCCATTCCCGCATGCCGTGGATGACCACCAGACCCGCAACGGCCAGCACATGGTAAAGGCCGGCGCAGCCATTCTTGTGCCGCAGTCACAGCTGACCCCTGAGGTGCTGGCAGAGACTTTGAGAGACCTGACCAGCAACCGTGAAAGAATTCTGAAAATGGCGAAGGCCGCCCGCTCGCTGGCGCGCCCCGATGCAACGGAGAGAGTCGTGAATTACTGTCTGGAGGCCGCCAATGGCTGAATTAACCAATCCGCCACTGGTATATCAGGTGCCCGAGATGCGCCGGATTCGCCGTATCCACTTTGTCGGCATCGGCGGTGCAGGCATGAGCGGTATCGCCGAAGTGCTGAAGAATCAGGGCTACGACGTTTCGGGGTCTGACCTGAAAGACAGCGCCGTAACGGAACGGCTGAGGGCCATGGGCGTAGAAGTCCAGATCGGCCATCGAGCGGAAAACACCGAGACGGCCGATGTGGTGGTGGTGTCTTCAGCGGTCGCCAAGGACAATCCGGAAGTGGTGTCGGCCCGCAGTCGCCGTGTGCCGATCGTTCCCCGTGCGGAAATGCTGGCGGAAATCATGCGCTACCGGCACGGTATCGCGGTTGCCGGAACTCACGGCAAAACCACCACCACCAGCCTGATTGCGTCGATCCTGGGCGAGGCGGGCCTGGACCCGACGTTTGTTATCGGTGGCAAGCTGAACAGCGCGGGTACCAATGCAAAGCTGGGCGGCTCCCGCTATCTGGTCGCTGAGGCAGATGAGAGTGATGCCTCGTTCCTGCATCTCACGCCCGTGATTTCAGTGGTGACGAACATTGAAGCCGACCATATGGAAACCTATGGCGGCGACATCGAAAAGCTGAAGCAGACGTTTGTTGATTTTCTGCACAATCTGCCATTTTACGGCATTGCAGTTATGTGCGTGGATGATGAGTTTGTTCAGGAAATCATTCCCAGGATATCCCGAGCCATCATTACCTATGGCATTGATAACCCGGAAGCGGACTACCGGGCTGAAAACATCAGCTCAGACGGCTTGAAAACGAGCTTTCTGGTGCGCCGCCCCGGTGGCCGTTCGGATCTTGATGTCGAGCTCAGAATGCCGGGACGGCACAACGTACTTAATGCGCTGGCAGCAATCGCTGTGGCGACAGATGAAGGCGTGGATGATAAAGCGATCTGTCGCGGACTGGCCGGTTTTGCCGGTGTTGGCCGACGTTTCCAGGTGTACGGCGAGTATCATGCGCCGCGCGGGCAGGTCACTCTGGTGGATGATTACGGTCACCACCCGACCGAAGTGGAAGCCGTTATAAAGGCGGCCCGTGGCGCATGGCCGGATCGCCGAATCGTGATGCTTTACCAGCCGCACCGGTTTACCCGAACCCGAGACCTCTATGAGGACTTCGTCCGGGTGCTGTCGGAGGTGGATGGTTTGCTTCTGATGGACGTTTACTCGGCTGGGGAACCGGCGATTCCCGGTGCCGACGGACGGGCGCTGTGTCGCAGTATCCGGCAGCGAGGCAAAGTTGAGCCGATGTTCGTTGAAGATAATCGCGAAATTGAAGGGCTTCTGGCCAATGTACTCCAAGACGGCGACCTGTTGATCACCCAGGGAGCAGGCGATATCGGCGGGGTGGCAGCACGCCTTGCCGCAGCGGGGGTAGCAAAAAGTGAGTGATATAACCCACATCGACACCCAGCCTTATCAGGCACCTCCTGCGCTGGTTAAAGCTCTGGGCCGGGTTGCGGTCTTTATGGGCGGCGATTCAGCGGAGCGGGAAGTGTCCCTGAAAAGTGGCAGGGCAGTGCTGGCGGCGCTGCAGTCTGCCGGCGTTAATGCGTTTGGTGTTGACGTACGGGGCTGCTTGCTGCGTACCGTGGAAGCACCGGACTTCGACCGGGTATTTATCGCGCTTCACGGCCGAGGCGGAGAAGACGGCACGATCCAGGCCATTCTTGGTCAGGCCGGCATTCCCTATACCGGTAGCGAAGTGCTTGCTTCGGCTCTGGCCATGGACAAGCTGCGGACCAAGTATGTTTTTGAGGGCTGTGGTTTGCCCACTCCGGCATTTCGGGCCATGAAATCCGTAGCCGAGGCGGATGAGATTGTCGCCAGTCTGGGCACACCGCTAAGTGTTAAACCGGCCCACGAAGGTTCCAGCATTGGTATTCGTAAGGTTCGTAATGCCAGTGAGTTGGTTGAGGCTTACCAATCGGCAGCAGCAATGGATGACCTGGTGCTGGTTGAAAAGTGGATCGAGGGCCCGGAGTTTACGGTCAGTTTGCTTCAGGACAAAGCACTGCCGGCGATCGGGCTGAGTACCGACCACGACTTCTACGACTATGACGCCAAGTACCTGGCGGATGACACCCGGTACCGCATCCCCTGTGGTCTGTCCCCGGACGACGAGTTACGTCTGCAGCACCTGGCGCTGGATGCTTTTCGCGTGGTCGGCTGCCGTACCTGGGGCCGGGTAGACATCATGCAGGACGCGGATGGCGAATTCTGGTTGCTTGAAGTAAACACGGTGCCGGGAATGACCGATCACAGTCTGGTGCCTATGGCCGCCAGAGCGGCAGGCATCAGTTTCGAAGAACTGGTGGTCCGGATACTGAAAGATACCGTGGCGGAGGCGCCGAATGCTTGAGACATTGCTGATCCGGAGCCGGGCAGTACCGCCCGAGCAGCCCCGGCGACGGGGGGCAACCACCGTAGAGCCAGGGCGCGACCGGTTTGGCGTGTTAAAAGCGATTCTGGCAGCCGTGCCCTGGCTGCAGGTCGGGCTGGGGGCCACCGTTGTTTTGTTGGCTGCGCTGGTGCCCTGGGGAACGGATCGACTGCTTACCGCCATGGATCAGCAGATCGTGGCGGTGGATGTGCATGGCCAGTTTGTCGGTGACAGCCAGGTGGCGATTGAGCGGGCCGCCGGTGTCTGGGTTGGCAAAAGTTACTTCTCGACCGACCTGGCCGAGATCAAGGCCGAACTGGAGCGTAGACCCTGGGTCGAATCCGCCGCAGTCAAGCGGGTCTGGCCGGGCCGGTTGGAAATTGATATCCGGGAGAAGAAGCCGCTGGCTTATTGGAGTGATGGCCGGCTGGTGAGTCGTTCAGGTGAGCTGTTCGCACCGGCGAATCCGGAAGTGGCTGGCAAGCTGCCAAGACTGTCCGGGCCGGATGAACGGGTACGGGATGTCATTGCGATGGCGCGGAGCATGAGTGATCAGTTGTTTGGTTATGGCCTTGGCTTTGCCGGCTTGTCACTCGAACAGCGTGGCGCCTGGACGTTAACGCTGACCAACGGCATAGAAGTGGTACTGGGGCGCGACCAGGTAGAGCAACGGTTTGAGCGCTTTATAACGGTTTATGAGAACCGGCTGGCTTCCAGAGTTGATGAAGTCAGCCGGGTTGATGCCCGCTACACCAACGGTGTGGCGGTGCAGTGGAAAGCGGATGCGGCGGTTGCTGCACCGAAATCCTGATAACGATTACTACGAACCTGGGGTTTGGTGAAACACATGTCATCGGTTGAAACGGAAAACATGATTGTCGGCCTGGATATCGGAACCTCCAAGGTGGTTGCGATTGTCGGCAAGCGCAAGATGGACGGAACCATCGAAGTCGTCGGTATTGGTTCCCATCCGTCTCGCGGTCTCAAGCGCGGAGTGGTGGTGAACATTGAAGTGACGGTTCAGGCCATTCAGCGCGCGGTAGAAGAAGCCGAGCTGATGGCGGGTTGCCGGATTCATTCGGTGTATGCCGGTATCGCCGGCAGCCACATCAAGAGTCTCAACTCCCACGGTATCGTGGCCATCCGGGATCGTGAAGTCACTCAGGCCGATATTGACCGGGTTATCGATGCCGCTCAGGCGGTAGCGATCCCTGCCGATCAGAAAATCCTGCATATCCTGCCGCAGGAATTCGTGATCGATAATCAGGAAGGCATCAAAGAGCCCATGGGCATGTCTGGCGTGCGCCTGGAAGCCAAAGTTCACCTGGTGACCTGTGCGGTCAACGCGGCCCAGAACATCGAGAAATGCGTGAAGCGCTGCGGTCTGGAAGTGGATGACATCATTCTGGAGCAGCTGGCTTCGAGCCACGCCATCCTGACCGAAGATGAAAAAGAGTTGGGCGTTTGCGTGGTGGATATCGGCGGTGGTACCACCGACATCGCCGTGTTCACCGGTGGCGCAATCCGCCATACCGCGGTGATTCCTATTGCCGGCGATCAGGTGACCAACGACATCGCCATGGCTTTGCGTACGCCGACACAGAATGCCGAAGAAATCAAAATCAAGTACGCCTGCGCGCTGACTCAGCTCGCAGGTGCCGATGAAACCATCAAGGTGCCCAGCGTTGGAGATCGCGCGCCGCGGGATCTGTCTCGGCAGGCGTTGGCAGAAGTTGTGGAGCCTCGCTATGAGGAGCTGTTCACCCTGGTGCAATCGGAATTGCGCCGCTCGGGATTTGAAGACCTGATCCCTGCGGGCATCGTGATTACAGGCGGTTCTTCCACCATGGAAGGGGTGGTTGAACTGGCCGAAGAAATCTTCCACATGCCGGTGAGGCTGGCCTGTCCGCAGGCGGTCTCCGGGATGACGGAAGTGGTCAACAACCCGATTTACGCCACTGGCGTGGGATTGTTGATTCATGGCTTCCGGCAAATGGATCTTGGCCGGGCGCCGGTGCTCAAGGGGGAGGATGCGCCTTCTCTGGTAGAGCGCATGAAAGCCTGGTTTACCGGTCATTTCTGACGGTCAACCGGGGTAGTACACGAAGGTTTCTCGAAAACACATAACGATCGAAATAAACCGGCCTGGAAAGACCGGAAACAGCACGAAGGAGTAGGGGATATGTTTGAACTCGTTGATAGTGTTCAGCAAAGCGCAGTAATCAAGGTAGTTGGTGTTGGCGGTGGCGGCGGTAACGCTGTGCGCCACATGCTTAACAGCGACATCGAGGGTGTGGAATTTATCTGCGCCAATACCGACGCTCAGGCTCTGAAAGACCTGGACGCCCGCCAGATTATCCAGCTCGGTGGCAACATCACCAAAGGCCTGGGTGCCGGCGCGAACCCGGAAGTGGGACGTCAGTCAGCGCTTGAAGATCGCGATCGAATCGCCGAGGCCCTGAGCGGTTCCGATATGGTGTTCATCACTGCCGGTATGGGCGGTGGCACAGGCACTGGCGCCGCACCGGTTGTCGCAGAAGTTGCCCGTGAACTGGGCATCCTCACCGTCGCCGTCGTGACCAAGCCGTTCCAGTTTGAGGGTGGCAAGCGCATGAGTGTCGCTGAGTCTGGCCTCAAGGAACTGGAAGAAAGCGTCGATTCACTGATCACCATTCCCAACGAAAAACTGTTGGCAGTGATGGGCAAGAAAACCAGTCTGCTGGACGCCTTTGCGGCAGCCAACGATGTTTTGTTGGGCGCTGTTCAGGGCATTGCAGACCTGATTACCCGTAACGGCATGATCAACGTCGACTTTGCCGATGTTAAGACGGTTATGTCTGAAATGGGCATGGCGATGATGGGTACTGGCCGTGCCACCGGCGAGAACCGTGCTCGCGAAGCCGCCGAAGCAGCTGTTCGCAGCCCGCTGCTGGAAGACATCAACCTGCAGGGTGCCAAGGGTATTCTGGTCAACATCACCGCAGGTATGGACCTCAACCTGGGCGAGTTCACCGAGGTTGGCGATATTGTGCGTGAGTTTGCTTCAGACTCTGCCACCGTGGTGGTTGGTACGGTTATCGATCCTGAAATGACCGAAGAGCTGAAGGTTACCGTTGTTGCTACCGGTCTGGGTGGAGAGCGGGAGAAACCCACCAAGGTCGTGGACAATTCTCGTACCCTGGACGGTAAAACCGATTACAACCAGCTGGATCGCCCGGCGATCCTTCGCCGTCGCGCCGTAACTCAGGGCAACGTGGCACTCGATCAGAGTAAAGAAAGCGAAGAGCAGGGAGTCGACTATCTCGATATTCCCGCATTCCTTCGCCGGCAGGCTGATTGATAATCTGTCTCAAATGTGACGAAAGGCAGGTTTCCTGATGTTTGATGGAACCTTAAGTCTCGGTCAAGCGTGAGCTGATTGGCCATAGCCAGTGACTATTGCAAATGTTAAGTAAAGTCATGCTGGTTAAATGGTACTCAGTCTTGAATTCTGATATTCTGCGGGCAGTTTTTTGCTCAGAATATCGCTCTTTTGTGACGGAATAATGAACCGATGATCAGACAACGCACACTCAAAAATACCATTCGTGCGACCGGTGTTGGCCTGCACTCAGGGGAAAAGGTTTACCTGACCCTCAAGCCAGCACCTGTTGACACGGGCATCATCTTCCGACGGACGGATCTGGACCCTGTGGTCGAAATTCGTGCCTGCGCGGAAAATGTAGGTGAGACCATGTTGTCCACGACGCTGGTAAAAGACGGTGTACGTGTGGCCACTGTAGAGCATTTGCTCTCGGCCATGGCTGGTCTCGGGATTGATAACTGCTTCGTTGAGCTCAGCGCCTCTGAAGTCCCAATCATGGATGGCTCTGCCGGTCCGTTTGTGTTTCTGCTGCAGTCCGCAGGAATCGCAGAGCAGGAAGCGGCCAAGTGCTTTATCCGGATCAAGCGTGAAGTGACTGTGGAAGAAGATGGCAAGAAAGCGACTTTCCTGCCGTTTGAAGGGTTCAAAGTCAGCTTCGGTATCGACTTCGATCACCCGGTGTTCAAGGGTCGTGCCCAGACTGCGACTGTCGACTTCTCAAGCACCTCCTTTGTCAAGGAAGTGTCTCGCGCACGCACCTTCGGGTTCATGCGGGACATTGAAAAGTTGCGGGCGATGAACCTGGCACTTGGTGGCAGTGTTGACAACGCGATTGTGGTCGATGACTACAAGATCCTCAACGAAGACGGCCTTCGCTACGAAGACGAGTTCGTCAAGCATAAGGTACTGGATGCCATCGGCGACCTTTACCTGCTGGGCAACAGCCTGATTGGCGAATTCCGTGGCATTAAATCTGGCCACGATCTGAATAACAAGCTGCTGAGAAAGCTCAGGGCGGAAGAAGATGCGTGGGAAGTGGTTACCTTTGATGATGAGGCTACTGCCCCTATCTCTTATATGAAGCCTGTGCTGGCGGCGGGGTAAGGCGGGACGCCTTATTCCTGGACGTGGCTTGCGAGTTTTTCGAGAACCTCGCGCAATGCTTTATCCTTCGTGTGCCCGGCTTCCTCTGAGAGGAGTCGGGCATTTTCTTTACTGAGGGGTGCCTTTTCTGCTTTTTTGCGGGGCTGAAATCGGGCTGGCGCCACTTTTATGCGCATTTTCCAGACAAAACGGAACAACTCGTTTTCCCTGAGTGCCTCCATAATCTCGTGCTGACGAAATCTGAGCCGCGTTGCCTTGCTGGCGGTGTCAGTGGACAGAACCAGTTCGCCGTCCTGGCAGCTTACGAAGCGAGTTCCTTTCAACAGCTCATCGGGAATCGCCGATAGCACGGTTTGTTCCGCCTGTATGTGCAGGCCAGCCTTCGCCATCAGCTCCTTTAGTGTGGAGCTGGAGCTGGGTGAAATCGTGCTGAAGATCATTTTCTGATCACTTTTTCTGTTCATTGCCGGTTTTTTCTCGACGATGGCGTTTACGATTGGTTACACTTCGGCACGCTTTATGCGTAGCACCGACATGACACTCGTTTTACATTGTCTCCAGAGAGTATGTCTACCGGGTGCTACGATTTATCAGTACGTAGTTGTTGCTAAGGATAGCAGACCCGCTCGGAAATTTTCCGGGTCGCAGCACTACAAGGACAAGGTTGCGACTCCAGCATGAAACCGAACGACGATATGAACGTAATTTTCGTTGGCAAAAGCCATGGGCAACCCCGGTCCATACCCCTGAATGCTGCTGCTATTGCGGGCTTTGTGTTTCTGGTGGTGGCGGTCATTCTGGCGGCTTTATGGGGTGGCTATCGCATCGCCCTTACTCAGGTTGCCGCTGAAACTCCGACCGAGTCGGAGTTGGTGTCCGAGTGGCAGGGCAAACTTCGAGACCAGCAGGCGGAAGTTGTCAGGGTTCGGGAGAATGTGCAACAACAGATTGATGCTCTCACCCTTCGCCTTGGTCGAATCCAGGGAAGCCTGTTAAGGCTGGATGCCCTTGGTCAGCGTTTTGTTGAGTCCGGCATTGTCGCCAGTGACGAATTCAATTTCGACAAGCCGGCAGCAGTTGGTGGCCCGGAAGAAGACATGCTGCCTGCGGACTCTTTCAGTGCTCCGGAATTGACGGAGATGATCGACCAGATTGAACTGCAGATTGAAGATCGTGAAAAGCAGTTGCGGTTGCTCGACAAGGTTGCGTCGCGCCAGAAGCTTGAAGATGAGCTTTATGTTCAGGGCCGGCCGATCACCTGGGGTTGGTTGTCGTCCAAATATGGCTATCGTTCAGACCCTTTTACCGGCAAGCGAACCTGGCATGCGGGTGTCGATCTGGCAGGCAAGGACGGCAGCGACATCATTGCTGTGGCCGGTGGCGTGGTTACCTATGCTGATGAACGCTACGGTTATGGCAACCTGGTTGAAATTGACCATGGCGATGGCCTGGTAACCCGCTACGCTCATGCCAAGACCATCAAGGTGAACGTGGGTGATGTGGTGCAGAAAGGCCAGGAAGTGGCTCTTATGGGCAGCACCGGACGTTCTACCGGGCCGCACGTGCACTTCGAAGTTATCCGCAATGGAAAACCGGAAAATCCGGAGAAATATATCCAGCGCGCAAGCCGCTGATTTCATTCCCGTGAACCCCTCCTTTTGACCTGTCACCAAATAAGGTTAGAATGCCGGCTTCCTCCGATTAACTGAAGAAGCAGTGGTCTATGTTCACAAAGCTTGCAACTAAAATGTTCGGCAGTAAAAACGCTCGCGAAATCAAGCGGATGCGCAAGGTGGTTTTGCGTATCAATGAACTTGAGGAGCAGTTTGGCGCACTGTCGGATACCGAGTTGCAGGGCAAGACCGCGGTGTTCCGCCGTCGCCTGGAAGAAGGCGAAACCCTCGACGCGATTCTGCCCGAAGCCTTTGCTACCGTGCGCGAAGCCAGTCGCCGTGTAATGGGAATGCGCCATTACGATGTTCAGCTGGTGGGTGGTATGACCCTGAATGAGGGCCGTATCGCCGAGATGAAAACCGGTGAAGGTAAAACACTGGTCGCGACAGCCGCCGTTTATCTCAATGCACTGCCCGGAAAGGGCGTTCACGTTGTGACCGTCAACGATTACTTGGCCAGTCGGGACGCTGAGTGGATGGGCAAGCTTTACCGGTTCCTGGGTATGGAAGTGGGTGTCGTGGTTGCCGGCCAGCCGCCGGAAGAGAAGCGTGCGGCCTACCAGGCCGATATTACCTACGGTACTAACAACGAATTCGGTTTTGATTACCTGCGCGACAACATGGCCTTCAGCATTGAAGACAAGGTCCAGCGCGGGCTCAACTTTGCCATCGTCGACGAAGTAGACTCCATCCTGATCGACGAGGCCCGTACCCCGCTGATCATCTCCGGTGCGGCGGAAGACTCCTCCAAGCTCTATCAGGCGATAAATGCCCTCATACCCAGCCTGGAGCAGGGCGAGGTCCCAGAGAGTGGTGAAGCCACTGGCGACTTCACCATCGATGAAAAATCCCGACAGGTGGAATTGACGGAATCCGGCCACGAGAAGGTGGAAGAGCTGCTGCTTGGCCGGGGTCTGCTTCAGGAGGGCGAGAGCCTGTATTCCGCTGCGAACCTGAGTCTGCTGCACCACGTCCACTCGGGACTGCGGGCGCATCACTTGTTCCAGAAAGATGTGGATTACATTGTACAGGGTGGCCAGGTGGTGATCGTAGACGAGCACACCGGCCGTACCATGCCGGGCCGCCGCTGGAGCGAGGGTCTGCATCAGGCCATTGAAGCGAAGGAAGGCCTGAAGATTCAGGCGGAGAGCCAGACGCTTGCCTCGACCACCTTCCAGAATTACTTCCGCCTTTACGACAAGCTTGCCGGCATGACCGGCACTGCCGATACGGAAGCGTTTGAATTCCGCCAGATTTACGGCCTGGATGTGGTGGTGATTCCGCCCAACAAGCCGATTCAGCGGATTGACTACAACGACCTGGTGTATCTGACCCAGGAAGAGAAGTTCCACGCCATCATCGATGAAATCAAGGATGTGACGACCGAAGGTCGGCCAATCCTGGTGGGTACGGCGTCCATCGAAGCCTCTGAGTTGCTGTCAGTGTTGCTCAAGAAGGCGCGGATTGATCACAAGATCCTGAATGCCAAGCAGCACGAATCCGAAGCTCAGATCATTGCCCAGGCTGGCCGGCCGGGTGCGGTGACCATCGCCACCAACATGGCGGGTCGGGGAACCGACATCGTGCTGGGTGGTAACTGGGAATACGAGGTGGCGGGTCTGGACAACCCTTCCGAGGAGGAGGTAGCCCGGGCGAAGGCCGAGTGGACCGAACGCCATAATCAGGTGCTGGAAGCGGGCGGCCTGCACATCATCGGTACCGAGCGCCATGAGTCGCGGCGGATTGATAACCAGCTTCGTGGCCGTGCGGGCCGTCAGGGGGACCCGGGTTCTTCCCGTTTCTTCCTGTCGCTGGAAGATAATCTGATGCGCATCTTTGCTCCCGAGCGGGTGAAGAACCTGATGCAGGCGATGGGGATGAAGAAGGGCGAGGCCATTGAGCATCGCATGGTCTCCAACGCGATCGAAAAATCCCAGCGCAAGGTTGAAGGTCGTAACTTTGACATGCGTAAAACACTGCTCGAGTATGATGACGTTGCGAACGATCAGCGTACCGTGATTTATGAGCAGCGTAACGAAGTCATGGCCTCTAACGATATTTCCGAGATGGTGGACACCATTCGCGAAGATGTCGTGGGTTCGTTGATCAGCGAATTCATTCCGCCCCAGAGCATGCCTGAACAGTGGGATGTCGCGGGCCTGGAAGCGCAGTTGCAGTCCGAAATGGCTATTGATCTTCCGGTCCAGAAATGGCTGGAAGAAGACAGCAAGTTGTTTGAGGATAGCCTGAGGCAGAAGATCCTCGACGCTATCGTGACCGAGTATAAGGCGAAGGAAGAGATCGCCGGCGCCGAGTCCATGCGCAAATTTGAAAAGCAGGTCTTCCTGCAGGTTCTGGATACGCTCTGGAAAGAACACCTGTCGAATATGGATCACCTGCGCCGTGGTATTCATCTGCGCGGTTACGCCCAGAAGAACCCCAAGCAGGAATACAAGCGCGAGGCGTTCAACCTGTTTGAAAGCATGCTGGACAGTATGAAACGGGATGTTGCCAGGGTGCTGAGCCACGTGCGGGTCCAGAGCCGGGAAGAGATGGAAGAAATCGAGCGTCGTCGTAAGGAAGAGCTGGAGCGGGAGATGGCTCGCGCCAAACTGCGCCACGACGAGACCAGTGCCGCCCAGAGTGAGGCTGATAGTGGCCAGCAGGGCCAGGCAACGCCCGACACCTTTGTTCGTCAAGAACGCAAGGTTGGCCGAAACGAGCCATGCCCTTGCGGGTCTGGCAAGAAGTACAAGCAGTGCTGCGGCAAGGTTAGCTAGACCGGCCCGAAAGTACGCAGACCAGAACCCGCAAACCGCCAGAGGACTGGCAGCTTGCGGGTTTTGTCGTTTTCAGATTGGCATGATTCGAGGAGACAGGCATGGCGGTAGGTCCCGGAAGGTTACCTGAGTTTTTCCCCGTGGCAGGGGTGAAGATTGGCATTGCCAGTGCAGGCATCAAGAAGCCTGGCCGAAAGGATATTGTGGTGTTTGAGTTGGCTCCGGAATCCCGGGTCGCTGGCATTTTTACCCAGAATCAGTTCTGTGCCGCCCCGGTAGTCCTGAGCCGTCGCCACCTGGCGGAAGCGGCTCCGCGTTATCTGTTGATCAATACCGGCAACGCCAATGCCGGCACGGGTGAGCGCGGCCTGATGGACGCCGAACGCTGTTGTGCCTCTCTGGCTGAACAGGCGGGCGTCAGCAAAGCCAGTGTGTTGCCGTTTTCTACCGGTGTCATAGGCGAGCCTCTGCCCGTTGACAAGATTGTCGGCGCCTTGCCGCTAGCGCTGGCGGGTACTGCCGAAGACCGCTGGGCTGAAGCTGCCAGCGGTATCATGACGACGGATACCCGGCCCAAAGGTGCGACCTGCCGCGTTGACCTTGACGGCCACACCGCGACCATTTCCGGTATCAGCAAAGGCGCTGGGATGATCCGCCCGAACATGGCGACCATGCTTGGCTTCATTGCCACCGATGCCAGAGTTGCACCGGATGCGCTTCAGGCGCTGGCCTCTGAACTGGGCGAGAAGTCTTTCAATCGCATTACCATCGATGGCGACACCTCAACGAACGACGCCTGCATGCTGATGGCCAGTGGCCAGTACGATGGCCCGGAGATCACCATCGACAGCCCGCTGTTCCCTCAGCTGAAAGACGCACTGCGGCAGGTGTATCTCGATCTGGCGCACGCCATTGTTCGGGACGGTGAGGGTGCAACCAAGTTTGTGACCATCGACGTTGCCGGTGCCGGAAGTCAGCAGGAGGCACTGGATGTGGCTTACACCGTCGCTCATTCACCGTTGGTGAAAACCGCGCTTTTTGCGTCAGACCCGAACTGGGGCCGTATTCTGGCTGCCGTTGGCCGTGCGGGCGTGCCCGACCTGGATCTGAAGGCGTTGGAAATCTACCTGGGTGATGTTTGTCTGGTTCGCGATGGCGGGCGCGCTGAGGACTATTCCGAGGAGCGCGGTCAGGCGGTAATGGATCAGGAAGAAATTACCATCGCCATTGATCTGAAGCGCGGGAACATACGGGAAACCGTCTGGACCTGCGATTTTTCACACGATTACGTCACGATCAATGCCGAATACCGCAGTTAAGAAACCCGAAGCCCGGGCCCGAACGCTGGTTCATGTGGCGGTGGCCGTTATTGTTCGGGATGGTCGTGTCTTGATCGCCCGGCGCCCTGACCATGTGCATCAGGGTGGGTTGCTGGAGTTCCCCGGAGGCAAAGTCGAGCCGGGTGAAACCGTACAGCAGGCTCTGGTACGGGAAATTGCCGAGGAAACCGGCTTGAGGGTGCCTCTGGAAAGTCTGACACCGGTCATTGGTGTACGTCATGATTATGGCGACAAGCAGGTCTTTCTGGACGTCTGGCGCACCTCTGCGGCCGAGGGTGAGCCCGAGGGCAAGGAAGGGCAACCGGTGGATTGGCTGCAGCCACATATGTTGCGGGATGACGATTTTCCGGCGGCAAATCGGCCGATCATCCGGGCGCTGAACCTGCCGGGAACCCTGCCGATTACCGGCGAGATGGTCTCTTGGCAAGACGGAGCAGCTCGTTTCGCTTCCGCGATCAAGCGACTGGGGCCGGGGCTGGTGCTGCTCAGGGCGCCGGCGTTGCCCATCGAGGATTATCGGAAGCTGGCGAGTGCCGCTTTCGCTGCCTGTGCCGGAACGGGTCTCGGGGTGGTGCTGCACGGTCGTGTGTCACTGCTTGATGAATTCCCGGAGGCTGCGGGAGTTCATCTTCCGTGGCGTGAGGCTGAGAGGTTGTCAGAGCGCCCTGTGCCAGCGAACGTCTGGCTGGGGGTGTCTTGCCATAGTGCTGAGCAGTTGCGTCATGCGGCGTCTCTGAAGGCCGATTATGCAGTGTTGGGGCCGGTGCTACCTACCGCAAGCCACCCTGGGGAGCCGGCGATGGGTTGGGATTTACTGGCCAGCCTGATCTCGAATGCCGTCATGCCCGTATATGGGCTTGGCGGATTGGAGACTGACCATGAAGGCGTGGCTAAAGCTTCGGGAGCACAAGGCATTGCCGGCATCCGTTTCTGGTGGTAGCTGGCCCCGGATCTGTCACTATCTGAACCCACGCAATCGGAGTGAATTGTGAGCAAGCTGACCCACCTGGATGAGAAGGGTGAAGCCCGGATGGTCGATGTGACGGCAAAGGCCGTCACCGAGCGGGAAGCCCGTGCCGAGGCTACGATCCGAATGCAGCCGGAAACTCTGCGGATGATTGTTGAGGGTGAGCATCCGAAAGGGGATGTTCTGGCGACTGCCCGCATTGCCGGCATCATGGCGGCCAAGAAAACCCACGACCTGATTCCGCTGTGTCACGCCTTGAACCTGACCTCGGTGAAGGTGGAGCTGACACCTGGCGAAGACGGTGCCTCGGTGCATATCGAGACTCGCTGCAAACTCTCCGGTCAAACCGGGGTTGAGATGGAGGCGCTGACGGCGGCCAGCGTGGCTGCGCTCACCCTGTACGATATGTGTAAGGCTGTTGATAAAGGAATGGTGGTCGATAACCTTCGGCTGCTGGAAAAAAAAGGCGGTCGCTCTGGCCACTGGATTGCCGGCACTACGCCCGCCCAGTAGCCCCGTGATAGAATGCCCGCCCCATTTGTCAGAACCACGAGGAAATACAGTGGCTGTTCGTTACATTGAGACCTGCCGTTTGCCTACCCCTTTTGGTGTCTTCGATATGCACGGTTTCGAAGAACCGGAGACCGGCAAAGAACATGTGGCCCTGACACTGGGTGATATCGACTCCGATGAGCCCCTGCTGGCACGCACGCACTCGGAGTGTCTGACTGGTGATGCCCTCTACAGCATGCGTTGTGACTGTGGCTATCAGCTCGAAGAGGCGCTGCGCAGCATCGCCCGTGAGGGTCGGGGTATTCTGATGTATCTGCGTCAGGAAGGGCGGGGGATTGGCCTGCTGAACAAGATTCGCGCCTATCGGTTGCAGGATCAGGGGGCCGATACCGTCGAAGCCAACGAGCAGTTGGGTTTTGGTGCCGATCTACGGGATTACAGCATGTGCAAGGACATGCTTGAACATCTGGGTATCCGAAGTCTGAAGCTGATGACCAACAACCCGAGAAAGGTGAAGGCGCTGGAATCCTACGGTATCCAGATCGTCGAACGGGTGCCGTTGCACGTTGGTCGCAACCCCCATAATGAACACTATCTGAATACCAAGCAGAGCAAGCTGGGCCACTGGCTTGATACCCATCAGGACGATGACATCGCCTGATCTGGGCCTGTATACAGTGCTGGCCGACTTTTGATCAGCCAGTATGTATCTACTTGACGGCAACCGCGGCGTGCTTGCCCAGTCGTTCCAGACGGCTGGCAATCGCATCACGGATGCTGTCGGCGTCCAACCCGCACTCCTTCAGCAGCTCTTCCGGTTTACCGTGGTCGACAAAGCGATCGGGCAAGCCAAGTTGCATCACGGGCAGGGTGACTTCCCTACCGTTAAGGAATTCCGTGACTGCGCTGCCGGCCCCGCCGGCTATGGCGTTCTCCTCCAGTGTCACTAGCAGATCGTGCTGTTCCGCCAATTCCAGCACCAGGGCGTCATCGAGTGGTTTGACAAAGCGCATGTCGGCCACCGTCGCATTGAGGCTTTCAGCAGCCTCCAGGGCGGAGCCGAGCAGTGTGCCGAAGTTCAGAATGGCCACGCGGGTGCCTTCCCGAACCAATCTTCCCTTGCCGACAGGCAGGGGTGTCAATTGCTGCTGGATGTCGACGCCCGGGCCGGTTCCTCTCGGGTAGCGGACAGCAGCAGGGCCATTGAACTGCAGGCCGGTCTGTAACAGCTGGCGGGTTTCGTTTTCATCCGACGGTGTCATGATGACCATGCCGGGAATGCAGCGCAGGTAGCTGATATCGAAGGCGCCGGCGTGGGTTGGGCCGTCTTCGCCCACCAGGCCGGCTCGGTCGATGGCAAATAGCACATCCAGATCCTGAATGGCGACGTCGTGCACCAGCTGGTCGTACCCCCGCTGCAGGAACGTGGAGTAGATCGCGACCACCGGCTTTGCGCCATCACAGGCGAGCCCGGCTGCCAAAGTAACTGCGTGCTGTTCGGCAATTGCTACATCAAAATAACGGTCCGGAAAGCGCTCGGAAAAGGCCAGCAGGTCAGAGCCCTCGCACATGGCTGGAGTAATGCCTACTACACGCGGATCCTGCTCGGCAGCGTCGCAAAGCCACTGGCCAAATACATTGGCGTACTTCGGGCTGGCAGGTTTGGGGATTACCGGTTCTGGCTTGTTGGCCGGTACCGGTTCAATTTTGTTGATGGCGTGATAGCCAATCGGGTCTGCTTCGGCCGGCGCAAAACCCTTGCCTTTGGTGGTAACCACATGCAGAAATTGCGGTCCATCGAGATCCCGGATGTTCTCCAGGGTTTCCACCAGTAGTGGCAGATCGTGGCCATCAATCGGCCCGATGTAGTTAAAGCCCAGCTCTTCGAACAGGGTGCCCGGAGCGATCATGCCCTTGAAGTGCTCTTCGGTCTTCTTGGCCAGCGCCATCAGATGCGGGGTGCTCTTCAGGACTTTCTTGCTGCTGTCACGAACCTGATTGTAGGTGCGGCTGGCCAGAAGTTTGGCAAAGTAGTTGGACAGGCCGCCGACGTTGCGGGAGATCGACATGTCGTTGTCGTTCAGAATTACCAGCATATCCGAGTGCAGGTGGCCGGCATGGTTCAGGGCTTCAAAGGCCATGCCTGCGGTCATCGCACCATCGCCAATTACCGCAATACTCTTGCGACCGGTGTTCTGCATGCGTGCGGCAATGGCCATGCCCAGTGCGGCGCTGATCGAAGTGCTGGAGTGGCCAACGCCAAAGGTGTCATAAACGCTTTCAGCCCGTTTCGGAAATCCTGAAAGGCCACCTTTACGGCGGATAGTCCCCATCTGCTCTCGGCGCCCGGTGAGGATTTTGTGCGGGTAGGCCTGGTGGCCAACGTCCCACACGAGGCGGTCTTCAGGCGTGTTAAAAACATAATGCAGGGCAACGGTCAGTTCCAGAACGCCCAGGCCAGCGCCAAAATGTCCACCGGTCTGGCCGACCGACCAGAGCAGAAACGCACGCAGCTCTCTGGCCAGTTGTGGCAGATCCTCTGGCGGCAGTTCACGCAGTTGGGCCGGTACGTCGATCCGGTCCAGTAACGGCGTGTTGGGCCGTTGTGACGGGATTTCCCTGAAAATATATGTGTCCTGCATCAGCTCGGGTCTTTCTCGGAAATATGAGTTCTCTGGCGGGCATTATAGGGAACAGGCGCGCCTGTTTCATGCTTCCCGGGCCAGATGTTACAAAACGGTGTCGTGTACTGCGTGCCTGCTGGCGGTGCGTCAGTGGTTTCGGGTGACCACATAGTCCGCCATTGCGCGCAGCGGATCAGCTTCCTCGCCAAAAGGCTCAAGCGCTTGCTGGGCCTGATCCAGCAGTAAACCCAGATGCTTACGCGCACCCTCGAGTCCAAGCAGGGCGGGATAGGTCGGCTTGGCTTTTGCAATATCAGACCCCTGGCGTTTACCGATAGTTTCGGTGTCACCTTCAACGTCCAGCAGATCATCCTGAACCTGAAACGCCAGTCCCAGCGCGCTGGCGTATGTCGACAGATCTTTGAGTTGCTGGCCCGTCACATCGGCGGCTGTCAGGGCGCCCATGGTGACACTGGCCTCAATCAGGGCGCCGGTCTTGTGCCGGTGCATGTTTTCAAGTTGTTCCAGGTTCAGCTCAACCCCTACGGACTCCAGGTCAATTGCCTGACCTCCAACCATACCCTTGTGGCCGCTGGCTTTGGCCAGCTCGGCAATCATCCTGACTCGTTGGCTGTCTGACAGTGCGGGTGCTTCGGTCAGTATTCGAAAGGCCAGTGTTTGCAGCGCATCGCCGGCCAGGATGGCACTGGCCTCGTCGAAGGCTATGTGAGTGGTCGGGCGCCCCCGGCGCAAGTCATCATCGTCCATCGCTGGCAGGTCGTCATGAACCAGGGAATACGCATGAATCAGTTCCAGTGCGCAGGCCGGGGCCAGTGCGGTGGTTTCTTCACTGCCTACCGCCCGGGCGGCGGCCAGACACAGGGCTGGCCGGATACGTTTGCCACCACCAAGAACGCTGTAGCGCATGGCGGCCTGAAGTCGCTCGGAAACAGAATCCTGCCGGATGCTACGATCAAGTTCGGCATCAATGCGCTGGCGACACTGGTCCAGATAGGCCATTGCCAGGGAGGTGCGATCAATCATCAGTTGCTGTCGTCCGCAGAAAAGGGCCGGGATTCCAGGGTTCCGTCGCTGTTCTGGACCAGTTGCTCAACCCGCTGTTCTGCGGATTTCAACGCACTCTGGCATTCCCGGGTCAATTTTATGCCCCGTTCGAATGCCGCCAGAGACTGCTCCAGTGACAGTTCCCCCTGTTCCAGATCCCGGACCAGCTTTTCCAGTTCGTCCAGGGATTTTTCAAAGTCGGCTATGGATGTCGTTTCTTTCGCGCCGGCCATGGGCGTCCTCCGGTCCGGTGTGTCAGGAATTGCGCGGATTATATCAGAGTCCCCGGGCTATCGCTGCCAGCTGAAGTGCCGTTGTTGCAGCTCTCTGGACAGCGGGCCCCAGGACTGTTCGGTAACCCTGATTTCGCCCAGATCAGACACTGTAACGATCGTCGTCGCCCGGGTGCCATAGTGTTCACCGTTGATGAATGGAGCGGACAGGAATCGTTCGGTGTCTACGCCAACGCCAGTATCCGGCAGGTCCTTATCCGGGGCAGGCGTCGTGTCTTGCAGCAGAGGAATCAGTTGGCGGTGGAGCTGTTCGGCGCAGGTTCCGGCCCGCTCCACAGTTTGACCGAAAGTGGCACGGAGGCGCAGGAGTTTGGGCCAGGGTGTTTGCAGCAGATGATTGCTCAGGCCGTACACCCCTTTAAACACCTGGCGCCCCGGGTGTGCGTCCCGGTTGCTGTAATACCAGCCGCCCACTGTAGACAGCGAGACCAGGTTGAAGCCGGAGTAACGCCCCGGATCGGCGCTCAAGCTGTGCTGCAGGTCGTGGCGGGGCAGCTGGAGCGCGTTTAAGGGAAGTTCACCCCGGCTGCAGCGGCCAGCTTCGGCGCTGCCCTCCCGGACATTGGTGACGGCAGCAACCTGGCCGTCCGGAGACACAGCCAGCCAGGTGCCGCCCGACTCAAGGTCGCGTCCCGCCAGAATCTTTTGCCCGGAGTCGGGTTGCCACCAGTCCATGGTGGCGGTCGGGCGCCGGAAAAATTCGTCGCGGTTAGCCGCCAAGACCAGCGGAAAGCGAGGATTTTGGCCAATAGCAAAAACGATTATGCACATATCCGATGAACTTCCTTACCGATCTGAGGCTGCAGCGGCTGGCAACAATGCGTATCATACCAGCCTGATTTCTTCCCGGGACCAATGAACATCATGACCCTGATTGGCGTAGTTATTCTCTACCTGTTACTTGGTGCACTCGCCGGTACTATGGCGGGCCTGTTTGGCATCGGTGGTGGTCTGGTCATCGTGCCTGTGCTGATTTTCAGTTTTGGGTATATGGGTATCAGCCCCGAAATTTCGGCCCACCTGGCCATAGGTACGTCCCTGGCAACTATTGTATTTACGTCCATCAGCTCGATTCGAACCCATCATCAGCATGGTGCTGTGCGTTGGGACCTGTTCCGTCCCATGACGGGGGGTATCGTGATCGGCGCTTTGATCGGCGCCTGGACCGCCGCCATGCTGAGCGGGCCTGTCCTGCAAACGATCATTGGCGTGTTCGCAATACTGGTGGCTCTGAAGATGATTCTGGAGGTCAATCCCAAGCCTGGTCGTGACGTTCCGGGTGTCGCCGGTCTGGGCGTGGCCGGCGGGTTGATTGGCTGGGCGTCTGCCATTTTTGGCATTGGTGGTGGTACGGTCTCAGTACCGTATTTGACCTGGTGCAATGTGCGTATGCAACAAGCGGTTGCCACCTCCGCTGCTTGCGGTTTTCCCATTGCCCTCGCTGGTGCGGTTGGCAATATCTGGACCGGCTGGCAGCACCCGGACTTGCCGGATATGAGTTTTGGTTTCATTTACTTGCCGGCGCTCATTGGTATTGTTGCCACCAGTGTCTTTTTTGCCCGTATCGGCGCCAAGCTGGCGCACCGTCTTGACGGTCGCCTGCTGAAACGGATTTTTGCCATTGTGCTGATTATCGTCGGCCTTCGATTCCTGCTGAGCTGAGAGCCTGTTCATGTTGCAACACCCACAGTTTGATCCGGTGGCCATTGCCATCGGCCCCCTGAAAATTCACTGGTATGGCCTGACCTATCTGGTCGGTTTTGCGGCTGGCTGGTGGCTTGGCTGCATCCGGAGTCATAAGCCCTGGTCGCCGCTCTCGCAAGAGCAGGTGGGGGACCTGCTGTTTTATATGGCTTTGGGCGTGATTCTAGGAGGTCGGTTCGGGTACGTGGTGTTCTACAACTTCGACGCCTTTCTTGCTGACCCGCTCTGGCTGTTACGGGTATGGGAGGGCGGTATGGCCTTCCACGGTGGATTACTGGGCGTCATGCTGGCAATGTGGTGGTACGGTCGGAAAACCGGCGCTGGATTCTGGAGAATTGCCGATTTCGTTGCTCCTCTGGTGCCGGTTGGCCTGGGCGCAGGGCGTGTTGGAAACTTTATTAACGGCGAGCTCTGGGGCAAGCCTACCGACCTTCCCTGGGGTATGGTGTTCCCGCAAGCGCAGGATGCCCTGGCACGCCATCCGTCCCAGCTCTATCAGGTAGCGCTGGAGGGTGTTGCCCTGTTCGCTATCCTTTGGTGGTTCTCTTCCCGAGAGCGCCCCAAAATGGCGGTTTCAGGTCTCTTCCTGCTTTGCTACGGCATATTCCGGTTTATGGTTGAATTTGTCCGCCTGCCGGATGCACAGCTTGGCTACCTGGCCTTCGACTGGGTCACCATGGGGCAAGTGTTGTCGCTGCCGATGATCATCGCTGGCGCCGCCCTGCTGGCTATCGCTTACCGGAGGAAAAACCCATGAAAGCTTACCTCGACCTGATGCAAGACGTTGTCGATAACGGGTTCGACAAAGGCGACCGCACGGGTGTTGGCACCCGCTCTGTATTCGGGCGCCAGATTCGCTTCAATCTGCAGGAAGGCTTTCCGCTGGTGACCACCAAGAAGGTGCATCTGCGCAGCATCATCTATGAATTGCTCTGGTTTCTGCGGGGGTCTACGGATAACAACTGGCTGACCGAGCGCAAGGTGTCGATCTGGAATGAGTGGGCGCTGGAGAGCGGCGACCTGGGCCCGATCTATGGCAAACAATGGCGTAGCTGGCAGTGTCACGACGGCCGGGTAATCGATCAGATCAGCGAAGTGATGGACCAGATTCGTACCAAGCCCAATTCCCGCCGCTTGATCGTCTCGGCCTGGAACCCGGCGGAACTGCCGGATGAGTCCATCGGCCCGCAGGATAACGTGCGTGAAGGCCGCATGGCGTTGGCACCGTGCCACTGTTTGTTCCAGTTCTATGTGATTGACGGCAAGCTGTCTTGCCAGCTGTATCAACGCAGTGCCGACTTGTTCCTGGGCGTTCCGTTCAACATTGCGTCCTATGCGCTGCTGACTCATATGATCGCCCAGCAGTGCGATCTGGAGGTGGGTGAGTTTGTCCATACCTTCGGTGACTGTCACCTCTATCAGAACCACCTGACGGATGACATCGTATTCGAGCAGCTCAAGCGCGAACCCCGGCCGTTGCCGAAACTGGTGATCAAGCGCAAGCCCGCGAACATCTTTGACTACGAACTGGAAGATTTCGAATTTGAGGGGTATGACCCTTGCCCTGGTATTAAGGCACCCATTGCCATTTGACCTTCAGCTTTGAGGTTGGCGCATAAGCGGGAGGGGCTTTCCGAAAAACGCCTCGAGACGTCCCTGTTCGGCTTGGGCTCCACTCATCGCTGACTCCGAGGACAAGAGATAAACATGAGAAAAGCACTGATTGTTGCGATGGCCCGAAATCGGGTTATTGGCCGGAATAACAAGCTTCCCTGGTACCTGCCGGGGGATTTGCGTTACTTCAAACAGGCGACCATGGGTAAGCCGATCATTATGGGGCGGAAAACCTGGGAGTCCATTGGCCGGCCATTGCCGGGGCGGATGAACGTGGTGATTTCCCGGAATCCGGAATGGGAGGCGCCTGCAGGCACGGTAGCCGCTACGTCACTGGATGCGGCGCTGGTAAAAGCCGAAGCTCAGGCTGAGCTGGAAGGCGGAGACGAGGTGATGATTATCGGGGGTGGGCAGATCTACGCCGAAGCGCTGCCAATGGTGGACCGGATCTACATCACCCAGGTTCATGCCGAAGTCGACGGGGATGCTTACTTTCCGGAAGTGAACTGGGATGAGTGGGAAGAGGTCGGACGCGAAGATTTTTCCGCATCCGACAATAATCCTTACGACTACAGTTTCGTCGTCTATCAGCGTAACCGGTCGAGCTGACCGGTTACGCCAAAGGACCAATCAGCGCGGGGCGCGCTTCGGGCCGGGCTTGCCGCCAGGCTTGGGGCCTTTTCCGGCCGGTTTGCCTCTTGGGCCATCCTTGCGGAAACTCTTGTTCGGAGCGCCCTTGCGGAAGTTACCTTTGCCCGAAGGCGGACCTTTACGGTCGCGACGGGGGGCTGCGGCGGAAACTTCCGGCAACGCTTCCGGTTGTTCCAGTGGCAGTGAATCAGGCTGTGAAGCCTCCATCCAGCAGGCCAGAGCGCCGGCGACCATGGTGATATCCATGTCGTTACGTTCCGCAATTTCATCCAGCAAGGCGATGGCCTTGGCAGCACGAGGGTCGTCTGCGAAGCCCAGCAACTGAGTTTCAAATTGCTCGACGCGCATTTGTTGCAGTGCCGCCGGTGATGGTAGCTGGTATGGCTCCATCGGGGAGTTGGTGGCGCGCTCCAGTGTGCGCAACCAGCTGCGCTCGCGCGGGGTAACCAGCAAAATTGCCTTGCCTGAACGACCGGCACGGCCGGTACGACCCACACGGTGGATGTACGCTTCGGTGTCGTAGGGCACGTCGTAGTTGATAACGTGGGTAATTCTGGATACGTCCAGGCCGCGGGCAGCGACGTCGGTCGCAATGATAATGTCTTTCTTGCCGCGCTTCAGATCTTCAACGGTCTGTTCACGTTGACGCTGGTTCAGGTCACCGCTCAGAGGTGCAACTGCGTGACCGCGGGCAGACAACTTCTCGGCCAGCAAAGCAGTTTCCGCTTTGGTGCGTACGAAAATAATCGCAGCATCAAACGGCTCCACTTCCAGAATGCGGGTCAGGGCGTCCAGTTTGCGCTCGGCGTAAACCGGCAGAACAAACTGGGAAATCCGCTCAACGGTGCGGGTTTCACTTTCAATGCGCACTTCCGTGGCGTTCTTCAGATAGGTCTGGGCCACTTTCTTGATTTGCGGCGGCATGGTGGCCGAAAAAAGTGCGCGCTGACAGTTGGCCGGTGTCTTGGACAGAATCGCCTCAACATCGTCGATAAAGCCCATACGGAGCATTTCGTCGGCTTCATCCAGTACCAGGGCTCGCAGGTTATCCAGCTTCAGAGTGCCTTTGCGCAGGTGGTCCAGCATTCGGCCGGGGGTGCCTACGATAACCTGGGCACCGCGCTTCAGGCCGCGGATCTGCGGTGCGAAATCCTGTCCGCCATAGATAGGCAGCACGTGGAAATGCTTGAACTTGCTGGCGTAGGTTGTGAAAGCTTCAGCCACCTGGATTGCCAGCTCCCGGGTAGGCGCAAGTACCAGGATCTGGGGCTCGGCAATGCTGGGATCGATGCGGCTCAGCAACGGAAGAGCGAAGGCTGCGGTTTTCCCGGTGCCAGTCTGGGCAACACCTAGCAAATGGTTGCCGGCCAACAGTGCGGGAATGGATTGTGCCTGGATAGGCGACGGTGTTTCATAGCCAACAGCGGCAACGGCTTCCAGTACAGCTGGATCCAGCCCCAATTCGGCAAAAGACAATTCTGACATGAATGTACTCGGTATTCGGAGGATATGACATCGCGGAGGCAATGCATGATTTTGAAGCATTATAGTCGCTTTGGGCATGCTTTAACACGTTAAATGCCAAGATAGGAGTAGGTAGTTGCCGGAGCGCCTGTCTTGCCAGCGCTCCCGAAGTTCGGCAGTCTTCACGGTTTGCAGGCTAATCAACAGGAAAATGCTATGACATTTGATGAACTTCTGAGCGCTGTACGCCAGGGTGGTGACGTGGTGATTCCCTCGAGCTGGGGCCAGGGCAGAGCGACCTTTGGCGGCCTGGTCGCGGCGCTCGCTTTCGATGTGATGGCCTCAAGGGTTGAACAAGGCAGAGCCATGCGGGCCTTGCAGGTGTCTTTTGTTGGGCCGGTAGAGCCGGGCGTGCCTGCGATCTTCGAGGCGGAGCTGTTGCGCGAAGGCAAGGCTGTGTCTCAGGTGAGCGGGCGTATTCTCCAGAATGGTGAGCCCCGGCTGGTCTGCCTGGCGAGCTTTGGCGGTGATCGCGAGTCTGCGGTTCAGGTGGCGCCTGGTGCAGCGCCAGAAGCCCGGCCTCTGGCTGAGTGTCAGGAGTTACCCTACATCAAAGGTGTGACTCCGGAGTTTACTCAGCACATCGAAATGCGGTGGGCGTTCGGGAACATGCCGTTTTCAGGTAAAGGCGGGCGTGATATGGGGGGGTGGATGCAGTTCCGGGAGGCACCGGAAGCACTCACGGATGCTCACATAGTTGCGCTCGTGGACGCCTGGCCACCGGCGGTGTTACCGCATTTGAAGGGGCCCGCGCCTGCGAGTTCACTGAGCTGGGCGCTGGAAATTGTTCACCCGCGACCGACCATGGCGCCCGGTGACTGGTTATTGTACCGGGCAACGATCGATCAGGCGGGTGCCGGTTACGGCCACACCCACGCCGGAGTCTGGACCGCCAGTGGTGAGCTGGTGGCCCTGAGTCGGCAAACGGTGACAGTATTCGGTTGAGGCTGAGGAGTGGGCGTCAGGCGGCCATTTCGGATTTCAGGGCATCCAGAATCACTCTGGCGAATTCCCGGGGCGAGTCTTCCTGAAGGAAATGGCCTCCGCGCAAGGTAATGTGCGGTTGGCCATATGCCCCTGGAATGCGACGTTGCATGTAGCGGTCACCGCCCCGGGTGATCGGATCGCCGTTGCTGAAGCAGGTAATGAACGGCTTGCGCCATTTCTCCAGGATACGCCACGCTTCCCGGTTGGCAGCGCCAGAAGGGTCGTCCAGTGAAGTCGGTACCAGAGCCGGAAACGCCCGGGCACCGGCTTTGTATTCATCGCTGGGGAACGGAGCTTCGTAGGCAGCCAGCTCCAGCTTGTTCAATGCTCGCTCGGTGCCCAGTTGAACGATCCGGCTGACCGGAAACCATGGACTGTGGCTTGCAAAGGCTTTCCACACTTTGAACGCTGCAGGCACTCGGGTTTCGCCGGTGGGCAACATGCCGTTGCCGACAATGATTCGGCTAAAGCGTCGATGGTTTTCAGCCGCGAGCCTGAGCCCCAGTAACGAACCCCAGTTCTGGCAAACCAGCGTGACATCCCATAAATCCAGCTGTTCCAACCAGGTAGAAAGCCACTGCATATGGCTGTCATAGGTGTAGTCGGAAGCCTCGGCGGGCTTGTCAGACTTGCCAAACCCGATCAGATCGGGCGCCAGTACTCTATGCCCGGCGGCAGCAACCATGGGAATCATGTGCCGGTACAGGTATGACCACGATGGTTCGCCATGAAGCATCACCACGGGAGCGGCATTGGCTGGGCCTTCATCCACGAAGTGCATCCGCAGGCCGGGCCCGACATCCAGGTGGTTTGCTTTAAAGGGATAATCCGGCAGGCCTGCGAAGCGGGCTTCGTCGGTTCTCAGAATACGCATGCCATCGACTGTCCTGACTGATTGGTTGCGCGATTGTCACTACGACAACCTTAGAGCCTCAGGATAAATCAGATGGAAGTTTTCTGTGTTTGAGTTGCGTAACAGAGCGTTGTCGCTTTGAATCAGGATGCGATGTCGAACAGGCGCTCTGAGTTGGCAACCCCGGCCAGGGCTTGATCGCAGCAGTTTACGGCGCCGCAATCGTCAGCGGAACAAATCCCGATGGTCTGGCAGCCCGGGTCCAGGCCGGTGTCGCCTTTGTTCCGGAAAATGCGGGCGCGTGACAGAATTGAATGGCAGTGTCCGCACAGTAGTGTGGGAACTGCGCTCCCCTCTGCCAGAAGGGCGGTATAGGCATTGTTATGTGTCATGATTTTCCTCCTGATCAATACACCATAGGGACGGGATGTGACATTTCAAAGTCGTTGCGGCCGGCCCGTCGTCGGTTTTGTCTCAGCAGTTATACCGATCCGTCGTCCGGATCGATCACCGGGCGGCGATTTGAGCGTTTGTCCTCCCAATCCAGCTGTTTCGGATCGTACCAGCCGATGGCATTGAGCACCCTTTCTCGGGTGTGCGTTGACAGGGTCGGCCAGAGCTCCTGGAAATCCTCCAGCCCCTGGTCGCGATGGCGCTGCTGCTTGCTGTTCAGACGACTGATGATCCTGGGCAGCTGCAGCGCCTCCCCCAATTGGCCCGGAACAAGAACGTCCTGCCCCATCACCTTTCGGCGGTGGGTCCGGGCCGCCAGAACCTTTCGCAGTTCAGTTGCTGCTTCAAGGGCGGTCTCAATGCTGAAGTTTTCTGATGGCAGTGACATAACCTGTTCAATTGTCGGTCAATAACCTCCCACTATAACGCGAAGATGGCTACAGTGGCCACGCTATCGTGGTAGTCTTCACGTCCCGAATCTTCCAATGATCTAGGACTTTCCGGTTATGTACGCAAAACTTGAAACACGGACTTTTCTTGCGATGCTGGTGGGCGTCTCGATAGCGTTCATTTTGCTGATGAAACCGTTTTTCGGCCCCATTTTCTGGGCCGTCGCCATTGCGCTCATTTTTCATCCCGTTCAGCTGATTCTGCTTCGCCAGCTGGGCGACAGGCCCAACATCAACGCGCTGATTACCCTGTTCGTGTGCATGGTGATCGTGGTTATTCCGGTTCTGGTGCTTGGTGCTGCGCTCATCGCCGAAGGGATGGGGATTTATCAGAAGATTCAGAACGGTGAAATCCGACCGGGTGAGTATATTGACCAGGTTAATAACTCGTTTCCCGCCATTCAGGCCTTTCTTGCCCAGTTCGATATTGATTTCGGTGAACTGAGAGATCGTGCTGTTAACGCCTTTCTGGGTGGCAGCCAGTTCCTGGCCAAGCAGGCTCTGGGAGTTGGGCAGAATACCTTCCAGTTTTTCCTCGGCCTGGCCTTGATGGTGTACCTGGCATTCTTCCTGATTCGTGATGGCAACAAGCTGGTGGAGCTGCTGATTCAGGCACTGCCGCTCGGGGATGAGCGGGAACGCCTGTTATTTGCAAAATTTGCAGAGGTTACTCGGGCCACGGTCAAAGGCAATCTGCTGATCGCGATTATCCAGGGAGCTCTCGGGGGGATTATTTTCTGGATACTTGGCATCACTGGTGCGCTGCTGTGGGGCGTTGTGATGGCGATTGTGTCGCTGCTTCCGGCGGTGGGGGCTGCCATCGTGTGGGTGCCGGTTGCGGTGTACCTGGCCGCGGTGGGTGACTTTGTGCCGGCTGCTGTGCTGACCGCTTATGGTGTGGTGGTTATCGGCCTGGCAGATAACGTGCTGCGCCCGATTCTGGTGGGGCGCGACACCAAACTGCCGGATTATCTGGTGTTGCTGTCCACCCTCGGCGGTATTGCCATGTTTGGCATCAATGGTTTTGTGATGGGCCCGCTGGTGGCGGCTTTGTTTATGGCGTTCTGGGGGATCTTCATCCGTGAGTTCGGGCATGCGACGCCAACCGAGCCCACGCAGCCGGATCCGGAGCACGGTCGGGATGACTGAACTGTGGTATGGTAAAAATGCCCTTGAAGTGGAGGTGGGCGCCACAACACAATAAATAGACAGGTATCGCGAAGATATCGGGAGTAGATCAGGTGAGAACCATGAAAACAGTCACCCGCCATATGGGTAAGGCGGCGCTGGCGGTCGGAACGGTCGCCCTGCTGGGTTTGGCTTCAGCGGCCCAGGCGAATGACATAGTTGCCCTCAAGCATGCGCTTTACGGCGCGGGTTACAACATTACAGACGTCAGCCCATCACTGGATGACAGTACCCGTGAGGAGTTGGTACGTTTTCAGCAAGATCACGGGCTGGAAGCAAGCGGCGTTCTGACAGAGGAAACCGAGAAGGCGCTGGGAATGATTTCCGTGCAGCAAGCGGCGTCGTCCGGGTCTGGTGGCGGCGCTTCAGCGCCTGCCCCTGCCACAGCGGAGTCGGTAGAGTCGGCAGCTGAAGGCGCCGAAAGTGGCGAGAAAGACGAGGACGAAGGCTGGTCACTCTGGTGACAGGATCGCCCGAAATAAAAAAGCCCGGCTAGCAAGAGCCGGGCTTTTTTTTGGGCGAGGGATCAGTCCAGTTTGGACAAGTCCCTGACCGCACCCATGTCCGCACTGGTCGCCAGCAGGGCGTAGGCCTTGAGCGCGGCGGAAACCTTGCGTTCCCTGGGATGCTCAGGCTTCCAGCCCTTGGCATCCCGGTTGCTGCGTCGTTGCTCAAGCTCGTCATTACTGATCTGAACGTTGATGGACCGGTTCGGAATGTCGATCAGAATGGTGTCGCCGTCTTCGATCAGACCGATGGCGCCTCCGGCGGCGGCTTCGGGAGATGCATGACCAATCGAGAGGCCCGATGTGCCGCCTGAGAATCGACCGTCGGTCAGCAGAGCGCACTCTTTACCCAGGCCTTTGGATTTCAGGTAGCTGGTCGGGTAGAGCATTTCCTGCATACCGGGGCCGCCACGTGGGCCTTCGTAGCGGATGATCACAACATCACCAGACTTCACTTCATCATTCAAGATGCCTGCGACGGCTGAGTCCTGGCTTTCGAACACCCGCGCCTTGCCTTCGAAAACAAAAATACTTTCGTCCACGCCGGCGGTTTTAACAACACAGCCATTGACCGCAATATTGCCGTACAGAACGGCCAGCCCACCTTCAGAGGAGTAGGCGTGTTCGACGGCACGAATGCAGCCGTTCTCACGGTCACCGTCCAGGCTTGGCCAACGGGTGCTCTGGCTGAAGGCCGTCTGGGTTGGAATGCCGGCCGGGCCGGCTTTATAGAACTCCACCACCTCGGGCGTTGGAGACTGCATGATGTCCCAGACTTTCAGGGCTTCCTTCATTGTTTTGCTGTGCACGGTTGGCAGGTCTGTGTTAATCAACCCGCCGCGCTCGAGCTCACCGAGAATGCCCATAATGCCACCAGCCCGGTGTACATCTTCCATGTGGTATTTGGGGGAGTTCGGTGCCACTTTGCACAGCTGGGGTACCTTGCGGGACAGGCGGTCGATTTCGGCAAGGTTGAAGTCAACTTCGCCCTCCTGAGCTGCAGCCAGCAAGTGCAGTATGGTATTGGTAGAGCCGCCCATGGCGATGTCCATGGTCATGGCGTTCTGGAAGGCTGCTTTCGATGCAATGCTGCGGGGCAGAACGCTGTCATCGTCTTGCTCGTAGTAGCGCCGGGTGATCTCGACAATCTGACGGCCGGCTTTCAGGAACAGCTGTTCGCGATCCGCGTGGGTGGCCAGCAGTGAACCGTTGCCGGGTAGCGCAAGGCCGATGGCTTCGGTCAGGCAGTTCATTGAATTGGCAGTAAACATGCCGGAGCAGGAGCCACAAGTCGGGCAGGCGCTGCGCTCGTATTCGGCCACTTGCTCGTCGCTGGCGGTCGGGTCGGCGGCGATAACCATGGCGTCGACAAGGTCGAGCTTGTGTTCCGACAGTTTGGTTTTTCCGGCCTCCATCGGACCACCGGAAACAAAAATGGTCGGAATGTTCAGGCGCATGGCGGCCATGAACATACCCGGGGTGATCTTGTCGCAGTTCGAAATGCACACCAAAGCGTCTGCGCAGTGGGCATTGGCCATGTACTCAACGGAATCGGCAATGATTTCCCGTGATGGCAATGAATAGAGCATGCCGTCGTGGCCCATGGCAATACCGTCGTCAACCGCGATAGTGTTGAATTCCTTGGCCACACCGCCGGCCGCTTCGATTTCGCGGCAGACCAGTTGGCCCAGGTCTTTCAGGTGAACATGGCCAGGCACAAACTGGGTAAACGAGTTGGCTACGGCAATGATGGGTTTGCCGAAATCTTCGTTTTTCATACCGGTTGCGCGCCATAATGCACGGGCTCCGGCCATGTTCCGGCCTGCTGTAGACGTGTGCGAACGATACTGGGGCATGGTGTGCTGCTCTCTCCGTACTTATCTGATTAAGCGACTGGCTGTATTGTGAAGCAAAGGCCAGAGGATACCAGATTCAACGTCGCTCGCATGGCTGTTTTGCCGGTGGGTGTTTACAATGTGTAACAGACAGCGTGATATTTCGCTGAAATTTGTCGGAGAGTTTGTCTATGGGAGGCCAGGAAAGCCTGTCGCTGCGCCGTTTGAAAGACTTTCAGCCACTTGGCCGCCTGACTGACGATCAGCTGGTGCTGTTGGCCAGCCGGGCCGAGCGAAAAACCCACAGCCCGGGCCAGAGAGTGATGGAACGGGGCGTGCGTGACGGCATGGATTACTTCCTCGTTGCCGGTGCCGTTGAACTTGAATCACTGGACGGAAGGAAGTCGGTTATTGAAGCGGAAACCGACAAGGCGTCCAATCCGATTGCCCGGTTGCAGCCAAGGATGTACGACGTTACGGCGGTGAAGCCCTGTGAGTTTCTGGTCGTTGAGCAGGAAATTCTGAATCAGTTGCTGCGAGCTGCGCCGGTTGCCCAGGTGGAAATGGATTCGGCCGACGGCGTTGCCGGGGAAAGTGAAGAACATCACCTGTTGATGGAGTTCTATTCAGAGCTTCGGTCCAATCAGGTGCAGTTGCCGAGCGTACCGGATGTCGCCTGGAAAGTTCGCAGGGTCGTTGATCGGGAAGACTCCAGTGCCGCCGAGGTGGCCAACGCGGTGTCGGCTGACCCGGCAATGGCCGCCAAACTGGTCCGCTCCTGCAACAGCCCGCTGTATCGCGGTTTCAGTGATGTCCGAAATGTGAGGGAGTCCGTTGTCAGGCTGGGGATGCGAACGACACGCCAGCTGGTGACGGTATTTGCGATGCGGGAGGTCTTTAAAACCCGTCGGGCGCCGCTCCAGCAGGAAATGGAAAAGCTGTGGCGGCACTCCCGGGAGGTCGCCGCACTGTGCTGGGTGCTGGCGGATCACGCCACTCGCATCGATCCTGAAGAGGCAATGCTTGCCGGCCTGTTGCACGATATTGGCATTGTGCCGGTGCTGGTTCAGGCTGAGCACCATGTCAATCTGTTCGCAGATGAAAAGAACCTGCATCATGCCATGTCCGAGCTGCGCGCCGATGTTGGCTGTGCGGTTCTGGAAAACTGGTCTTTTCCCAAAACGTTTATTGAAGCGGCCCGATGTGCTGAAGATTGGCATTACGAATGCCGGGAGCCTGCCCCCCAGCTAGTGGACATTGTGATCGTCGCTCAGCTGCATTCCATGGTGGGGTCCAGTCAGAATGCCGGTTTGCCTTCCTTCGATGCGGTTCCGGCCTGGCGACGGCTGGGTGAACTTGAACTCAATGCCTCACGAAGCCTTCAGCTGCTGAGTGAGGCTCGAGAGCGGGTCGATGAAGTCCAGAAGCTTCTTTCAATCCGTTAAACCATTGTGATACCGGAGTCTGCGCTGCAGTGACTGAAACCATTATGAATGTGCCTCTGTTCCCCCTTAACTCTGTTGTCTTGCCCAAGGGGCGCATTCCCCTGCAGCTGTTTGAGCCGCGTTATATTGACATGCTTACCCGCTGCCTCAAGGAAGATCGTGGTTTTGTGATCGTGCTGTTGCGTGAAGGTGGGGAGACCTTCCGGGGCGCTGCTTTTTATGATATTGGCACCTATGTGCGCATTATTGATTTTCAGCAGCTGGACAACGGCCTGCTGGGGATTACCGTGGAAGGGGAAAGCAAGGTGTCGGTGGTGCGCAGTTGGCAGCAAGAGGACGGCCTGAATCTTGGTGACGTTGAGTGCCTGATGTCAGAGGCCGAGAGCGACATTCCCGAGCGCTATCACGAGCTGCCGTCTGTGCTCAAGGCGCTGTTCCGGCACCCGGTCATCAAAGACCTCGGTATGGAAGTGGATTACGACGATGCAAGACAGGTGGGCTGGCGGCTAACCGAACTGCTCCCTCTGGATAAGCAGGAAAAGCAGCGCCTGGCTGAATTACAGGACCCCCTCGAACGCCTTGACCGCTTGCAGAACCTGCTGGAGGCCCTTGAGGGCGAGTCCTAAGGTTGAGGTGAATAGCTGAGCAGCGCACCTGCCCAGTTATCCGCAATATAAAATCCTGAATACGCGAGCCAGCCGACCAGGGCGGCCCAGCTGAACAGGTCGGGTTTTAACGGTACGCGATCGAAACGGCTGTAACTTGCCCGGATGACACCAGTGATCGCCATGCCAAGCAGTAAACCACCCAGTACATCCGTAAACCAGTGCACTCCGAGATAGAGCCGACTCAATGCCACCGGCAGCAACGGGAGCGACAAGAGCACATAGCTTTGCCAGCGCTGTCTGTTCCGGTTTTCTCCGGCAATAAAACTGGCGGCCAGGGTCACAAGAACGGTGACGCCCGCCGTGTGACCGCTCGGGAAAGCGCCGGAGTCTGGCGGCAGTAGAACCTGATCCGGCCGGCTGATACCAACGCCAGCCTTTAACAGCCATACGCTGCCGGCAGTTAACGCGGCGGCCATGGCAACATGCGCTGCTGCGGCGTAGTAGCCTCTGATTGTCAGCACCGCGATGGCCAGCGCGGCCGCCATAAACAGTACTGGCATATCCCCGGCCAGTGTGAAGGCAACCAGTGGCATGTCGAGCAGTGGTTGGCGAAGCAGGCTGAACCATACCAGAACCTGCTGGTTAAACTGGTGCAGCAGATCACTGACGGACACCAGTTGGGCGAGAATCAGAAACAACGCCAGCGCGGTGATGGCCATCATCAGCGACGGAAGCGGGAACTCACCTCTCCGGGAGGGCCGGTCACTGGTGTATAGCCGCCAGAACCGGTGAGTTGCGTCATAGCGGGCCATCCTGGCTTCCAGCCAGTTGTAGAGCTGGCTGCCTTCCCCGAGACCCAGGCGCACTCTGAGCATAATCAGGTAGACGACAAGCAGCGCTGCGCCGCTGACGGCCAGTATCAGGTAGAAATGTGGTGGTGGTTTTATGCCGCTGGCTAGCGCTGAGCCGACAACATAGCCCGGCAGAATGTAAACCAGCGCCCAGCCAGCAGCGGAGAGCAGGTTGAACAGCAGAAAGCGCTGCCAGGGCATGTAGAGCGCGCCTGCAATAAGCGGTATGACCGGGCGTATCGGCCCGACAAACCGACCAATAATGACGCTCTTGCCGCCATGGTCCAGAAAGAAGGATTCGCCCCGCGCGATCATGCGAGGGTACCGCTTAAAGGGCCAGACCGAGTTCAGTCGCCCTTGCAATGTTCTGCCTATTGCGAAGCTCAGAACGTCTCCGGCGACGGCCCCTGCAGCGGCCCACGCCAGAGCTTCTGAAAGCGGCATGCCGGATTTGCCGGCCAGCGCTGCAAAAGCGAAGAGCATGGCCACACCGGGAACGATGATGCCCGCGATGGCCAGCGACTCGACAAAAGCCGTGGCGGCGAGAGCGAGGGCCAGCCAGCCCGGGTGGGTGGCGACCCAGGTTGTCACCTCGTTAAGCCACGTTTCACTCATGCCTTGACGGGTTCTCCAGGGCTGAACCAGGCGGAGTCTGCGCCTCTCTTGCGGGCTTCATGCATGGCATGGGTGGCTCTTGAACGAAGGGAGTCTGTACTGGTGTCGCCATTCCCGCGTGTGGTACAGCCCAGGCTGACCGAGATTTTCCCGACGTCGGGCCACTCATGTTCTGTCAGGCTGCGGCGAATACGTTCGGCAATCACTCGCACGCCCTCTTCTGGCGTGAAGGGCAGTATCAGGAAAAACTCCGAACCGTTGACGGCGTAGAGCGTATCGCCCGCCCGGATAATTTCAAACAGGTGCTCGGTGACATTTTTCAGAAGCGTCTGCATGCCATCCTTGCCGTGGAGATCCCGGATCTCTTCGGAGTGATCCAGATTCAGGCTGATAACCGACAATGGGTGACCCGTTGCAATGGCCCGGCTGATTTCTTTCTGCAGGGTTTCGTCGAGGAACCTTGAGTTGTGAGCGCCGGTCACCGGGTCTGTGATCGCCAGATCCTGGGCAGACTGCGTCATGTGGTCATAGTTCCAGATGTAAAGCGCGGAGACCGACAACAGCAGGATCAGTCCGGCGCTGGTGATCAGCGCATCCGCAGCCGGTTGCTCAAGCCAAAGTGTGGCGATCAGAGGGATCAGGAGCAGGGCAGAAAGGCCCAGGCCATGGCGCAGAGGCAGGATCAGCAGGTTCAGTACCAATAAAGGCATGGCCCAGTGGCTTATGCCGGTCGAGTTCATGGTTAATATGGCGGCGACCAGGCCGCTGTTGAGGCCGGCAAGGATGATCAGGTGGCCGGGAGCCGAAAGCTGCTGGCGCCGGCAGATCAGTGTATAGATCACCCCTGCGCACAACAGCGCGGTCATCGCCAGCGCCAGGTAGAACAGCTGGTAGAAGCCGTAGCGGAGATTCTGCAACGCCAGCGCGCCAATGAAGATGGCTGCCAGCGAGTAACCAGTGCTGTGGGTCCAGGTTCTGAGCCGGGTTTCGGTCATTGCGCTGCCTCTTCCGTGCTCGCGGGGCCGTGAATGTCGGTGGGCACCGGATTGCTGTAAGTTTGGGTTCGGTTACCGCCTTGTTGCTGGGCGCGGCGCAGGGCATTGGCGGCGCTGATCTGCAGGCTGTCGGCATCGTCACCAATATTGAGCCCTGCGACACCGACACTGACCGTCAGTTTAAGGCCATGAGACGTCATCAGGGTGCACAGGCCACGGCGCAGCTGCTCTGCCGTTCTCGCCGCCTCCGCTGTGTTGGCGCCTGGCAGAATGACCAGAAACTGAAGGTCTGCGACCCGGTAGTAAGTGTCAAAGTCCCTGAGCTGGGAATGTAGGAACCGGCCGATGCGGGGCAGAATGGCGCGAATATCTTCGTCCGGGTCGGTATCACTCAGATGGGTGTCGAGGCCAATGACCAGCGCAGACATATTGGTGCCCTCCCGTTCGCTGCGCTGTATCTCTTTGTGCAGGTCGGCAGACAGATATTCTCTGCTGGCGGCCTGAGTAAGCTCATCAGTGCGTCTCAGCGGCGCCAGCTGACGGGATTTGTACTTCTGCAGAAACACCAGAATTGTGCCCAGCAAAGTGGTCAGGACGAATGCACTGATCATCTGGTGACGATCCGGCAGAGAAACGGCCCATTGTGTGCTCGCCAGCACAACGGTAACCAGAGCAATAGTGATTGCCGTGGCAACGTAACCCTGCGCCAGCCCAAAAGTAATCAGCGGTACCGCGTAGAGCCAGTGACTCAGCGGCCATGGCCCGAGCCAGAGTGCGGTAATCAGTGCCAGGTTAAGCGTGACAAAAAAGAGAATGCGCAGCTGTGGCCAAGGCAGCGTCTGACGTTGGCGGTTGCCCGGCATCCCGGCAAGACAGAGCCCGGCCGTTGAGGCGGCTGCGGCTGCGGCCAGTGGCTCCCCCAGAACAACGCACAGCCCTGAGGTTAGCGCCAGCACAATAAAGCCTGTCCGTGACAGCTTGCTGGGCAGAAATTTTTCGGCCAACTGGGGCATGGTGTTTGTCCTTTACCGGCACATCCATTGAATATTGAAACCTGTGCAGCGGTATAATAGTCGTTTGGGGTGCGGACTTGAAACGGGAAAGGTAAAGTAACTCACCGGTTTTGGAATCAGCTTGCAGAAAAAGGTAAATCAATGGACGTTGCAGCTTACATGACGGAGCTTGGCCAGCAGGCTCGCGCCGCCGCACGGGAAGTCGCCCGCTCAGCCACCGCGGTGAGAAACCAGGCGCTGCTTGCCACCGCCGATGCCCTGAATGAAGCCAGGGCAGAGCTGGCACAGGCCAACAGGAAAGATCTTGAAAACGGTCGGGCCAACGGCCTTGATGACGCCATGCTCGATCGCCTTGAACTGACGCCAGCGCGCATTGATGCCATGATCGAAGGATTGCGGCAGGTAGCTGCCTTGCCTGATCCTATCGGGGAAATCACCGACATGACCTATCGGCCATCCGGTATTCAGGTTGGGAAAATGAGGGTGCCGCTGGGCGTTATCGGTATCATCTATGAATCCCGTCCAAACGTCACCGTTGAAGCTGCGAGCCTGTGCCTGAAATCCGGCAACGCCACCATTTTGCGGGGCGGCTCTGAGGCCATTCATTCCAATCAGGCGGTTGCTGCTTGCCTTGCCACCGGGTTGGCCACAGCGGGGCTGCCGGCAAGTGCTGTGCAGGTAGTGAGAACGACCGACAGAGCCGCGGTCGGAGAATTGATTACCATGCCGCAGTATGTGGATGTGATCGTACCCCGGGGCGGCAAGGGGCTGATCGAACGCATCAGCCGTGACGCCCGGGTGCCTGTAATCAAACATCTGGATGGCGTGTGCCACGTTTACATCGACAGCCACGCAGATCCGGAAAAGGCACTGAAAGTGGCGGTCAATGCGAAAACGCACCGCTATGGCACCTGCAATACCATGGAGACTTTGCTGGTAGACCAGGAGATTGCAGAAGATATGTTGCCTTTGCTGGCTCAGGAGTTCGTTGCCAGAGGCGTGGAGTTGCGTGGCTGTGATCGAACCCGCGAGGTTCTGGCGGATATTACACCGGCCACGGAAGACGACTGGCATGAGGAGTACCTCGCGCCCATCCTTGCGGTTCGGGTTGTCGACGGGCTTGACGGTGCCATTGAACATATTAACCGGTACAGTTCCCAGCATACCGATAGCATCATCACGGAAAACTACACGAGAGCCCGTCGGTTCCTGACGGAAGTGGATTCCAGTTCCGTCATGGTCAATGCGTCCACACGTTTTGCAGACGGTTTTGAGTACGGGCTGGGTGCTGAGATCGGCATCTCCACCGACAAGATTCATGCCCGTGGCCCTGTGGGCCTGGAGGGCCTGACATCCCAGAAGTATGTGGTGTTTGGTGACGGCCACATCCGGGCCTGATTGAATGCATGTCATCTACGGCGGAACCTTTGACCCGATCCATCATGGTCACCTGCGCCTGGCCCTAGAGGTAGCCGATGCCCTGGCGGTGGATCGGGTGCACCTGGTGCCTTGCCACATTCCGCCGCACCGAAATGGCACCGGTGCGACATCCGGTCAGCGGCTGGACATGATCCGGCTGGCCATTGAGGGTGAGCCCTGTCTTCGGGTCGATGATCGGGAGTTGCGGCGCGCCGGAGCCTCCTTCACGGCCGATACGTTGCGCCAGTTGCGAAACGAGCTGGGCCCCGAGCAGCCGCTGGTGATGGTGGTGGGTACCGATGCCTTTGCCGGTTTTGGTCAATGGCGGGAGTGGCGGAAGATTCCTGAGTTGGCCCACATTGTGGT
>DATGQY010000081.1:0-26371 GCA_035303925.1 Marinobacter sp. | reverse complement strand
GGTGTTGATGGGGCGGATGAATTTGCCGGCCGAGTTGTTGATGGCGATTGCCACTCAGGAACTCGACAACCTGCCGGAATCACTCATCGAACTGGCCACGATCAAAGGCCAGCTGCTGCTGGAAGACCCGTCGGTCACTGAAGAAGAGCGAGCACGAATTGAACTGTCTGTGCCGTACAACCTGGATGCGTGGGATGGCTACCAGTTTGAAAGAGAAGTGCTGCTAAATACGGCAAAACAATTGAACAAGAATCTTGTGGTGCTGGCAGGAGACACCCACAACGCCTGGGCCAGTAACCTGAAAGACAAAGAC
The DNA here is from genome assembly GCA_035303925.1 of Marinobacter sp. Classification (GTDB taxonomy): domain Bacteria; phylum Pseudomonadota; class Gammaproteobacteria; order Pseudomonadales; family Oleiphilaceae; genus Marinobacter. The sequence goes on along the minus strand of DATGQY010000081.1, from coordinate 26,058 downwards.
GGTCATCAGATTGGAGTCGAGTTTGCGACCGCTTCGGTTACGTCGCCCGGTCTGGAAGGGTACCTTGGGCTGCCACCAGAAATGATCCCCGGGGCGGAGCAGGGAATAGGTGTGCTGGTTGATGACCTGGAGTATCTCAATATCAGTCAGCGAGGGTATATGCTGGTGACCTTCACGCCGGATGAAGCCCGGGCGGACTGGCGCTTCGTGAATACAGTCAAAAACCGGCAATATGCTATGGACGCGCAGGCAGCGACCTCACTACGAGTGCTGCCCGGTGACGGTAACCGCCGTCTGGAGTCGGTTGCGGACTGACGGTCGAATTACACCCGGTGCATTGCTCCGGGTTTGTCTTGTCATCTGTTTGTCGGTGAATTGATCTGGCTCAATGGCAGTGTATCTCTGGTACTTTGTAGTAGGACATCACCCGTTTGCAGGGAGCAGGCCATGCCGAGACGACCATCCGCAAGTGTCCAGGATAGTGAAAACAGCGGTGCACTGTCTGCCATACAATGGCATGCAGTCAAAGCAACGGATGCTCGTGAGCAACTCGGGGCGTCCAGCCCTCTGACGCCTGCTGAGGTCACCGAACGTCTGGCCAGCTATGGCCCCAACCAGCTACCTGAGTCCAGCCGCTCCGGACCATTGGCGCGTCTGGGCCGTCAGCTCAGAAATTTCCTGATCTACGTGCTAATGACGGCAGTGGTGATCACGGTGGCCCTTGGTCACTGGGTGGATGCCGGTGTCATCCTCGCCGTTGTGGTTATCCAGACCCTGGTTGGTTTTATCCAGGAGGGGCGGGCAGAGCAGGCGCTGTCGGAGATTCGGCACATGCTGGCACCCAAGGCCCGGGTGGTGAGGGCAGACGGTCAGCACCAGGTGGATGCGGCGGGGTTGGTGCCAGGCGATACGGTGTTGCTGGAGCCGGGGGATCGCGTGCCGGCAGACGTTCGCCTCGAGAAATGCCACAACCTGAAGATTGAAGAGGCCATGCTGACCGGCGAATCCGAGGCGGTCGATAAAGCGCCCGAAGCGGTTGAGACGGGCGCGTCACTCGGTGATCAGACCAGTATGGCTTTCTCCGGCACCATGGTGGCTACAGGTACTGGTCGGGGTGTGGTTGTTCGAACCGGTGCTGACACCGAGATCGGCCGTATTTCTGGTTTACTGGCCACCACCGCCACCCTGAAGACACCGTTGCTGGAACAGATGGACCGGTTTGCCCGGATTCTGTCGATCATCGTGATACTGACCGGCATCGCCATTTTCTTCGGCGGTCTGGCATTCAGCGGTCTGGCCTTCCGGGAACTGTTCATGGCTGTAGTGGGACTGACCGTGGCGGCGATTCCAGAGGGGCTGCCGGCCATTCTGACCATTACCCTCGCAATTGGTGTGAGCCAGATGGCCAGGCGCAAGGCGGTGGTTCGCCGGATGCCGGTTATAGAAACCATCGGCGCCGTATCGGTGATCTGTTCCGACAAAACCGGCACCCTGACCCGCAATGAGATGATGGTCACCACCGTGATTACCGGTGGTGAGCGTTTTGAAGTAACGGGCGAGGGCTACCGTGTTGAAGGCGCGGTCTGCAAAGGTGACCAGCCGGTGGAGAGCAACTCGCTGCTGGCGGAGCTGGCTCGGGCTGCGGCGTTGTGTAATGACGCCAGTATCAGCCATCGTGACGGACAGCCGGCCATTCACGGTGACCCGATGGAAGCGGCGCTTAAGGTATTTGCCCATAAAGCCGAGTTTGATGTGGACACCAGCACCCGGGACTGGCCGAGGGTCGACGAGGTGCCGTTTGATACCACTACCCGCTATATGGCTACGCTGCATCACGATCACCACGGCCATGAGGTGGCCTACCTGAAGGGGGCACCGGAACGGATTCTGAAGATGTGTACCGGTGAGGTGTCGGCAACCGGTGAGGCGGTTGCTTTGGACCACCAAGCCTGGGAGGCAAGCATCTCCGGGATGGCATCGGAAGGCTTGCGGGTTCTGGCCATCGCCCGCAGGCCGGTGGCAGCGGGTCACCAACATCTGGTGGTTGAGGAGTTGGAACAGGGCGCCGAGTTGCTGGGTCTGGTGGGATTGCTGGATCCGCCCCGTCAGGAAGCGATCCGGGCCATCGAGGAATGTCACAGCGCCGGTATACAGGTCAAGATGATCACCGGTGATCACGCGCTGACCGCCGGCGCGATTGCACGCAAGCTGGGGCTGCGCAACACCGACAGGGTGCTTACCGGTAAGGATCTGGACCAGCTCGACGATGAGACATTCCGGCAGGCAGCCGGTGACGTGGACGTGTTTGCGCGTACCAGCCCGGAGCACAAACTGCGCCTGGTCGAAGCCTTGCAGTCGCTACACGGAGTGGTTGCGATGACGGGTGACGGAGTGAACGATGCGCCTGCCCTGAAACGTGCGGACGTGGGTATTGCCATGGGTGTGAAGGGCTCGGCAGCGGCTCGGGAGGCGTCGTCAGTGGTGTTGTTGGATGACAACTTCGCCAGCATTGTGTCGGCTGTCCGGGAAGGCCGAACGGTCTACACCAACTTGCGCAAGGGCATTGCCTTCATGTTGCCGATCAACGGCGGTGAATCCATCAGTCTGATTGCGGCTCTACTGCTGGGACTGACGCTGCCGATTTCTGCATTGCAGATTCTCTGGGTCAATATGGTCAGTTCGGTGGTTCTGGCCATGACCCTGGCGTTCGAGCCACCGGAGCCGGGCGTGATGGCACAAGGGCCAAGGCCGCGAGATGAATCCCTGCTGCAGGGTTTTGTGGTTTGGCGGGTGGTGTTTGTGTCCCTGTTATTCCTGGCGGGTATTTTCGGGGCCTGGTTCTGGGCGATGTCTCGGTATGATGATGCCGTCATCGCCAGTACTCTGGCGGTAAATACGTTGGTAGCGATGGAGGTTTTTTACCTGTTTGCGGTGCGTTATCTGGATACACCGTCCATTACCTTAAAGGGTGTTCTCGGTACGCCGGTTGTGTTGATTGCGGTGGTTGCGGTGGTGGCGTTGCAGTTGCTGTTCACTTACTTGCCGTGGTTTCAGGCAACCTTTGCCAGCGGTGCGTTGTCGCCTGACGCCCTGGCTTTTGCGGTGCTGGCGGGCGTGGCTGTCTTGGTCATTCTGGAGTTGGAAACCCTGGTCCGCAGGCTGCTCAGGACAGCCCGCGGGTAATCACGGAGGGGTCTCCACGGCCTTCAACCGCTGCCAGCTCGGCGCTGGAAAGCCACGCGCCCGGCGGCTTGTCCAGTACTTCCGCACAGGCGGCCAGGGTGTGTCCCCATGAACACCGGTTGGCGAACAGCATGCCGCTCTCGTTCAGGGTACCGCCCCGGTTGATGTACCCGAGAACCCGAGAGTGGCCAGGGTGGGGGAACAAGGTGTGCAGGTGGCCACGGAAAACCTCCGGGCGCATGTGGGTCAATGCCACTCGCCGGAGCATGCGATTGGGGAACAGGCGCTCCCGCTCGAAGTCGTTCAGGCAAATCTCCGCTTCCATCGGGTCTCTCGGTTGACGGAAGCGCCCGGGCTCCTGCAGGTAGACTAGCCGGAACGGGGTTCCGGTTTCTCTGAGTCGTTCGCAGGCACGAATCGCCTCCGACAGCTGATAGGCGCCGTTGGCAATCAGCAGCAGAGGCTCTTCTCCTGCAGAGGTGTCTTCATCGACAACCAGTGCACCGTGACTGGCAAGGCTCTGAGCCTCGCTGGCGTTGAACACACAGGGCCGTTCCCGTTTTGGAATCACCATGCAGCTGATGGTTCCTCGGTCGGTGAACACTGACGGCAGCACGGCCAGTGCACTGTTGTAATCCGCCGGGAACAGTACCCGTGAAACGTCACTCATCTCGGACAACATGGCCTCGCAGAAGGTGGTGTCCTGGTGGGATTGCTCATTCTTGCCGTTTTCCCAGGTGTGGGAGGTCGCAATGACCGGGAGTCCGAGCCATCGTGCAGGGCGACCGACTTCCTTTTGATGCCGTGAGAAGATCAGTTCCTGCCGTATCGCTCCCAGCATCTTTACGCAGAACGCTTCGTAACTCGCCACCAGGTTCAGTCCGGCTTTGTTGGCGAGGCAGGCCGAGACTACGGCCTCTTCATTGAGGGCGGTAATGATTTTACCGTGTACGGACTCTTCGGCACTTTCGGGATCATTCACCCGGTGTTTCAGGTCTTTCAGCACACCTTTCAGGCGATTGCTGGCCAGTTCGTCCGGATTGCCGACCCTGGGCCTCAAGTCCGGGTTGTCGGCCACTAGCGCCCGGAAAAACTCATCGACCGCGATCATTGGCGAGGTGCTGTGCTGCGCCCAGGGCAGGGCCGGCAGTTTTGGTTTCGGTGGATTCCGGGTGGCGAGAGGGTGATCCCTTTCCAGTGGGCGCTGTTGCTGAGCGTGCTGATTGAGCTCGGTGACCGCGTGCTGAAGTTGGGCAGGCTCAACCCATAACGGCCGGGCGTGTTCGTTGAACAGCTCGCGGTCACGAGCGTCCAGGCGGGGGTTGCCTGGCAGAGGCAGATTATGTGCCGCATTGGCGCCTGCACCATAGAACCCGAAACCTTTGACCGTCTGGGCGATACCATAAGGTATCTGTACCGGGTAGCTGCACTCACCTTTCAGGGCGGCGTCGCTCCGGGCCTTCAGTGTCTGCTCCATGTTAAACAGAGCGCAAACAAAAGCAGCGGGGTCTTTGCCGTCAAAGCGAATGGGGTCAAAACCGTGGGCGGTGAGACGTTCTTCAAAACGTTCGATGCCTTCACGGGTGCCGAGCTCGGTGCGCTGTTCGATTCGCCGGCCGTTGGCAATCATAATCGGAAGCGCCATACCGCAATCGTCGGCCCGCCACCAGCGTGGAATCCAGTCACTGCCACGCTGCTCTTCCGCCGCGCCATCGGAAAGAAACGCCACCAGCGATTCGCCTGGCAATGGCATATGGGCATACTGAAGCTCGGCAAAGCCGAGATAGCCACCCTCGATAATTCCGCCTGCTGTGTGTGGGTTTACATGGCTGCCCAGTGGGGATGCCATGGTGCCGTCCTGTTTTTGCCGGTAGCTGTAAAAATCGGATGCCAGCAGCGACAAGCCATCGGGAGTTTGATATCGGGCGCGCTGCTCGGGGTGCAGGTTTCCGGTCAGAACATTCAGCGCGTCCACAGCGGCAACACAGTGGCCCTGGCCCATCAGCCAGCTTCGCGTGGTACCGGTCAGATTGTTCAGAGCCAGGTAGGCAGCGTAGGCCGGCACCATGTTCAGCGCACCGCCAGTATGGCCTTCGGGTGCCGCTTTGAAGTCTTTGGCGGCTAAATCCGCGCCTGAAAGGTCAACACGATTGCAGTACGTCATGTGCACAACGAGCCAGAGCCCGGCACTGGTCAGCCGGTCCAGTGCAGCGAGTTTCCGGTAAACGGCGTTTGTGTCAGGCTGCAAACCGGCGGCAACGAGCTGAGCGGCCAGTGACTGAACGTTGGCGATGGTGTCGTCGGAATGCCGGATTACGCCATAGCCCCGCCGCCAGCCCTCGAACACCGAGTCGGTAAGGGCTGTGTCCTGCGCATCAGTTTGGTCAATAGGCGAAGACATTATCGGCCTCCATGGCGTTTATGATTGTCGAGGAATTTTAATGCCCGGCGCTCAGGGGGCCCTTGATGCAGGTCAGTCGTGCCTGCATCTTTCAGATGGCGCTGTATGGGCGGGTACGGGAAGTCAGGCTTGGGTTGGAACGCAATTCGTTATAGGATGTCGGCGTTTAACTCAGCTTTGAAAGGAATCAGACAATGAGTAAAGCCATTGTGTTATTGGGCGATCTCGGCACGGACCATGAGGGCTTCCCGCCAACACCGGTTTTAGCAGGTTCACCGGATGTACTGGTTGATGGTAAACCGGTTGCCCGACTGGGCGATCCGCTGGCGCCGCACTCCAAACCCAAGCATCCTCCCCACCCTCGATCAATAGCCGCAGGCTCCGCCACAGTCATGATCAATGGCAAGCCCGCAGCGATCACCGGCAGTGCAGTGTCCTGTGGCGGTGTGACCATCGGCAGCGGCACCGTGATTATCGGCGGTTAACCTTGACGGCCCTTGCCCGCTCTGGGCGGCCCCAGTAATAACCCTGGCCGTACAGACCCGGAAATTGCTGTAACCAGAGCGCAATGGTCTCGTCCTCGACGCCTTCTACGACGACATCCAGGTCCAGCGCTTCACCCAATTCAAGGGCTGCCCTCAGAATCTTTTGGCGGCTGGGATAGAGCAGTACATCGGTCAGAAAACTGCGGTCGATTTTCAGCTCGTCCAGCGGAAAACTGGCCAGAGTGCCGAGCGACGAGTGGCCTGCGCCAAAGTCATCCAGCGCAATTCGAAAACCCAGCTGGCTCAGCGTGCGGATGGTGTCTATGGCAACATCCGGATCAGCCATGGCGGCGGTTTCGGTGATTTCGAGAATGATACTGGCTGGGCTGACGCCGTGCCGGCGGGCTATGGCACCGACCTCTTCATGAAACAGCGGATGGGCAATGTCTTTGGCAGAGATGTTGATGGCAACCCCGATGCCTTCTCCGTGCCCGGCCTTGAGTGCGGTAAATTCCCGGCAGGCCTGATCCAGCACCCAGAGTGTGACCGAGTGAATGATGCCAACCTGTTCGGCCAGAGGGATCCAGTGGTCAGGAGGGATGCTGCCATACTCTGGATGATGCCAACGTATCAGTGCTTCGAAGGCGCGAACCCTGCCATCGCGGATGTTAACTTTGGGTTGATACTCGAGCCACATTTCGCCGGAGCGCAAGGCACCTTCAACATCAAGCATCAGAATCTGTTGCCGGTGTTGCCAGTCGGCTATGGAAGGGTCGTAGACGGCAAGGGTGCGGGTTTCATCCAGGGACGCAAAGCCTGCCGCTGAGAGTATGCTGGCTGCATCGGTGCCATGATCCGGAGCATAGGCGACGCCTACGGATGCCGCCCATGAAAATGAAAACCGGCCCTCCCTGAAGTTCTCCGACAGCCACTGGCCGACCGTTTCGATCAGTTCATGATCCTGGCTGCTGTCAGTGCGCAGGAAAGCAAAGGCATGGTTGACGGTATCCAGGGTCGCCACGCCGTAACCGTTGATCATGATCAGCCGGTCACCCAGCGTGCGTTTCAGGTAGCGGTTCAGCTGTCGAAGGTACTGTTTCAACAGGTCCTCTGCAGCCCTGTATCCCAAGGCCTGCTCCAGTTCGTTGAAGCGTGCAAGTCTGACCAGACAAAGCAGGTAAGGCGTTTGCCGGCTATCGATGCTGGCCAATGTCTCTTCAAGCATGGGGCGATTGGGTTTGCCGGTTACCCGGTGGGTTTTCAGTACCCGATCATAGTCCTGTTCGATGCGGGTCCGTAGCCTTTGCTCTTCCTGTGCTCGAATGTCGGAACTCAGGCGGCGTTTGCGTTCGTCCAGCAACAAGCGGCCGACACCACTGGTTAGAATCAGCGAACCAACGGCAGCGGCCAGAAAGAATGCCGAGTCAGTGAGTGGCGTGATCGGCAACCAGCCGATGGTTCTGAGCGAGGTGGTGACAGCGCCAATCAGTATGGCCAGAACCGACAGCGCGAAATATCGGGCATACGGCTGGCTTCTGAACTGACTGAAGACCAGGGTGACAATAAACGCACCACCGGTTGCACTGACTACAAGAAACACATCCTGGCCAAGCGCAGTCAGAGCAAAAGGCGCCGCCAGAAGGTGCAGGCCGGCAGCAACACTGAATCCTCGCAACACCATGGCGACCGGCCTGCTGACGACCATAAAATGCGGTGTGAACTCGCACAAGGCAATCAGGCACAGGGGAAGACTGACCGAGAGTAACGAATTGAGTTCCGGTAGGTTGGGCCAAAGAAGCCAGTGCCCCAGGCCGTCCATCACCAGCTGGCTGTAGATGACCCCTATCATCAGTACGCTGAGCCAGGTCAGTCCGGGACGCTTCAGTTTTGCGACAATGCTCAGGTTCAGTAACAGCGCAAAGACCAACAAGCCGGTCAGGAAGGATTTCCAGGCAACCGTAAATGTCCCGTCACTGACCATCTCGTGACCGTCCGCTACCGACAGTGGGAGCATAACCGGCCCGCTATTACGCACTTCCATCAGCAGAATGGATTTCCCCGGCTGAAAGGTAACTGGCCAGACCCATTGGGGCAGCTCAACCTGGCGGTTATCAAACGGGTATAGGTCGCCCATCACCTGTAATCGTTCAACGCTTCCGTCCGGGTGGATTAATGCAGGCTCCAGGTGATCAAGGTAAGGCGCGGAGACCACCAGTTGGCTGGTGACAGGATGGGTGCCAGAGGTTGTTAGCTGAAATTGAAAGGTGGCGGGCTGGTGAGGGTAACCGATACCGGCACGATTGCCTGGCAAGGATTTCCAGGCCTCTGGACGTGAGGGTCCCCGGGCAAGGATGTCGCTCAGTGGGGACAGTAAATATCGGGTTTCTTCATGCAGTGATACCCTGGGTATCTCGCCAACATCCGCCAGTGTCAGGGTCTCTTGGTATAGGGGGGCGGAGGTTATCAGGGCCGCCATCAGGCCATAGCCCGCCGCCAGGAAGAGTACGATAAAGGGGGCCCAGCGATTCAACCAGCGAATGGGGGAAGGCTTTTTCAACGACAGGCTGCCGGCTTGGTTTGCTGGCTGAGAATCCATTCGATGAGCATCCTGATCATGGCGCGGATTTACGAGAACTTACATTTTTTAACATCACGTAACATGATGAAATTTAACAGATTTTAATATATTTTTAAGTATTTTGCATTTTCTGTTTAAAACGCTTGATTAAAATGAGACCTGCGCACCGGTTTGTGCGCGCTGGTATAGTAGGCACCGAGGCCAGTGTTTCGGAATTCGGTTCAGGAGTGTGACAGCAGTATGTTTTTGATCAGACGGGTGTTTCTATCAATCCGGTTGTTTGTTGTGGCAGCCTTGTTCTCGGTGGCCGCGGCAGGTGCTTATGGCGCAGCCTCAGAGCGACCGGCGCTTGCTTCTGTGAATGCAGCGGCGGCGGTGGTCGGAGAAGATACCCTGCTGTTTGATAAGAACGCTGACCGTCCGGTACCGATAGCCTCGATCACCAAGCTGATGACAGCACTGGTGATTCTGGACGCGGGACTGGATATGAGCGAATGGCTGACCTTCGAGGATCGCCACCTGCCCGCCGCAGCCAACGCCTGGACCCGAATCCGGATTGGCTCCCAGTTGCGCCGTAAGGATGTGTTGCGCATAGCGTTGATGTCTTCGGAAAATTTCGCGGCATACACGCTGGCGCGCTCCTTTCCCGGAGGTTTTGATCGTTTTGTTCAGGCCATGAACGACAAAGCGGCCGAGTTGGGGATGGTCAATACCCGGTTTGTCGACCCCACTGGTCTGTCTGCAGACAATATCTCCTCCGCTGCGGACCTGGTGGTGCTCGCCAGGGCGGCGTTGCGCCACCCTCAGATCCGGGAGCACTCCACCACAGGTTATTTCCGCGCCAGCTTCCGGAAGCCTCGTTACAGTTTGTCTTATGGCAACACCAACTCGCTTGTACACAGCCAGAGCTGGGGCGTATCCCTGAGCAAGACCGGCTACCTGGAGGAAGCTGGACGTTGTCTGGTGATGGTTTCCAGGATGGACGGCCGTGATGTGATTACGGTGCTACTGGATTCTCTGGGTACCCGCTCCCCGATGGGCGATGCCGGCCGCATCAAGCGTTGGCTGGCCACCGGTCAGCCCGGCACCGTGGCGGCGGGCGCAAAACGCTACGAGCAGGAAAAGAGTGCAGTGCTGGCGCAACCGCGACCGGAACAGAGCCAGACAGCCCGACATCATCAATAGACAGGTTCGACCTTCCATGATTCAGATACTGACCACCGGTGGCACGTTCGACAAAGTGTACTTCGATGCTAACAGCCAGTTTGAAATCGGCGACAGTCCGCTGCCGGAACTGCTGGCCGAATCCAATATTCATGACGGCTATAACATCCGTGAGCTGCTGCGAAAAGACAGCCTCGAACTGACGGACGCTGACCGCGCCGTCATTCTTGATGCGGTCACCAGAACTGACAGCCAGCGTGTTCTGATTACCCACGGGACCGACACCATGGCCGAGACCGCCCAGGTATTAAAACAGGTGCCGGGCAAAACCATTGTGCTCACGGGCGCCATGCAGCCGGCCAGGATGCGGCGCACCGATGCCACGTTTAACATTGGTTTTGCCTGGGCCGCTGTCCAGTTGCTGCCCGAGGGGGTATACATCGCCATGAACGGTGAGGTGTTTGAGGCCGGAGCGGTGCGTAAGAATCTTGCAGCACAGAAGTTCGAGCGCGCCGGACAGGCCGGCTAATCGGAGCGGAATACCGAGCGAACTTCTTCGTCAGTGAGTTTCCGATACTGACCCGCGGCCAGTTCAGGGTCCAGGCTGATGGCTCCGATTCGCAGGCGATGCAGTTGCTCTACGTGGTTGCCCACGGCGGCCAGCATGCGTTTCACCTGATGGTAGCGGCCTTCGCTGATCGTCAGTTCGATCTCCCGGTCGGAACGAATAAGGACCTTGGCTGGCCGGGTCGCCTTGTCTTCATCTTTCAGAATAACGCCCTGTTCAAGCTCGTGGCAGGCGCAGGAGGACAGCGGTTCAGCCAGGTGCACCCGATAGGTTTTAGGGCAATCGTGCCGGGGTGAGGTAATCCGGTGTGACCATTGACCAACGCTGGTCAGCAGCAGTAACCCCGTGGTGTCTTTATCCAGCCGTCCGGCAATGTGAACCTGTCTGGCCAGTTCAGCCGGCAGCAGGTCAACCGCTGTGGGCTGATTGCTGTCCGTGGTGGCACTGATGACACCGGCCGGCTTATTCATCATCAGGTAAATTTCGCCCGGCAGTGACAGTGCGTTGCCGTCCAGCTCCACCGGCGTTGTTTCCGTTACCTGTGTACTGGCCGATTTGCAGGGCTGATCGCCTACCCGAACGCGTCCTGTCGAAATGATCTTCTTCGCTTCCTTGCGCGAGAGGCCCGTGCTGTTGGCCAGGTATTGATCCAGTCGCATCAGCAGACCTGACCTTCCGCAGGTGCTGACAAGTTTGCCAGGCACAGTACGGGCGTTTCTGCGGTCAGGCGCGACCAGAGCAGTGGCAAGGCATCCGGGTTCATCATCGGTCGCGGCAGGCGACCGCTGGGTAGGGCGCTTGGGCCAGAATCCCCGATCTCCGCCAATATAAAGGTGAACGGGTGCGCTCCGGGAATACCCAGACGGATATCGGTTGTGGTTATCTGGCTTCCTGAGTAGTCGTAATGCAGAAAGCCCCGGGTAAACCATTCCAGTCTCTTAGCTTCGCGGAAGTCGGCAACGGAGCGTGCGATCTCCGGGTCCCGGGGAAAGTACTCCACAGAAAGCGGTCGCTCGTCGTCGAGGAATCCGGTGACGATCTCGATTCTCATATCCTCGGTGATGGCGGTTGCTCGCCAGAGTATCGTGTTGAATGGCATGGGCTGAACCATCAAGGCGGCATTATTGAAACCGGCAGTGGCCAGAGCCGGCTTGATCCTTTCAGTAATCCAGTGCTGGGCAGTGAGGGTCCAGGCCAGGTACAGGGACGACACCAGCAGCCCGGCGGTAATGGCTCTGGTGGCGGGTGGGCGGAACAGAAAAGCGAGACAGCCTGCCAGCAACGGTAAGGTATACAGGGGGTCAATGATGAAAATGCTGTTCAGGGCGACCGGCCGGCCAAGGGGCCAGAACAGCTGTGTGCCGTAGGTCGTGAAGGCATCCAGCAGAGGATGAGTGATCAGAATCAGCCCAACCAGGGCAAGCCAGCGTTTGTAGGAAATTTGAGTTTGCCAGCGCGATAGGCCCCAGGCAATCAGCAGGGACAGCGGCGCGAGTATGAACAGGGAATGGCTGAAACCCCGGTGTTGGGTAAAGTTGGCCACGGCGGTGCCGTAGTCGATCACCACGTCCAGATCGGGCAGGGTGCCCAGCAGTGCGCCGGTGAGCAGAACCGATCGGCCAAGCGCCTTGCCGGCAACAGCGCCAGCGATGGAGGCGCCCAATGCGGCCTGGGTAATTGAGTCCATGAAGCCCCGAATAATATCGTTAGGTAATGTCAGAGATATTATGCGCGGATTCGATAATCAGATCACGGGGATGGGAAAAGAAACACTGGCGGCTATGAAGGCCGCCAGTGTGTCAGGCAGGAGCTCAGGCTTTTCTGCGACGAGCCATGCCAAGGCCTGCAAGGCCCAGGCCGAGCAGTGCCAGGGTGCCGGGCTCTGGCACTGAGCGGACGTTAAGTTTGGCCAGGAGATCCACTGAGGTGGCCTTGCCTTCCGTGGTTTCTATTACATTTAGTCCGTTGGCAAAACCTAGCAGGGACAGGGAATAGATATTGGAACCGAACTGGAACTCGGAACTTTCGATCATGTTGTCGAGCATGACAACATCATTAACATCTTTTTCAACATTCCAGCAGAAGAACAGAAAACACTCCTGTCCGACGTTCGGCGTTTCGTTGTGTGAGAAGTTAAAGGTGTAGGGGCCGGTAATGTTGGCGTTTCCTGGGTTAGTCGCGAAGGTCGCATAGACATCCAGGTCGACACCGGTGATGCTGTCGCCGGTTATGCGATTGTTGTAGTGGGTGAATGTGCCCAGTACAAAATTGTCGTCCGATGTGATGGTGTCAGGAAGGCCGGCAGGCCCTTGGAAGCCATAGCCGCTTTGTGGGCCGGTAGTGCAGTGAGTCCACCAGCAACTTATTTCGCCAGTTCCCCAGCTCAAGGTATCTGTGCCGACACCTTGGATGTTGTCGCCATTTGTGGGTGTGCCCCACTGGCCAGAAACTGAAACCAAGTCCACAGGAAATGCGGCTGCGGTCGTCGCAAATCCCATTGCCACGCTGGCAAGAATGCCTTTTGTCCATTTATTCATCTGCTTCACCTTGCTGTGTGTTGAATTGTTGGTGCGTCCGAGCGGGTGGTCGGTTTGTTTTGCAAGGTAAAGCGAATTGTGTGCCAGAAAATTTAAGCTTTTCGCATCAATAGGTTGTGAAAGGCTATATATTTTAGTGTAAACAAAGCTGACAGATTGTTGTGTCAGCTTTCAGTGGTGATGTCCAGCTTCTGCAACAGTTGGGCGGAGGGGAAACCGTCCGAGATCATGCCTTCGGCCTTCTGAAAGGCTCGAATGGCTTTACGGGTATTGGAGCCCAGAATGCCGTCCGGTTCACCGCTGGAGAAGCCTTTGGTATTCAGGGTTTCCTGCAATTTCAGGATCTGGTCCCGAGACAGCGCCGGTTGATCTTCCGGCGGTGGGTTTTTCAGCCCCCCTGCGCCGGCAATGCGGTCGGCGAGATGGCCCACGGCAATGGCGTAGAACTCTGACCGGTTCCAGCCCATGATGACCCGGAAATTGTTGTAAGCCATGAAGGCCGGCCCCTGATGACCGCTGGGCACAACCAGAGCGGCATCAATGGGCTCGTCAGCAAGGGGGTAGCCGAAGACATCGGTAATACCCTTGTCGCGCCACGCTTTAAGCCGCATGCGCCGGCCATCGGCCAGGTTGAAATCAAAGTCCCGGGGTATCAGAACTTCCCGGCCCCAGCGATACTCGCCATCCCAGCCCATGGACTGCAGGAACTTGCCAGCAGACATCATGGCATCCGGCAGGCTGTTCCAGAGATCTCTTCGGCCATCGCCATCGGCATCCACGGCGTGCTTCAGGAACACGGTTGGCATGAACTGGACATGGCCCATGGCACCGGCCCAGGAGCCCTCCATCTGCTCGGCGGGGATGGCCCCTTCGTCAATAATCCGCAACGCCGCGATGAATTGCTCGGTAAAGAACTGGCTCCGGCGTTGATCGCAGGCCAGGGTGGCCAGTGAGCTCGGCACCTGCATTTTCCCGAAATAGCTGCCGTAATTCGTTTCGAGCCCCCAGAAGGCCACCAGATACGGTGCCGGCACTCCGGTTTCTTCGGTAACCCGGGCCAGTAAATCCCGGTGACTGGCCAGCATCTCCCGGCCCTTACTGATGCGGGCTTCGTTGACTCTGCGGTTCAGGTAGTCAGCAAAGGTGGTAGTGAATTCCGGCTGCCGGCGGTCCAGTTCAATGACGCGCTCAAGATAGCTGACGTTTGCCACCACGGAGCTTGCGGTTTGTTCGCTCACTCCGGCGCGCACGGCCTTTTCCTGCAGGGCCTGTTTGCATTCGGCGAACGCGTTCTCGGTGATGGTAGGTTCTGCGTCTGACTCGGCGGCCAGAGCGGACAGGGCCAGGGTAGAGAACGATAGCGCGGTAAGAGCGCGCCGGAATGTCGTCCGTGTCATCAGGTGAACCACAGGAAACCTCGCAAGCCGTGATGGGGTGTTTGTCTGAGCCATGGTAGCGTGTTTTCCGGCGAAGGAAACACTGGCGCGAAGCCCGACAGGTGACAATTCTTTAATGGCATGCTGGCATCCGTAGCCTTTGTCGTCTTTTTGTAGCAGGCGGGTCACGGCGCAGTGTGGATGTTCTATAGTTGAAGGCATTCAACGAATCCGGAGTGACAGTAGTTATGGCAACCCTGAAGGCGCTGGTGGTGGATGATGCCAGTTTTGTGAGGGATCTGATCAAGCGAACCGTGCGTCAGCGTTTCCCGGTTATCGAAACCACCGATGCCCAGAATGGGCGACGGGCGCAGTCGCTGATGTCCAGGACCAACTTTGATCTGGTGCTGTGTGACTGGGAAATGCCTGAGATGTCGGGCCTGGAACTGCTGCAGTGGATGCGTCAGCAGCCCCAGTACCAGAAGGTGCCGTTCATTATGATCACCAGTCGTGGTGACAAGGATCACGTGGTGGAGGCGGTGAAAGAAGGGGTGTCGGAGTACCTGGGCAAACCCTTCAGCCCCGAGGGGCTGAGCAAGAAAATCATCAAGGTGATGGGCCGAACGTTGAAAGAGGCCATGGATCGTGGCGGAAAATCCCTTGATGGTCCAGCGGATGCTTTCAAAGAGTCCGCCGCGTTGCTCACTCAAAAGCGGGAAGTCCCGGACGTCAGGAAAGAACCTGCCGTCAGTGCCTCTGCGCAGGATAACCCGCTGTTGACCGGGGCAAGCTCCGCGGCCGACTCGGGTAAGGCTGCAGCTCGTGGTGCACTCAGCGTTGCATCTGTAAGGTTTTCCGACAGTACGCTCAAGTCGGTGGTCAAGGATATCAACCTCACGGAAGTCCGTGTGATCGCCAGGCGTGATCAGTCGTTTCCGGGCATTCTGGACCAGGCGGTGGTGGATATAGAGCTGGGCGAAGGCCAGGTGGCACGCCTGAACGGTTATGTTCATCAGCTGCAGGCGGTGGATAAACGTCAGGATACCGACTTCGTCAGCGTGACCATTCGCTTTGTGGATGAAGATCCGAAAAAGCTGGAGGACCTCTCCAGATTTATCGCGCGCTTCCGTGCGGGCGGCCGTTAAACCGCATTGCTCTCCGGTATCCGCTCTACCAGGCGTTCCCGTGGGAAGTGGCAGATGAATTCGCTGCCCTCGCCGATTTTGCTGCGAATTTCCAGGTGACCATCGTGATTGATCAACACATGTTTGACGATGGCAAGGCCCAGGCCGGTGCCGCCGGTGTCTTTGTGGCGGCTTGGGTCGGCACGGTAAAACCGTTCCGTGAGCCTGGGAATGTGGACCGGATCTATACCAATACCGGTGTCCTTCACTGACAGATGCGCACCATCCCGGTTGGTGGTCCAGGAAACTGTCACCCGTCCGCCGCCAGGGGTGTATTTGACGGCGTTGAACACCAGGTTGGAAAAGGCACTTCTGAGTTGGCTGTTATCGCCCCTGAGTAGCCGGCGGTCACTGATGTTGACTTCAATCTGATGGTTTTTGTCGCCGCTCAACGCTTTGGCGTCGTGGCAAATCTGGCTGAGCAGGGCTTCGACATCGGTCAGCGTTTCGTCGGCCGTGTGTTCGCCGGTCTCAATCTTCGACAACAGGATCAGATCGGTAATCAGTGCTTCCATACGGGAAGATTGCGCCGCCATGGTGTGGATGGCCCTGCGCCACTTGGGTGGCAGCTCATCGCCATGGTCTACCAGCGTCTCAAGGTAGCCGCTGATCACGGTAAGGGGGGTTCTCATTTCATGGGAGACGTTACCGACGAAGTCACGGCGCATCTGTTCCAGCTGAAACAGCCGGGTGACGTCTTTGGCGACAATCAGCCGGTCATCATCGCCGAACAGGCTGATCTGGATCTGCAGGTGAATATGGGGTTTGGCGGGTGAGTTGAGTTCCAGTGGCTCCCGGTAATCCCTGGCGTCAAAGTAGGCCTTGAATACCGGCGAACGAATCAGGTTATGGATGTACTGGCCCTGATCGGTGCTTCTGCGGAAACCCAGCAGATGTTCTGCCGATCCGTTCCACCATTCCATGGCACCTTTGGCGTCGGTCATGATCACGCCGTCGCGCATGGCGTTGGTGGACTCCTGCACGCGGTTAATGCGGGCGCGCAGCCGGTCCTGTGTCAGCAGATGGTTCTGATGCAGTTTGTGCAGATTGTCGAATATGTCACCCCATAACCCGACGCTCTGCGGAGGCTCGTCGGTGGCACTGGGGTTGCCCAGCCACTGGTAGAGCCTGCGGGCCTGGATCAGTGTCCACCAGAGGTAGACGACAAGTCCGACCAGCAGACCGTACAGAGGTTGGCCAAAATAGAGCCCGGCGAGAGTGGTTCCGCCAATGCCGGTCAAAATCAGGCGCAGATATCTGGACCAGTTATGCTGCATCAATACTGCCTTTTGGTGAGCCCGGTACTGAGTAGAGCAGCAACCGGGCTGGTAAAGCATGGCTCAGAGTGATTCAGGCAACTTTGGTGGAAAACCGGTAACCGGTTCCCCGTACGGTTTGAATCAGGTGATCGTAACTTTCACCCAGGGCTTTGCGCAGGCGCCGAATGTGCACATCCACGGTGCGCTCCTCCACATATACGTTACCACCCCACACCTGGTCCAGCAGCTGCGACCGGGTATACACCCGTTCCTGGTGTGTCATAAAGAACTGTAGCAACCGGTATTCCGTAGGGCCCATGCTGATAGCGCCGCCGGAGGTGGTCACCCGGTGGCCGATGGGGTCCAGTGTCAGGCCGTCAACCTCGATAGGAGTGTCGACACCCGCCGGTGTGGCTCGGCGAAGCACGGCTTTCAGCCGAGCAACCAGTTCCCTCGGGCTGAATGGCTTGGTGATGTAGTCATCGGCACCGACCTCCAGGCCCTGGATTTTGTTATCTTCTTCAACTTTGGCGGTCAGCATGATTATCGGAATGTCTGCGGTCGCTTCTTCCTTTTTCAGGCGGCGCGCCAGCTCGACACCGCTGGTGCCTGGCAGCATCCAGTCGAGAAGAATCAGGTCAGGCTGTTTGTCGACAATCAGAGCGTGGGCTTCGCGGGCATCCGCTGCCTCCATGTAGTCGTAATCAGCCATTTCGAGCGCGACCGCGATCATTTCGCGGATGGGTGCTTCGTCATCGACGATCAGGACAGTTTTTCCAGTCATGAGCTTTAACCTGTGTCAGACCCCGGGAGCTCATTGGTGGCTCCCTGATATTGTTGCTGACCTATTACAACGTGTCTTTGTTACAAGTATATGACATGGTTTGACGGTTATAGCATCAGGTCTGTAAACAGGCCGACGAACACCGCCAGCCCTGCCCAGTTGTTGTTCAGAAAGGCCTTGAAGCAGCCCTCTCTGGCGCGTTCTCTCGCCAGGAACTGCTGATAGACAAACAGGGTCGCCATCGCAGCCAGCCCCAGAAAATAGAAGCTGCCAAGTTCGGCCCGCTGGCCAACCAGCAGGAGAATCAGCACCACCAGTGTCTGCAAAATGGCAATGATGGCGCGGTCGGCGTCGCCAAACAGAACAGCGGTGGATTTAATGCCTACCTTGAGATCGTCGTCCCGGTCGACCATGGCGTAAAACGTATCGTAGGCAACCGTCCACAGGACGTTTGCGGTGAACAGCAACCAGGTCAGCTGGCTCAGCTCGCCCGCTTCAGCGGCCCAGGCCATGGGGATTGCCCAGGAAAAAGCCGCACCCAGGAACAGCTGAGGCAAGTGGGTGTGGCGCTTCATGAAGGGGTAGATGAAGGCAAGAAGGGCGCCGCCAAACGACAGGTAGAGGGTGAGAGTGTTGGTGAACAACACCACCATCAACAGTGATATCAGACACAGGCCCGCGAACAGGGCGACGGCTTCCCAGGCCTGAATGCGGCCTGCGGTCAGGGGGCGGTCTTTGGTGCGCTCGACATGGCGATCCCATTCGCGGTCGGCGAAATCGTTGATCGCGCAGCCCGCCGCCCGCATCAAAAAAACTCCGAGGGTGAAGATGACGACGTTGGCGATGGACGGGCTGCCATTGCCTGCCAGCCAGAGCGCCCAATAGGTTGGCCAGAGCAGCAGCAGGGTGCCGATGGGCCGGTCAATTCGCAGCAACTTGGCGTAGTCCGTCAGGCGGGCGTGAACGTGCTCGGGCAGAGCGTTCTGCAACATGGTGGTTTTCATCCGTTGGTCTGGGGCTGATATGCTGGCCTGATTATAGCCATCCGTGGGGCGGGGGTTAAACCCGGGTCGCAGGCTGATACAGAGTGGGTAGCAGAAATTCGCACACCATCAGTGCGTTCTGTCCCCGGTGGAATAGCGAACGGCGGGCCAGGTGGGGCTGAGAACTTGTTCGGGGCTGGCAAAGGCCTGTTTCGAGTGGCCCGCGGGCCCACTCCGGGTTGCTGAACAGGTAAGCACCAAGGGGTTTGTTGCCGAGATTGCGGAGCCGACGTCCCCGGCCTTCGAGGCAGCTGAGGGGAATGACCGTGCGCGCGAGCACCCAGGGAGTGCCGTCGCCGCATAACCGGACTTCCCGGACCCAGGCTTGCTGCCTGGCGGGAATGGCCAGCCGCCGGGCTTCTTCGGGTGAGGGGGCGGAAAAGCCTTCCCGAACAACCTCGACATGAAAACCGGTGCGGCATTGCTGCTGGAGCGCCTTGGTAAAGGAACCTTCAACCTGCAGCCAAGGGCGGGCCGGGCCATGAACTCCGGGATTACGGAGTCCGGCGGCCGCCAGTGAACGGTACCAGTACGTAGGGGGAATGATCAGCCCGGTTTCCGTGTCAAAGTCCTTTGACAGCATAAATACCGGGGGCGTTACGCCAGTAGCCTTTGTAATCCATGCCATAGCCGAACAGGAAGCGGTCTTCCACATGCAGGCCGGTAAAGTCGGCCTTCAGGCCGGGCTTTGCCTTACGATCATGATCCTTGTCGACCAGTACTGCAGTCAGGACTTTGCTGGCGCCGTGGGCCAGGCAATAGTCGCCGATGGCGCACAGTGTGGTGCCTTCGTCCAGAATGTCGTCAACGATCAGCACGGTGCGGCCTTTCATGTCGGCTTCCGGGCGCAGTTTCCACTCCAGAATGCCGCCGGTGGTTTCCTGCCGGTAACGAGTGGCATGCAGATACTCGGCCTGAACCGGGAACTTGAGTCTTGGCAACAATTGGCCAGTCAGGATCAGACCGCCATTCATGACGCAGAACAGCAGCGGGTTGCTGTCTTTCAGACTGTCGGTGATGTCTTTCGCCATGTTGTCAATGGCGGCACTAACCTGCTGTTCATTGACCAGGCAGTCGGCTTCAGCCATGACCTGGTTCATTTCGGCGACGGTATCGGTCATAACGGTCGGTCCTGTCGTAAAAACCGGCGATTATACCGAACCGGGCGACCTGAAGGGAGAGGCAGAGTCCGATACTGGTATCTGTAATTACGGCTATTGGCACAAAACCCGCGTTTATTGTGTCCGTTCTGGCATTGGTCAACCCGGGTGTGGCGGGTATCATGGCGACTGTTTGAAACTGTGTGCCGGTCGCACGTTGCGCATATTTGTCAATTTTTACTTGATTGCCATATTGTCCGACAATATTATGCGGCCAGTTGATCGTTAGCGAGGAAGTTCTATGAAGAAGTGGCAGTGTGTCGTGTGTGGTCTGATTTATGACGAAGCGGAAGGTTGGCCGGAAGACGGTATTGAGCCCGGAACGGTGTGGGAAGACGTGCCTGACGACTGGGTATGCCCGGACTGTGGTGTGGGTAAGGAAGACTTCGAGATGATCGAGATCAGCTGACAGGCGGAGCAGGACCATGACGAACCAGGCACCCATTGTGATTGTCGGAACCGGGCTATCCGGCTACTCGCTTGTGCGAGAGCTGCGTAAACTCGATAAAGAGACACCGGTTGTTATGGTAACCGCCGACGACGGGGTGAGTTATTCCAAGCCGATGTTGTCAACCGGTTTTACCAAGGGTAAAGACGCTGCAGGATTGGCTCAGGCTGAAACGGACGCTATGGCGGAACAGCTTGGCGTAGAAGTTCGCACCTACAGCACCGTGACCGGTATTGATGCTGGCGCCCACGAATTGATTCTGGGGGACCACCGGCTCGCATACAGCAAGCTGGTGCTTGCCTGGGGTGCGGATGTGATTCGCCTTGGGCTGGCTGGGGACGGTCAGGATCATGTGCACTCGATCAACGATCTGATGGACTATCGCAGGTTCCGTGACGCGCTGGAGGGTGGCAAACGTGTCGCGATCATGGGGGCGGGCCTTATTGGCTGTGAATTCGCCAATGATCTGCGCATCGGTGGCTATGAGGTGGATGTGATTGCCCCTGACACCACGGTGATGCCAAGCCTGCTCCCGGCTGCTGCTGCCGATGCGGTTCAGCATGAATTGGCTGAGCTCGGTGTGCGTTTCCATCTGGGTACGGTAGTGGAGCGGGTCGACCGCAGCGAATCCGGTGTCAGGCTGACGCTGGGCAACGGTGAAACGCTGGAGGCGGACCTGGTGGTTTCTGCAGTGGGCCTGCGGCCACGCGTTGAGCTGGCCCGGGCGGCCGGGATTGATGTTGGCCGGGGGGTTCAGGTCAATCGTGCTCTGGAAACCTCCGCAGCCGACGTGTTTGCGCTCGGTGATTGTGCCGAGGTGGATGGCCAGGTATTGCTCTACGTATTGCCGCTGATGGCGTGCGCTCGGGCGCTGGCGAAAACCCTGACCGGCGAGCGCACCGAAGTACGTTATGGCACTATGCCCGTGATGATCAAAACCCCCTGTTGTCCCACCGCTGTGTGTCCGCCGCCGACGGGTGCAGAAGGCGACTGGGTGATCGAGCAGGATGGTTCGGATGTGAAAGCGTTGTTCACCTCCCCTTCGGGTGACGTGCTCGGCTTTGCCGTCACCGGCCGGTTTGCGGTTGAGAAGCAGGCACTGGCCAAAGCGGTCCCGCCCATCCATCAGGATTGAGCCAATGCCGCCGGACGGTTCGCTCTGGCGGCTCCTTTCTTTTCCGTTTAGCGTTGCGAAATTTTCCTGCCTGCGGTAGAAAACCCATTCGTAAGCTAAGGAGCTGTTTACAGGCTCCCGGATGAAGTAACAGGAGCTGGCATGCTAGAGGTAACCCGAAAACTGGTGGAATTACTGGATTTGTCCCCGATTGGAGACGATCACTTCCAGGGTGACAGTGAAGATCTGGGCTTTCCCCATGTGTTTGGCGGTCAGGTTCTTGGTCAGGCCCTGATGGCGGCCAGTCGCACCGTTGAAGGCCGGTTGTGCCATTCGCTGCATGCCTATTTTTTGCGCCCCGGCAATCACAGTATGCCCATCGATTATGAAGTGCAGCGGGTCCGGGATGGCGGTGCCTTCTCCGTACGCCGTGTGATTGCTCGCCAGGGCGGCAAGGAGATTCTCACCGGCTCCATGTCCTTTCAGGTTGCGGAAGATGGCCTGCATCACCAGTTCGATATGCCGGACGCGCCCGATCCGGATACCCTGAAGTCGGAGCAGGACTGGGGTAAGTTGATCGCCGATCACGTGCCGGAAAAAATGCGGGACATGCTTGTCCGGGATCGCCCCATCGAGATTCGCCCGGTGAATCCGGTCAATCCGTTCAAGCCGGAAAAGCGGCCGCCCCATCGTCAGAACTGGTTCCGGACGGCAGGGCCTCTGCCGGATGATCCTGTCCTGCACCGGTGCTTGCTCACCTACGCCTCGGATTTCAGTTTTCTGGGTACGTCCCTGAATCCCCACGGACGCTCGTTCATGAGCAAAAACATGCAGGTGGCCAGTCTGGATCATGCCATCTGGTTTCATCGGGAGTTCCGTATGGATGACTGGTTGCTGTACGACAAGGACAGCCCCAGTGCCTCCGGGGGCCGAGGCTTTAACCGTGGCAACTTCTATACCCGGGAAGGTGTTCTGGTGGCCTCAACCACTCAGGAAGCACTGATCCGCGAACGGCAGGGCTGACCGGCCAGCCACTCCACCATTTCGTCGAACGGCAGCGGCCTGGCCAGGAAGAAACCCTGAATCTGGTCGCAGCCCATTTCCGCCAGCAAGTTGAGAGTCTCTTCATTCTCTACGCCCTCGGCAACAACGGAATACCCGAGGCTGTGACACATATCGATGGTGGTTTGCACGATCACCCGATCCTGTTCACGCTCGGGTAATTCGGTGATCAGTGAGCGGTCAATTTTGATTTCGCTGGCGGGCAGTTGTTTGATGTACGACAGCGATGAATACCCTGAACCAAAATCGTCAATGGACAGGGGGATGCCCGCATCATTCAGTGAATTAAGAGCCTTCAGGGAGTTGGCCGGATCCTGCATCATCGAGGTCTCCGTCACTTCAAAGGTGATTTCCCCGATGTGAGAGTGGTAGCTTTTCATCAGGCGCTGCACAAACACCGCAAAATCCGGCTCTCGCAGATTGTTGGGTGAGATGTTCACGGCAATACTGACAAAGTGGCCCAGCTCAAGTAGCCGGCTCCTCATCTCCAGTGCTTCTTTCAACACCCAGCGGGTGAGGGGTTTAATCAGCCCGGTTTGTTCCGCCAGAGCAATGATTTCATCCGCGCGGATGGGGTGCTCCCGCCCCGGCCAGCGTATCAGCGCTTCGAATCCAGAAATTTCCCAGGTTTTAAGGGACAATTTCGGCTGCAGGAACAGGGCCAGCTCATCCGTATCGATGGCGCGGCGAAGCTCCGATACCAGGGTGAGCCGGTCGGCAC
This sequence comes from Marinobacter sp., assembly GCA_035303925.1. Lineage (GTDB taxonomy): Bacteria > Pseudomonadota > Gammaproteobacteria > Pseudomonadales > Oleiphilaceae > Marinobacter. The sequence goes on along the minus strand of DATGQY010000081.1, from coordinate 2,991 downwards.
TGTAGGAATCCCTTGAGAGCTTGTAATAGGCGATGCCCCGTTCTTTGGCTCGCTCTGAGCCTTCCGCGATAACGGCCCGGCGAATCAGTATATTGGCGTCTGTGCCGTGGTCGGGGTAGATCGCAACGCCCAGTTGTGGCTGCAAGGGTACCTGCATGCCCAGAAAGTCGACGGGGTATCGGACTTCCTCGATACACCTGAGTACGCGCTTCGGCACGGCTTCCGCCTGATCCGCATCGACGATAAACGCAAACGTTTGTGGGTCAAGGCTGGCGACGTAGAAGTCATGGTATTGGTTCTGCTCCAGAGGTAATGCTCCGGGGACATCGCGAATCACCGCATTGTAGTGCTTGGAGGCCAGTTCCAGAATCCGGTCGGTATTGCGGTGGCCCAGAGTTTTGGTCACCGGGTACAGGTTGTTGAGATGAATGATCACAACGCCGTAGCGCCTGGCTGAGCCGCTCTGTATCAACTCTTTCAGTCGCATTTCGAAGCTGCTGCGATTGGGCAGTCCGGTCAGTGGGTTGTGCAGTGCCTGATCCATCAGACGCAGCTCTGCGGTCCGGCGGGCTTCAAGGGCCTTGAGTTCTGCCTCCCGGGACATCAGTTTGTCTTGCCGTTCGTGATAGATCCGGATGGCCAGCGCAAGACTGAGCAGTATGGCCTCCAGCACCGAGCCTATTTGCATGCCGTAGGCGGTGACAAAACTGTTGGGTATCAGGCCGATCTTGTTGGCGGCCGTCACCGCGCTGCCCAGGGTCAATGCGCCCCAGGCCAGGGTGTAGTAAACGGCCTGGGGGTTGCCTTTGATCCATTGCATGGGGCCGATAAAGGTGAGCAGCAGGCAACTTGGTATGGTCACCGCCACGGTAAGCCGGCTGGCTGTGCTGTAGTCGGTAAAAAACGCCGCAAGCACGAGCAGCGCGTTCAGGGCGATGGTAAACAGCAGTAGCCGATTCATCACCGGACTGTTTTTCTTCAGCCGCAGAAAGGAGCGTGAGAACAGCAGGGAGAAGGTCATCGCCAACGGTACGATCAGCAACATGGCCATATTCTGAATAGCCGGTATGCCGGGCCATAGCAATTGATAGGTACTGCCGTTCAGGCTGCCCACCAGCAGCAGGTAGCCAAGGGTTGAAAGCACGTAAAGCAGATAGACAGACTCGCGCAGCGCCAGGAAGACAAACAGGTTGAAACAGATGACGGTCAGCAGGATGCCGTAATAGCCGGCGTGCAGCTGGGTCTCTATCGAGGCCTTTTCAAAAAAGCTCCGGTTGCTCCACAGCTTCAGTGGCACTTGCATGGCGCCATCGGTTTGAACCCGCATCAGTACCTGGTACTGACCGTCGGGTGTCAGCCTGAGCGGAAAGAGAAAGTGGGGGTGCTGCACCGGGCGTTCAGCGAAGACCTTTCTGTCGCCGGTGCTCTCCTGCTGGATGATCTGACCACTCTCAAGCAGGTATACGTCAATGAAGTCGAGCGCAGGGTAACTGATTTCCAGCAGGTTCACGAAGCCGGGATCGGTCACCTTGAAGCGTAACCAGATGTGGTCACGGATGTAGCCAAAATTGGGGGTTTGCTCGGGCAGTGCCCGCCATTGGTCAGAGTCGAGCGCCTGGTCTGGTGACAGCTCGGTCCCCGGGGGCATGCGCAGATATTCCATGGTGGGAATATAGGATGAGCTCGCTGCACCTGCTGGAATCGATAGGGCCAGCAGCAGTAACAGCACTGCCATGAGTTGGGCTGGTTTCATCAGAGTCACGCGCTACCATTATTATCGTTCTTACTCGAGTATGGCCTGTCGCCGAAGGCGGCTCAAGCGAGAACGCTCAGAGATTTGGTAACTTGTGTAAGTATTGGTCAAATTCCGTTAATCCACTGCCGGACCCAGTCCAGTGCTTCGGCTTCCGGCTCCAGGGTCTCCAGTGCGTCGATTTTTAGCGTGTCACCCACTTTTCTGGCCGAAGTTTCAAGCAGTGCTTCTTCCATCAGATCACCAGCGCCGCAAAAGGTATCACCGTAAGAGCTGTCGCCCAGAACGATCACGCCAAAAGGGCGCCCTGGTTGCTGGGGCAACTGATCTCTGAGCGCCATATAAAACGGCAGCAGGTTGGGCGGCACTTCTCCCTGACCCGTCGTGGAGGTGCATATCAGAAGTGCATCGTTGTTGCCGGTAATGTCTTCAAGGGCAGGATTCTCCAGCACCGTTACCTGGTGCCCCTCCTGCTCCATTTCCTGTTTGATTTTGCGCGCGGTCAGCAGAGCGCCGCCGTAGACGCTTCCGCTCAATATGCGAATAGATGCCATGTTACTGCCTGTGCCTGGAGTGATGAGCGTGTCTCAAGGCGAGTGATGATAACGGCGGGCCATGCCGGGCTCAAGCGGAGGGTTTTGTGTCGGCGTCCTGGCTGCGAACCCGGGGGGCGATCCGGTTCCGGCCATCTTGTTTGGCGCTGTAGAGCTGGATGTCGGCGAGTTTCAGCAATTCGTCAACGGAGCCCGCCTTCGAGATCGAGCAGACACCGGCACTGATGGTGACCGGCATGAGTGCGTCCTGGTGACAGAATTCCGTGCGGGCGACTTCTGACCTGAGACGCTCTGCCAGCGCGAGTGCCTGCAGTAATGTGGTGTCGGGCAGCAGGAGCAGGAACTCCTCTCCGCCCCAGCGGGCGGCGACATCGGTCTGGCGGATGATACCGCGGGTCAGATCGGCGAAGCGTTGAAGCACGATATCGCCGGCATCATGGCCATAGTTGTCATTAATTTGCTTGAACAGGTCCAGATCGATCAGAGCGACCGAGAAATGATGTCCCGATCTCTGGAAGCGCAAGTACTCCGCATTCAGGCGATTCTGCATTTCCCTGCGGTTGGCGAGACCGGTCAACTCGTCGGTTCGGGCCGCATGCTCGTGGGCCCGGGCAAAGGCTTCCAGTTTGGTGCGGGCTTTCAGTCTGCCCGCCTCCAGTACGAAGCAGAAAATGGCTTCAAACG
>DATGQY010000080.1:0-2693 GCA_035303925.1 Marinobacter sp. | reverse complement strand
GTCATTCTCAGCAATCCACCCTACGTGGATGCTGAAGACATGGCCGACATGCCTGACGAATATCGCCATGAGCCAGAGCTCGGGTTAGCGGCCGGCGAAGACGGACTGGATATTGCCCACCGGATCATTGCCGGTGCAGCGGATCACCTGACCGAAGACGGCCTGCTGATTGTCGAAGTCGGCAACTCCTGGGGTGCCATGGATGATGCCTATCCTGACCTCCCGCTGACCTGGCTGGAGTTTGAAAGCGGTGGTGACGGAGTGTTCCTGATCACGGCCCGGGATTTGCGAGAATGGCAGGCCAGAAAAGCCTGAAGTTATTTATTATAAAACCTCAATAAAGTGCTGAAATATGTCGGGAAATACTTTCGGAAAGCTGTTTACCGTAACCACCTTTGGTGAAAGCCACGGCGCGGCTCTGGGCTGCATCATTGACGGCTGTCCTCCGGGGCTGGAGCTGTCCGAGGCTGATATGCAGGCCGATCTGGACCGTCGGAAACCCGGCACCTCCCGGCACACGACTCAACGTCGTGAAGCTGATGAAGTGCGCATTCTGTCGGGTGTGTTCGAGGGCAAAACCACCGGTACACCGATTGGCCTGATCATTGAGAATACGGATCAGCGCTCCAAGGATTACTCCAAGATTTCGGAACAGTTTCGCCCTGCACACGCGGACTACACCTACACCCACAAATATGGCATTCGGGATTATCGGGGTGGCGGCCGGTCTTCCGCCCGGGAAACGGCCATGCGGGTTGCCGCGGGTGCAGTAGCCCGAAAGTTTCTGGAGCAACGCCTGGGTATACGAATCCGGGGTTACCTGTCACAGCTAGGCCCGATAAAGGCTGAAAAACTGGACTGGGAACAGGTGCATCAGAACCCGTTTTTCTGCCCGGATGCTGACAAGGTGCTGGAGATGGAAGCCTACATGGACGCCCTGCGCAAAGAGGGCGACTCGATTGGTGCACGCATCAATGTGGTCGCCGAGGGAGTTCCACCAGGCCTGGGCGAGCCAATTTTTGATCGTCTGGATGCCGATCTTGCTCACGCACTGATGAGTATCAATGCCGTCAAAGGCGTCGAGATCGGTGCTGGCTTTGGCTGCATTGAGCAAAAGGGCACCGAGCACCGGGATGAAATGACGCCAGAAGGGTTTCTTTCAAATCAGGCCGGCGGTGTTCTGGGGGGAATTTCTTCAGGCCAACCGATTGTTGCCAGCATTGCGCTGAAGCCGACCTCCAGCCTGCGCCTGCCCGGGCGCAGTATTGACCAGAATGGTAATCCTGTCGAAGTGATCACCACCGGCCGCCACGACCCTTGTGTCGGAATTCGCGCCACGCCCATTGCCGAGGCGATGATGGCCATCGTGTTGCTGGATCACTACCTGCGCCATCGCGGCCAGAATGGCGATGTGGAAGTGAACACGCCGGTTCTCGGCCAGCTCTGATCACCGGGGGGCGTCACCATCTACTGGCGGCTGTCTAACCTCTACTTCTGGTTCTTTGCCCTCCTTGGAGGGCTTTTGCCCTATTGGTCCCTCTATCTGGAGGGACAGGGCTTTTCCTATCTGCAAATCGCCAGTCTGATGGCGACCATTCAACTGACCAAGATCATCGCGCCGAGTGTCTGGGGCTGGCTGGGTGACCGCACCGGCCAGCGCGTTCGTTTGGTGCGCTTCGGGGCGATCACCGGCTCCCTGTTTTTCGCGGGCGTGTTTGTGGAGCCGGGGTTCTATGGTTTGCTGCTGGTGATGCTGGCGTTTACCTTTTTCTGGAACGCCATCCTGCCGCTCTACGAAGTCATCACGCTGCGGGCGTTAGGCACCCGCAAAGACAAGTACGGCAAGGTTCGCCTTTGGGGTTCCGTGGGTTTTATCGGCGCCGTGGCCCTGGTGGGTGGGGTGCTGGAACTGGTGTCGATACGCTATCTGCCCTGGCTGTTGCTGCCGGTGTTCGCGGGCATTGCTGTATCGGCCTTTCTGGTGCCGTCGGAGCCTGGTGAGCGCAAAGAACCCTCCCCGAAGGGCAGCCTGAAGGCGATCGTCACTCACCCGGCGGTGGTGACCTTCTTTCTGATGAATTTTCTGCTGCAGGTATCCCACGGGGCTTACTACACCTTTTTCAGTATCCACCTCGCGCAGCATGGCTACGGCAAGCTGTCCATCGGGCTGCTGTGGTCACTGGGCGTTATTGCCGAGATTGTTGTGTTTCTGGTGATGCATCGGCTGTCCCATCGGCTGACAGTGCGCCAGATTGTGCTCGGCGCACTGTTGCTGACCATGATTCGCTGGGGCCTGATTGCGGAGCTGACCTCGGTGGTGCCGGTACTGATCTTCGCCCAGCTCCTGCACGCGGCGTCATACGGCGCTTTACACGCGGTGTCTGTGCAGTACATTCAGGGATTCTTTGGCAAGCACCACCACGGTCAGGGCCAGGCGCTTTATAGCGGGTTGACCTTTGGGGCTGGCGGGGCACTGGGCGCGTGGCTATCGGGCTTTCTGGTGGACGGCTACAGCACCTCCGCGGCCTTCTGGGGTGGTGCTGTCGCCATGGCGGTCGCCATCTTGATTACCTGGCGTGGCCTGCAACCACCGCCAAGAGAATCGTGACCCGGTAGGGTTACGGTTCCGGATTTTCCTCGTCGTCTTCCATTTGCAGGGACAGGCCGCTTCCCGTTGGCCCCTTCGCGCCGGC
>DATGQY010000079.1:0-7159 GCA_035303925.1 Marinobacter sp. | reverse complement strand
AGTGTATGATGTTAGCACTTTCCAAGGCCATCCATGTTCAGGAGGTTACCTGTGCCAAAGCCGCGCCTGCCGCATTCCAGTCGAAGCTATCCCTTTACCCGTTTGCGTCGCAACCGGGCCAGTGATTTTTCCCGCCGTCTGGTGCGTGAGAATCAGCTGACTCCGGACAATCTGATTTTTCCGGTATTTGTCCTGGAAGGTGAGAATCAGCGTGAGTCGGTTCCTTCCATGCCGGGCGTGGAGCGCCTGAGCATCGACCTGCTTGTGCAGCAGACAGCCGAGCTTGTGGATCTGGGTATTCCGGCGGTTGCGCTGTTCCCGGTTGTGCCGGCCGAGCACAAAAATTTGTCGGGGTCCGGGGCCTGGGATTCCGACGGCCTGGCTCAGCGTGCGGTTCGGGCGCTCAAGAAAGCGCACCCTGACCTGGGGGTGATTACCGATGTCGCGCTGGACCCGTTCACCACTCACGGGCAGGACGGGATTATCGACAACAACGGTTACGTTCTGAACGATGTGACTGTCGAAGCGCTGGTCAACCAGGCGCTGTCCCATGCCGATGCGGGGGCGGATGTGGTTGCTCCGTCCGATATGATGGATGGCCGTGTCGGGGCGATTCGCGAGGCGCTGGAGTCTGCCGGTTACGTAAATACCCGAATTCTGGCCTATTCTGCTAAATACGCGTCGAGCTATTACGGCCCGTTCCGGGATGCGGTTGGTTCTGCAGGCAATCTTGGCAAAGGCAATAAATCCACCTATCAGATGGACCCGGCGAACAGCGACGAAGCCATCCACGAGGTCGCGATGGATCTCGCAGAAGGCGCGGATATGGTGATGATCAAGCCGGGTATGCCGTATCTCGATATCGTGCACCGGGTGAAAACCGAATTGCAGGTGCCGACATTCGTGTACCAGGTGAGCGGCGAGTACGCTATGCACATGGCGGCCGCCCAGAACGGCTGGCTTGATGGCGATGCAGTGATGATGGAAAGCCTGATGGCCATGCGCAGAGCCGGCGCCGATGGCATTCTTACTTATTTTGCAGTGCGCGCAGCGAGACTGATGAGGGATCGCCAGCGGGGCTGAAACGGGCGATCAGCCTGTGCCTGAAATGGATACGGACAGTGATGACAACTGAAACAGTGAAGAAGATCGTCAGCAGTGATCAGAGTGTGCCTGCGCCGGTAGAAGTGCCGCCGGTGGGTGAGGAAATCAATCTGGATGCCAGTGAAAACTGGTTCAACCGGGAACTGAGCCAGCTCCAGTTCAATTACCGGGTATTGAAGCAGGCCCTCGACACCACGCATCCTTTGATCAACCGGCTGATCTTCTGCTGTATTTTCAGCAGCAACCTGGATGAGTTCTTTGAAATCCGGGTGGCTGGTCTGCGCCAGCAGATGAAGTATGGCCGGGACACGGTCGGCGTTGACGGCATGCAGGCGGAGCAGGTGCTGGCCGAGATCAGCCGGGTTGCCCATGAGTATATCCATGAGCAGTACGACATACTGAACAACGTCCTGATTCCGGAGCTGGAGCAGGAGAATATTCACTTTATCCGGCGCCGGGAGTGGACGCCGGCTCAGGCGGAGTGGGTAAGGAATTACTTCGAGGAAGAAATTCTGCCGGTAGTCAGCCCCATTGGACTGGACCCGTCTCATCCGTTTCCCCGATTGGTCAACAAGAGCCTGAACTTCATTGTTGAACTGGACGGCAAAGATGCGTTTGGTCGGGAAACCGGCATGGCGATTGTGCCTGCCCCTCGCTCCCTGCCGCGTCTGGTACGTCTGCCGGACGAAGTCTGCAGTGGCGGCGAAAACCTTGTGTTCCTGTCGTCAATGATTCACGCCCATGCCGATGAGTTGTTCCCGGGCATGGAAGTAAAAGGGTGTTACCAGTTCCGCCTGACGCGAAACGCCGACCTTGAGCTTGAAGATGACCTGGAAGATCTGGCGTCGGCGCTGCGGGGGGAGTTGCTGAGTCGTCGCTTTGGCGATGGCGTACGCCTTGAGGTGGCGGACAATTGCCCGGAAGAGCTGGTGCAGTTCCTGCTGAGAGAATTCGGTCTGACGGAACGGGATCTGTACCAGGTGCATGGCCCGGTTAACCTGACCCGACTGTTGGCTGTCGGTGGTCTGGTGGACCGCCCGGACCTGACCTACACCAGCTTTTCACCGACCATTCCGCGCCAGATTCGCAGCAAGGAATCGATGTTTGATGCCATCCGCAAGCGCCCGATTCTGTTGCTGCATCCGTTCGAGAACTTCAGCCCGGTGGTGGATTTGCTGCGCCAGGCCGCGAAAGACCCTCACGTGCTGGCCATCCGGCAGACCTTGTATCGTGCCGGAGCAGACTCCGAAATAGTCGAAGCCCTGGCAGATGCCGCCCGTCGCGGTAAGGAAGTGACGGTGGTTATTGAACTGCGGGCGAGGTTCAGCGAGGCGGAAAACCTTGAGCTGGCAAGCCGGCTTCAGGAAGCCGGTGTCATCGTGGTTTATGGCGTAGTAGGGTACAAAACCCACGCCAAGATGATCCTTATTGTCCGTCGGGAAGAGGGCAAGTTACGCCGTTATGTGCATCTGGGTACCGGTAACTACCACGCCGGCAACGCCCGGCTCTACACCGATTACAGCTTCCTGACCTGTGACGAATCCATTGGCGATGATGTCAACAAACTGTTCCAGCAGCTGACGGGCATGGGCAAGGCTCTGAAAATCAAGAAGCTGTTCCATGCGCCGTTCACCCTGCACAACCGCCTGATCAGCCTGATTGAGCGGGAGGCCAGTTTTGGTGACAAGGGCCGAATCATCTTCAAATTCAACGCGCTGACCGAGGCGCAAATGATCAAGGCGCTGTACCGGGCGTCTCAGGCCGGGGTGAAGATTGACCTGATCATCCGCGGTATCTGCTGCCTGCGCCCGGAAGTACCGGGCCTGTCTGATAACATTCGGGTGCGTTCGATTATCGGCCGTTTTCTGGAGCACACCCGGGTTTACTATTTTGGCAACGATGGTCGCCCCGAGGTGTATTGTTCCAGTGCCGATGGCATGGAACGGAATCTGCTCAACCGGATAGAGACGGCGTTTCCTATTGAAGAGCCGGCACTGGTTGCCCGCCTCAGAGAAGACCTCGATACCTACCTGGCCGACAACTGCCAATCCTGGGTGTTGCAGCCTGATGGCAGTTACATCCAGAATCAGCCCGCGGAAGGCGAGGAGCGCCTGGCGTCGCAGCTGGTTTTACTGGAACGGTTAACGGTTAAATCAAGCTGATCGGCCGGGTGCCTACACAACAAAGTACACGAAATATGCTGACAGGACTGGAACCTTGAAACTGAACAAATGGATGATTGCGGGTGCGGCGATTCTGGTGATTGCCGGGGTGGCGCCATGGGGTGTGGGCTACGTTACCGAGCAACAATGGCTGCAAGCCACGGAAGAGGTAAACAGTACGCAGCCTTTCGTGCGGATGGAAACCGATCAGTACCAGCGTGGTGTTATGGGGTCCGAGGCTTCGGGAAGCCTCACAATTGTGGATCCCAAAACGGGGGACAGTCACCGTATTGATTTTCAGTTTACCGTGTCGCACGGCGTGACCGGCAGTTTGCTGGATTTTCGTCCCAGCCAGGGCTGGCAACCGGAGGGGGCTGACTGGTTTCAGGACGCCGAGCCGAGCCTGACACTTGAAACCCGTCTTTGGGGCTCGGCTACAGTCGAGTTTGAGGCGCCACCCATGGCGCTAAAGCATCCGGACGGCGCGGAGTCGGTCAGAACCAGCGGTGGCCTTGCGAGAATCGATATTGGCAGCATGGGGGAACAGGCAGACATTTTGATGGTGTGGCCTGAACTGCTGATATCCGGCCCCCGAATGGACGTAAAAGTTGAAGGTTTTCACCTTGAGCAGAGCATGTCCTGGCTGATGGGAGACATCTGGACCGGGTCGGGCGCCATGACTCTGGACTCCATTGCACTTGAAGGTGCAGCGGTGCCGCCGGTCCTGGTTAAGGGCGTTGTACTGAACAGTGGCAGTGAAACGACGGACAGTGAACGGAAGCTCGACTCGAATGTTGAGCTTGAGCTTGAGTCAGTGCAGTTCGGGGACAATGCCTATGGCCCGCACCGACTGGCGGTGGCGATAGAGGGTGTGGATGTCGCGGGCTGGAGCGAGTTCAGCTCGGCGATGACCGACATGCAGATGATGGCAGTTACGAGTGGCGCAGATCCCCGGGCAGCATTCGAGCAGCAGATGGCGATGATGCAGCGTTTCAACAATTCCATCCGTGGCCTGGCAGCGGCGGGTTTTTCGTTCGGTATCCGTGAGCTGAGTCTTGAAACACCGGAAGGCAAGGTTCAGGGCAGTCTGGATATTTCCCATCCTGAGCTCTCTGAGGAGCAGCGGGAAAATATGTTGATGGTCATGCAGCAGCTGACCGGAACTCTGGATTTCAGTATGCCGCTGGCACTGGCGGAAACCTATCCGGTGGTGCAGATGCAGGTGTCACCGTTGATCAAGCAGGGGCTGTTGGTGCGCGAGGGTGACCAGTTGGTGATGAATGGCCGGATGGAAGATCTGGTCCTGGATGTTAATGGCGTCCAGATTCCTTTGCCGCCTCTGTTGTAGTCTTCACAGAGCACCACCAGAGGCCTGGTGGTGCTTTTTCCCTTCTGGCCTTTTCGTCAGGCCTGGCTGAATTTCTTTTTCAGGGCTTCGGCGACCGCCGGGTCGACAAACTCGCTGACGTCTCCACCCAGGGATGCGATTTCGCGGATCAGGGTCGATGAGATGTAGGAGAGGTGGTTGGCCGGTGTCAGGAAAACGCTTTCTATTTCCGGTGCCAGGCGGCGGTTCATGTCGGCGAGCTGGAATTCGTATTCGAAATCGGACACCGCGCGCAGGCCCCGGAGGATGACGGAGGCATTTTGTTCCCGAACGAAGTCTGCCAGCAGGTTGCTGAAGCCGGTGACACTGACGTTGGGGATGTGCGCGGTTGCCTGGCGGACCAGTTCGCAGCGTTCTTCCAGATTGAGCAGGGGCTGCTTTTTCGAGTTGTAGGCGACAGCAACCACGACTTCATCGAACATCCGGCAGGCCCGTTCGATCAGATCGGTGTGGCCGTTGGTGATGGGATCGAAGGTGCCCGGGTAGATGACTTTTGGCATGCGCAGCTCCTTTTGTTGGTGGCCGGTAGCATAGCAGTATTGTTTTTTGTGCTGTAGTCCGGGGACTTTGGTAACGGCTACTTTTATCAGGAGTTAGTCGCACGGGCCGGGGGTTGGCTTTCGGGAGACGCTACGAGCACTTCCCTGTGCGCTTCTTTCGGGCCGTCCATGGCCCTCAAGACTCCCGAAAGCCAACCCCCGGCCCGCGCTCTCGTGCTATCTGCATATCTCCCCGACTTTATCTCTCTGGCCCTCTCTCTTTCACATCCTGAGAGTGTCACGACAAAGCTCAGCCCGGCAGCGTTAATTTCTGCGCGAGTCTGGTGCTGTTCCTCGCCGCCAATGCGTACACCGACAACTGCGGATTCGCGCCGATGCTGGTGGGGAAGATAGAGGCGTCGTGGATGCTCAGATTGGCGATGTGGTGGTGTTCACCGAAGCCATTGACCACGGAGTCTTCCGGGTTGCTGCCCATGCTGCAGCCACCCATCTGGTGGGCGGTGAACAGGCGGGCGCGGTGGGGCTTCATGGGGAGCTCGTTGATGGCGGCTTTGGCCTGGTTCCAGCTGGTGTACCAGTCGGAGTCCAGGTGCACGGCCTGGACGGCTTCGGCGCCGGCGGCGAACTGGATTTCGGCCATGTTGAGGTACGCTTCGCGAATGCCGTTCCAGAGGTAGTCGGTTATCGGGTAATCGAGCACCGGGCTGCCGTCGTCCCTCAGGCTGACTGTGCCGCCGGGGCTTTCAGGGTGGAAGCCGTCCCGGAGCAGGGCGATGACGGACTGCATCCAGGGTAGCTGGCCCAGGTTGTCTCTTTGTTGCTGGCCGTGGCCGGGTACCACTCCGGCCGCCATGGCTGGGTGCAACGGTGGCACTTCGAGTTTGTAGCCAACCTGGCCGTCGGTGCCGTATTTGAAGTTGAATTCGTCGGAATAGATGGATTGCGGTGCACCGTAGAATGGATTGACTTTCGCGGGCATGCGGGCCACGGTGGCGTTGACCGGGTGTATGAAGGAGCGCTTGCCCACTCGCTGGTACGGGTCTGGCAGGCCTGAGCGCAGCAACAGGCCGGGTGAGCCGATGGCGCTGGCGGCGACCACGAAGTGGCTGGCTTTCAGGGTGACGGTAACACCGGAGGGCGTAACGCCATCCGGGCCCATGGCACTGGCTAGCAGGTGGTCAATGCGGTCCTGGTTCATCACCAGCCGGTTGGCCCGCAGGCCGTGGAACATTTGTGCTTTGTGGTCCAGCGCGCCGGGGATGGTGGTCAGCAGGGCTCCCTGTTTGGCGTTGGTGGGGCAACCGACGCCGCAGTAGCCGGAGTTCCAGCAGCCTTTGACGTTTCTCGGGATCACCTGCCAGGAGTAACCCAGGGCATCGCAGCCCTGGCGCAGGATGTCGTTGTTCAGGTTCGGATCGGTTTGCCAGGGCGCCATGGTGTGGCGTTCCTCCCGGCCCTGAAACCAGGGGGCCATGGCGTCGGGTTGCAGACCGTCTAACCCGAATGTCTGACTCCAGTAAGTCAGGGTTTCGTCGGGTGTGCGGAAGCTGCTGGTCCAGTTGACCGTCGTGGAACCGCCTACGCAGCGGCCTTGCAGAATGGCAATCGCGCCGTCCGCTGTGGTTCGGCTCATGCCTTCCTGATAGAGATTGGCGTAAGACGTCAGCTCGTCCATCTTGAAATCTTTCTGATAATACAGCCGGCCTTCTTCTACCAGAATAACTGACAGGCCCTGCCTGGCCAGAATCTCTGCGGTGGTGCCGCCGCCGGCTCCGGTGCCGATCACGACCACATCGGCTTCTACGGTCTTGTTTGCGATCAGCTTGCTGGCATCGGTGACATTCCAGCCGGAAGCCAGGCCCCTGGCGATAGGATCATTCATGGACATACTGCTCTCCGTTATCCGGGGGTCGTCAAACGTTGTGGAATTGCGGCAGGGAATCAACCATCCAGGCGGGTGGTCCGGGGTAACCGGACAGGTGCCAGTGGTTTTCGTAACCATAGAA
>DATGQY010000078.1:0-3871 GCA_035303925.1 Marinobacter sp. | reverse complement strand
ATTTCAGCGGCGGCCTTCAGCATCTGGCGTTTTAGCACTACGCCCCAATGACGGTGATTCACCGACCTCATGATTTCGGCCACGACGCCTTCGAACGGCACCGAAATAAACTTCACATTATGGGATGACCCGTAACGCTCCCACAGGTAGTGCACCACCTGACGAACACCCACCTCATGGGCGTCGCCACCCAGATTGAAAAACAGGAAGTGACTGCGAATACCCCGGCGCATCATCAAATAGGCGGCTACCGAGGAATCATAGCCGCCGGAAATCAGCGTCATCACAGTCTCAACCGTACCGATAGGATAACCGCCGGCGCCCTCGTGGCGACGATGGGCAATGTGATACTGGTCGTCTTTGACCTCAATGCGTACTTCCATCTCGGGATTCTTCAAATCCACGCCCCGGGCGTCAGAGGCCTGCAGCAGAGCCCCGCCCACCGCTCGTTCAAGATCGATAGAACGGAAGTCGTGGTCGCCGAGGCGGCGCGCCCGAACCACAAAGGTTTTGCCTTTCAGGCGATCGGCATAGGCATCGATCGCCTTGGCACTCACGTCAGCAATATCGACAAACGGAAAGACACCGATTTCCTGAATGGTGGAGATACCGGGTATGCGCGTCAGCTCATCAATCACCGGGGATGCCAGGCCTCGACCTTCGGGCACCTCGATGTCTACCCTGTCCCAGCTGCCATCCACCCGGATTTCCGGGTCCAGCCGAACCAGAATTTTGCGAATGTTTTGTCGCAACTGGCGCATTTGCTGCTGGCGAACGGGTTTACTCTTGATGGCCACTTCAGCGGCAGGGCGAATCAGCAATTTCATAAATTAAGGGCTTTGGTCGGAATAACGTCGGGTAGCGTGAAGCGCGGAAAGGGCTTAGTGTACCCTGTAGACCGATATCAACAAAATCCGTCATTGCCGAAACAATCAGGAGCTCCACAACCGATGACCGAATCCACCATGAATGCCCTGGTTTCTCCAGAGGGCAGCCTCGAGATTCTTTCCAACCACGAGGTCAACCGTCTCAAGGACAAGAGCGAGGGTGGTCTGTACCGCTTGTTCCGCCAGTGCGCCCTGGCGGTGCTTAATACCGGCGTAGAAACCGATGACTGCAAAGAGCTGATGGAGGCCCACTCGGATTTCGATGTGCGCCTTGTGCCCCAGCCCAGGGGGCTGAAACTGGAACTGATCAATGCGCCCGGTCATGCTTTTGTCGATGGCGAAATGCTGCGGGCGATCCGGGAGCACCTGTTCTCGGTCTTGCGGGATATTGTTTACAGCCATTCCATTCCCAACTACGTGGCGGGTTTCCGAAAAGACAGCCCAGAAGACCTCACCAACCTGGTGTTCCACATCCTCAGAAATGCCCGGGTGCTCGAACCGGGCCGGCAGCCGGATATTGTGGTGTGCTGGGGCGGCCATTCGATCAGCCACGACGAGTACCAGTACAGCAAAGACGTCGGCCACCAGCTGGGGCTGAGGGGGCTGAGCATCTGCACCGGTTGCGGACCCGGCGCCATGAAGGGCCCGATGAAAGGGGCCACCATTGGCCACGCCAAACAGCGGGTCAAGAATGGCCGCTACATTGGCATTACCGAACCGGGCATTATCGGTGCCGAAGCACCCAACCCCATCGTCAATGAACTGGTGATCATGCCGGATATCGAGAAGCGCCTGGAAGCCTTCGTACGCTGCGGCCACGGCGTGATTGTATTCCCGGGGGGTGTGGGTACGGCGGAGGAAATCCTTTACCTTCTGGGCATCCTGCTGCACCCGGATAACGCCGACCTGCCCTTCCCCGTGGTCTTCACCGGCCGGAAGGAGAACGCCGATTATTTCGAGATGATCGACCGGTTTATCCGCAATGCCTTGGGCGATGAAGCCGCCAGCAAATACGAGATCATCATTGATGACCCGGAGCGTGTGGCACAAACCATGAAGCGAGGCATGAAAGACGTAGAAACCTTCCGCCGTGCCATGCAGGATGCCTACTACTTCAACTGGATGCTGAAAATCGACCCGGTTTTCCAGTTACCGTTCGAGCCCGACCACAGCAACATGCGAGCGCTGGAGCTGCACCGGGATCAGCCGCCTCATATGCTGGCAGCCAATCTGCGCAAGGCGTTCAGTGGCATTGTCGCCGGCAACGTGAAGGAAAATGGAATTCGACAGATTCAGGAGAAGGGGCCGTTCGAGATTGCCGGTGATCCGACACTGATCAAGCCACTGGAGGCGATGCTGGAGCAGTTCGTAGAACAGAACCGCATGAAGTTGCCCGGCTCATCGGCCTATCGGCCGTGTTACCGGATTGTCAGTGGTGCGGCCTGAGCCGCACCACTGCAACGCGCTGGCTAACGGGTAGCCAGTGCGCCTTACTTACCGCCGGCCGGCAGGCTGGCGTAGTAAGCGGCCAGGTTGGCGATGTCGTCATCGCTCAGGCCGGTCGCCTGGCCCTGCATGACAGGCGCTTGGCCACCTTTACGCTGGCCGGCTTTGTAAGCCTTCAGAGAAGCAACCAGGTACTGCTCTTTCTGACCTGCCAGGTTCGGGTATACCGGCACCTGGGAAATACCGTTCTGGCCGTGGCAAGCGGCACATACACCGGCTTTTGCCTTGCCTGCTTCAACGTCTGCTGCCATGGAAGCGGCCGGAGCCGCGGCACCCAGTGCGAACAAACCAGCTACTGCGAAGTGT
Organism: Marinobacter sp.; assembly: GCA_035303925.1. Lineage (GTDB taxonomy): Bacteria > Pseudomonadota > Gammaproteobacteria > Pseudomonadales > Oleiphilaceae > Marinobacter. The sequence goes on along the minus strand of DATGQY010000078.1, from coordinate 1,172 downwards.
TTCAGATTCATGGAGTTAACCCTCTCATCATTTTACGTTTTATAGTCGGTTTCAAACCGAACCAAATTCAGACTTCACTTATAGCACAGCATATCCTGAGCTCAAATGTGATAGATCAAGGACATTCGTGCGACCATGGTCCCGTTTTACTCTTGAATAGACTGTAAGACATTACGCACAAACCACCAATACACACAAAGTGATAGATTCGCCGGAGACATCGTCCATGCCAGTAGAGGTCCAGGAACTCGCCTGCCGGGAAGGCCACATCGGCCTGCTGACACTAAATTCGCCCAAAACGCTCAACGCGCTGACCGAAGACATGGTGAATCAGGCCCAGCACGCGCTCGACCAGTGGACCGACGACAGCCGGATTTGTCTGGTGGTGCTGCGCGGCAGTGGCGATCGGGCGTTCTGCGCAGGTGGTAACATCAAGGCACTTTACGATGGCCTGAAGGGCAAAGGGGATACCGAGGCGCCCGGGCGATTCTTTACCGCTGAGTACCGGCTGAATTACAGCCTTCACCGCTTCCCGAAACCGGTCATCGGTATCGGGCGCGGTATTGTCATGGGGGGTGGCCTGGGATTGATGTCCGCCTGTAGGTACCGCCTGGTGACTCCGGACGTGACTCTGGCGATGCCGGAGATCAGCATCGGCCTGTTCCCCGACGTTGGCGCCAGCTGGTTCCTGAATCGCCTGCCCGGCCGCCTTGGCCTGTTCATGGGCCTGACCGGGGCCCGGCTGAATGTCGCCGACGCCCTGCGGGTGGGCCTGGCCGATATGGTGATCGAACCGGATCAGATCGACACACTGATCGATAAACTGCAGGCCGAACGCTGGCGGGGCGAGCCGGCACCCGATGACAACAGGCTGTTTCGCCTGCTCAGTCAAATGGAAGCCCTCGACTATCGGGCCTTGGCGCCAGGCCATCTGGAACAGCACGAGCAGACCATCGCCAAGCTGACCGCTGGCACCGAGCTGCCGGCCCTGGTCGAACGGCTATTGGCGTCCGAAAGTGATGATCCCTGGTGGCAGAACTGTATCCAGACGCTCCGCCAGGGCTGCCCGGTAACCGCCTGGCTGATCTGGCATCAGCTGAGAAAAGGCCAGCAGATGTCGCTGAAAGACGTCTTCCGGATGGAGCTGGCGATGGCCCTGGAATGCACCCGCA
>DATGQY010000077.1:0-35553 GCA_035303925.1 Marinobacter sp. | reverse complement strand
CCAAGATTGGTCTCCAGAAACGAACGGCGATCGGCGGTCAGCGTTATGCCAGTGCGATGCTCCAGCAAGGTCTGCCACTGGCTGAACTGCGCATCATCCATGTCAGGAAGTCTGCGCAGTGACCAGATGCCTTCGGCGGGTGACTGGTGATTATGCGTTTGAGCCATAAACCGTCATCTGCCCCGGGCCGGTGATCAGCTGACCACCGGAACGTCGCTGTTCTCGTCTTCTTCCTCGTCCGCCGCATCTTCGTCAGGCAGGGTGAAGCCAGCAACGGAAGACCGCAATTCAGAGGCCATCTCTGCCAGATTACCGATGGACTTGGCGGTCGCATTGGTACCAGACGAGGTCTGTGAGGTGATTTCCTGGATGACGTTCATCGTGTTGGAGATGTGCGCCGCCGACGACGACTGCTGACGGGCCGCGTTGGAGATGTTCTGGATCAATTCTGCCAGAGACATGGATACGTTCTCGATTTCCTCGAGTGCGATACCCGCGTCCTGTGCGAGACGGGCACCACGAACCACCTCGGCGGTGGTGTGTTCCATGGAGATAACGGCTTCGTTGGTGTCAGACTGGATCGTCTTAACCAGCGCTTCAATCTGCTTGGTGGCGGCAGAGGAACGTTCTGCCAGGCGCTGAACTTCGTCCGCAACAACCGCGAAGCCCCGGCCTGCATCACCGGCCATAGAGGCCTGGATAGCGGCGTTCAGAGACAGGATGTTGGTTTGGTCAGCAATGTCGTTGATCAGCGATACGATATCACCGATTTCCTGGGAAGACTCACCCAGTCGCTTGATCCGTTTGGAGGTTTCCTGGATCTGCTCACGAATGTTGTCCATGCCGCGGATGGTGTTCTGTACCACTTCCGCGCCTTTCTTGGCGATCGCAACCGACCGCTCAGCAACCGCAGAGGATTCCGCTGCGTTGGACGATACCTGGTCGATGGACACCGCCATCTCGTTAACCGCGGCAGAGGCGCCGGCAATTTCCTGGGCCTGGTGCTCGGAAGCATCGGCCAGGTGCATGGCCGTAGCCTGGGTTTCCTGGGCGGCTGATGCTACCCGTACCGCGGTGCCACGAATCGCCTGTACCAGTCCACGCATCTGGTCGATCGCGTAGTTGATGGAGTCGGCGATGGCACCGGTGAAGTCCTCGGTTACTGTGGCCTCGGTGGTCAAGTCACCATCGGCCAGGTCGGCCAGTTCGTCCAGCAGTCGCAGGATCGCGTTCTGGTTCTGTTCGTTCTGCTCCTGAGTGGTGGACAGACGTGATTGGGCGTCGCGGTATAGGGCGAAGCCGATGAACACAACGATGGCCACCATGGCCGCCAGAATAAAGAAGGCGAGGGTCGGGCTGACAAGCCGGGAGCCGGACTGAGAGCCGAACTCGTTGGCCAGGCCTGACAGTTCCGCCAGCAGGATCTCGGAGTTCTGGAAGATGTCGCTGGCAGCCGTACGAACCTTGAAGAGGTCGGGAGAGGCTTCAAGGATAGCGTCTACGTTCTGGGAAACGAATTCGAAAAGTTCGTCAACCGCTTCCAGGCCATAAATGGCGTCTTCATCAGCAACCTGGGTGATGCCCATGCCGGGGTTGCCATTCAGCTGGCCGTCCAGAACGCGCCCGAACAGGCTGGCATCGCGGCCAAAACGGTCGGCGGCGATAACCGCGTCTTCGTCACCAGACAGTACGTTGTTGACCGAGCGAACAATCCGCTCTGCCAGCAGCGACTGGCGCTGGGCAAGGGAGATCTGTTCGGCCGGAGCACCGTTATCCAGCAGGATCTGTACGATGTCGTCGTACTCGACCTGTAGCTGCGGAATGGTTTCGTTCAGAGTGCGTGCTACCTCGTGCAGGCCGAGCACGGCTTCCTGGGTAGACAGGATGCTGTCAGCATTAGCACGAACGGTGTTCCAGTGCTCCTGAACACCACTCTGCTGAGCCAGTTCACTGGCCGGAAGGCCGGTTTGCGGGTTGCCCTCGGTTACGCTTGTCCAGAGTTGCTGGAACTCATCCCGGGAGCGGCGAAGCTGGTCGAACGCTTCGGCGGTACCGCCGGCTGCTTCGGTAGCGTTCTTCGCGATCTCCTGGGAGAGCACCCGCATTTCCGCGGTGTTGGCGATGTATTCCTGATCGTTCTGGCTGTCTTTGTTGATGATGAACAGCACCACAACGAGCAGGATGGTGAGTGCAATCAGTGCTGCGATCAGGCCAGCAACCAGTTTGTTGCCTCCCTGTCCCATACTGAGTCTTCCGGCTCTGTTTTTCATCTTCTGGCTCCCGGCCTCTTTCTTCTGGAAATGGCAAGTTGTTGTAGCGGGTTTCAGACGGTCAGGGTGATGTTCCTGCCAGTACCATCACCCTTACCACTGTGCGACATCAAGAAAGCGTTCGTCGTCCACCAGGTCGGCGGCGGAGAACACTTTCCAGACTTCCTCGTTACGTTCGTATCCGCCTTCTATAAACGGCCGAACGCTGTCAGGCACCCCTTCCGGGTTGGCTCTGAAACTGTCTGTTGCGAAATACTGCATGCCTAAAACACTGTCTACTACCAGGCCACTGAAAATGTCGCCCTGCTCAATAACCAAAACCCGGCGTTCGCGCAGGCTGCGCGATGACCGGGGAATGTCAAAAAAGCCGGCGAGGTCAACCAGGGGCAGGAGTCGGCCCCGAACGTTGGCGGCGCCCATCATGAACGGACGCACCCCGGGTATGTGCGTGAACCGGGGTACATGCAGGATTTCAGTCACGTCGCCCATGGGCGCAACATAGCGCTCACCGGCCAGAATGAAGCCGATGCCGTTCCACAGCTCAACAGCTTCCTGTTGTTCCGGCAGGCCGGAAGCCATGGATCGGCTACGCTGGGCGATATCCGTCAGAACGGCAAAGGGGGCGGCCTGGGCGGACATGCTTACTCCACGGTTGAGGATCAGGCAATCAGGCTGTTGATTGTTTTGATCAGATCATCTTCGTTAACTGGCTTGACCAGGTAACCCTTGGCACCCTGGCGGGTTCCCCACACACGGTCAGTTTCCTGATCCTTGGTGGTCACGATCACCACGGGAATGGAGGCGGTTTCCGGTGCGCGAGTCAGCTGGCGGGTTGCCTGAAAGCCATTCAGGCCAGGCATGACCACGTCCATCAGTACCAGGTCAGGCGTTTCTGCGCGGGCCTTGGCGACACCATCGGCGCCGTTGTCGGCAGTCAGCACTTCGTGATTGTGCTTTTCCAGGATGGTGGAGATCTTTTTAACTTCAGTTGGCGAATCGTCAACAATCAAAATGCGAGCCATGGTTTCCTCGATGATTCTGGGTATCAGCAGGTTTACTGTTCCGCCTGCGGCATATACTGGCGGATAGTATTGAGCAGCTCATCCTTGCTGAAGGGTTTGGTCAGATACTGATCCGAGCCTACGATGCGGCCTTTGGCTTTATCAAACAGGCCGTCTTTGCTCGAGAGCATGATAACCGGCGTCTTCTTGAAAGAGGAATTGTTCTTGATTAATGCGCAGGTCTGGTAGCCGTCCAGGCGGGGCATCATGATGTCTACGAAGATGATGTCCGGCTGGGAATCGGCAATTTTGGCCAGAGCGTCAAAGCCGTCGGTGGCAGTAATGACCTCACAGCCCACCTTTTTCAAAAGGGTTTCTGCGGTGCGACGAATGGTCTTGCTATCGTCGATCACCATGATCTTCAAGTTCTCGAAGTTGTCATCCATTGTCCAACTGCCTTGCGCTCAAGCGGGTGTCATTATTTTAAACAGGGTTTTTAACACAAACCTTAAGGTTGTTCTATAAACCCCGCTCATTTATAGAGTATCCATGGCCGGATAAAAAGTATTAGTTTGTGACCAAATGTACTTCTGTTTCCGTTGTCACGTATCCACCACAGGATTTCTCCGGATGCATTCACGGCTGGGGTACAATACCATCTTCAGCATAGCACTTAATATGCGGTCCGCTCTGCTGACCGGTTCGTGTTTTCAGCGGAGCGTTTCACAGGCTTCCAAATTGATACTCCAGGAGACTCTATGGCAATCCGGCTCGGGATAGTGATGGATCCGATCGAGGACATCCATTTCAAGAAAGACAGTTCACTGGCGATGCTGGTGGCCGCCCAGAAGCGGGGTTGGGAAATTGAATACATGGAGCTGCAGGACATGTATCTGGCCGGCGGCCAGGCCCGGGCTCACACCCGAAGCCTGACGGTGCACATGGACCCGGAGAACTGGTTCAGCTTTGGCGCCGGTCAGGACCGGGCCCTGGGTGATCTTGATGTCATACTGATGCGCAAGGACCCGCCCGTTGACCGCGAATTCCTGATGGCGACTTATATTCTTGAAGCTGCAGAGCAGCAGGGAGCGTTGGTGGTCAACCCGGCGGCAACGCTGAGGGACTGCAATGAGAAACTGTTTGCCGCCCAGTTTGAGGATTTGACGCCCCCGCTGATTGTGACTCGCTCATCCCAGCGTTTTCGGGATTTTTATGCCGAGCACCGTGACATCATCATGAAACCGGTCGATGGCATGGGTGGTCGGTCGATTTTCAGAATCAAGGAAAACGACGCCAACCTTGGCGTTATCATTGAGACCCTTACCAACTATGGTGCTCACCAGGCCATGGCGCAGAAGTTCATTCCCGAAATTACTGAGGGTGACAAACGTATCCTGCTGATCGACGGTGAACCTGTGCCCTACGCCCTTGCGCGAATTCCCTCCCAGGGGGAAAATCGCGGGAACCTGGCGGCCGGTGGCCGGGGTGAGGGGCGTGAACTGACCGCCCGTGACCGGGAAATCTGTGCCAGGGTTGCGCCGATCATCAAGGCAAAGGGGCTGATGTTTGTCGGGCTTGATGTGATTGGTGACTACCTCACGGAGATCAACGTAACCAGTCCGACCTGTATCCGGGAGCTCGATACAGCGTTCGGTACCGACATTGCGGGCATGTTGATGGATGCCGTAGAGCGGCGCTTGCAGCAGTGCTGAGGCTGGCGACGGCTGGCATCGGGATGCAGAATCAGGATAAGTAATGGCAGTTCAGGTAAGCGACTTCGACCGGTTTTCCTTTACCCTGTTCATGGCAGTGGCGGTGCACGCCATTGTGGTGTTGGGCATCACGTTTGCGCCGGAGTTGCCCAGCTCCTCCGCACAAACCATGGAAATCACCCTGTCCCAGTTTGACGATGAGCAGGCGCCGGAAAAGGCGGATTTCCTGGCTCAGACCAACCAGCAGGGCAGCGGCACCGAAGATAAGCCTCTGGAAATGACCTCGCCGCATCCGGCAGATACCAGTCAGCCGGATATGGCAGTTGTGCAGCCAGAACCACAGAGCACAACAGAGCCCGTGCCGCGCCAGGAGCGTGCCGTTGTTGAAACGCAGACGGCACGCCGTGAAGTCGCGCAGCCTGATAATCGCTCCGAGCCGGAGCCTTTGCCCCGGAGCGAGCGCAAAAGCCTGATGGAGCGTAGCCTGGAGATTGCCAGCCTGGAAGCCCGTTTTGATGCCCAGCAGCAGGCGTATGCCAAAAAGCCAAGGGTTATGCGGGTAACCGCCGCCTCTACTCTGAAATCCAATAATGCCTGGTATGTGCAGAACTGGGTGGGCAAAGTGACCCGGGTGGGCAATATCAACTACCCCACAGAAGCGCGTCGCGCGGGTATCTATGGGGATCTTCGGATGCTGGTTTCTCTGCGCAAAGATGGCACAATCAAGGAAGTGGCGATTCTTCAGTCTTCCGGCAGTACCGTGCTGGACGATGCCGCCATCCGGATTGTTCGTATGGCCGCCCCTTTTGCGCCTTTCCCCGAGGAGATGCGGCAGGAGGCCGACGAGCTTGAAATCATACGTACCTGGTCATTCCAGAAGCGGGGGCTCAGCTCAGGATGACGGAACACAGCAAGCTGACAGGCAGTCTGAGGCACCACTTTCTGGTGGCTTCCCCCTGGCTTTCGGACCCTCGCTTCCATGGCGGCGTGATCTATTTATGTGAGCATTCGGAAGACGGTGCTTTAGGACTGATGATTAACCAGCCTCTGGAGATTCATCTGGGTGAGATCCTGGAGCAACTCGACATGCACGGTGGCGAGCTGGATCTGCCCGTGTTCACCGGCGGTCCGGTTCAGCCCGAGAGGGGCTTTGTCCTGCACTCGCCGGGGCGCCAATGGCAGAACACGGCCCAGGTGACGGATGACGTTTTGCTGACCACGTCCCGTGATGTCCTGGAGAGTATCGGACGGGATGAAGGCCCTGGCGAGTTTCTGGTTGCCCTCGGCTATTCTGGCTGGGGCGAAGGGCAATTAGAGGAAGAGCTTGGCAGCAACGCCTGGTTAACTTGTCCTGCCACCACAGAAGTGCTGTTCCGTACGCCATTTGATAAGCGCTATGAAGCCGTTCTAAAGCTGATCGGGGTGGATCTGAACCAGTTGAGTGATTCGGTGGGGCATGCCTGATACCGGCAACCGCAGACTGTTGGCATTCGATTTCGGTACCCGGCGTATCGGTGTCGCCTCTGGTCAGGAATTGCTGGGTACGGGACGGCCGCTGACCATGATTCCCGCCCGCGACGGTATTCCGGACTGGAACCACATTGAAAAACTGCTGGCAGAGGCGAAGCCGCAGTTGGTGCTGGTAGGGCTGCCGCTGAACATGGATGGCACTGAGAATGATATGTGTGCCCGGGCCCGAAAATTCGGTAAGCGCCTGCACGGCCGTTATCATGTACCGGTGGAAATGGTGGATGAACGGCTCACCAGTTTTGAGGCCAAAGGCGAAGTGATGGCCGCCGGAGGCAGCCGGGATTTCGGTCGCCATGGTGTCGATGACCTGGCTGCAGTGCTGATACTGGAAACCTGGTGCCGGGAACAGGCCGGCTGACCTGACTGACGAGGCATTAATGACCGCATTGCTAGATATCAACCAGTTGCTTGATGAGCTGGAAACCGGATTGCGCCGGGTTCTGGACCAGCGTGGTGTCGACAATCCGGCGCTGATCGGGATCCGTACCGGTGGCGTCTGGCTGGCAGATGTCATGAGTAAGCGTCTGGGCCTTGCTGAGCCTTTTGGCGAGCTTGATATTTCCTTCTATCGGGATGATTTCAGCCGAATCGGCCTCAATCCGAAGGTCAGGCCCTCGAGCCTGCCGTTCGACACGGAAGGCCGCGATATTATTCTCATCGACGATGTCATCATGAGCGGCCGCACAATTCGGGCGGCGATGAACGAGATCTTCGATTATGGACGTCCGGCCAGTATCATACTGGCCACACTGATCGACCTGGGCGCCAGGGAATTGCCAATCCAGCCGGATGTGGTTGGCAAGGTACTTGAACTGGAAGCCCATCAGCGAGTAAAACTGCGCGGCCCCAAACCGCTGCATATCGAGCTTCAGGAAACCGGGCAGTAATACGACCCAACAGACAACAGGCGAGCCATGACCGCGAACGACCCTTCCCCGAACCACTTGCAGCTGACCCGGGATGGTCAGTTGCGGCATTTTCTTACCCTGGACGGCCTGAACCGCGAACTGCTCACAGACATTCTGGACACGGCCGACTCGTTCATCGAAGTGGGCGAGCGCAGCATCAAGAAGGTCCCGCTGCTGAGAGGTCGCACGGTCGTCAATCTGTTTTTTGAGTCCAGTACCCGCACCCGAAGCACCTTCGAACTGGCCGCCAAACGGTTGTCTGCGGACGTGCTCAACCTGGACATTTCCACTTCTGCCACCTCCAAGGGTGAATCCCTGTCGGACACGCTGCTGAATCTGGAGGCGATGGCCAGTGACATGTTCGTGGTCCGTCACTCCCAGAGTGGTGCGCCACACTTCATCGCCGAGAGCGTGACGCCGGGGGTAGCGATTATCAATGCCGGAGACGGCCGGCATGCACACCCGACCCAGGCGATGCTCGATATGCTGACCATTCGCCAGCACAAGGGCGGGTTTGCCGGGCTGAAGGTGGCCATTGTCGGCGACATTCTGCACTCCCGCGTGGCCCGTTCTCAGATACGCGCGCTCAATGAGCTGGGTGCTGCAGAGGTGCGAGTCATTGCACCGGGCACGCTGCTGCCACGAGACGTGGAAGATCTCGGTTGTACTGTGGAATACGACATGGCCCGGGGTATGAAAGATCTGGATGTAGTGATCATGCTGCGCCTGCAAAAAGAGCGCATGGAAGGTGCGTTGCTGCCCAGTGAGCGTGAATTCTACCGCCTGTACGGTCTTAATCAGGAAAAGCTGGCGTTGGCTAAACCGGATTGTATCGTCATGCATCCGGGCCCGATCAACCGGGGTGTCGAAATCGAATCCGCTGTGGCGGATGGCTCTCAATCGGTGATTCTCAACCAGGTCACCAACGGCATTGCAATCCGCATGGCGGTGATGTCGATGGCGATGGGGGGGCAAATGGCGGAGCGACAGCAAAAACAGTTGGACAGTGAGGGAGCCGGGGCATGAGTGGTGGCAAGCAGGATGACAGCCTTAAGATTATCGGTGGCACGCTGTTTGACGGCGCCGGAAAGGAGACCGAAAACCCGGGTTTGTTGATACGGGGAGGGAAAGTTGCGGCCCTGGGTGCCTCGGCCCGGAGTGCCAGTGCCGAACAGGAGTTCGATGCATCCGGTTGCGTTATCGCTCCCGGATTTATCGATCTGTGTTGCAATCTGCGGGAGCCGGGTAATGGTCAGAAAGGCAATATTGCCACTGAAACCCTGGCTGCCGCCCATGGCGGCTTCACCACCGTGTGCGCCTCGCCGGAGACCTCTCCGGTCAACGATTCCAGTGCGGTCACCCACTTGATCCGCGAAGGTGCGGTTTCCCGAGGTGCCGTACGAGTGCTGCCCATAGGGGCGATTACCCGAGGGCTGGATGGCGAGCTATTGAGTGATCTGGCGGGCCTGCAAAAGGCCGGCTGCGTGGCAGTGGGGAACGGCTCGCGGGGGGTGCGCAACGCCCGGATACTGCGCCGATGCATGGCCTACGCACAGACGTTCGGGTTGACGGTGATGTTCAGCCCGGAAAATCAGGCATTGGCAGCGGATGGTTACGCCCACGATGGCCAGGTGGCAACCCGGCTCGGCCTGTTGGGCATACCGGAAGTGGCGGAAACCGCCGCTGTTATGGAAATGTTGCTGCTGGCGGAGGAGACCGGAGTTAAGTTGCACCTGAGCCAGCTTTCCAGTGCCCGGAGTGTGGATATGCTGGCGGATGCCCGTAGCCGAGGTATCCAGGTGACTGCCGATGTCGCCATGCATCAGCTTTGTTTCACGGAAGACGCGCTGGCCGGCTTTGACAGCCGATACCATGTACGTCCCCCGCTGCGTTCTGAAGCGGACCGCAAAGCTCTGATCGCTGGCATTCAGAGTGGCGTGATTGACGCCATTGTCAGTCAGCATCAGCCCCATGACAGTGCTGCCAAACAAGCGCCGCTGCCAGCTACCGAACCGGGTCTTTCAAGCATCGAGAGTGTTCTGTCGCTGGGGCTCGACCTGGTTGACCGCGGGGAGTTGAGCCGAGCGAGACTGCTGACAGCGCTCACCAGCGGGCCGGCCCGCATTGTCGGCCTGTCGCCAGAATTGGTGGAAGGTGCCGTCGCGGATATCTGCGTTTTCGACCCATCGGAGCGTTGGCAGCCATCGGCGCAGACGCTGGTGTCTTCAGGCTTGCATGCGCCGGTTCTTGGTCGGGATCTGCCTGGGCGGGTCAGGCTGACCTTGGTGAACGGTCGTGCCGTGTGGACCGACCCCGCCCGATAGATAGACGAAATGTGGCAGAGGTGGCCCCACCTCTGTCGATCCCATCACAGATTGCTGCCAAATAGCAGAAAAAGCCTTGATGGCAGGCACCTCAGCCAACGTATCCTATCGCCCAAACCTCTAGCATCTGTGCAACTGACCAGTGTGTTGCCGGCCCCTGACAGTGTTCGGCAGCCAACAATAATAATCAGGAGTCTCCCCGTGAAAACAGCTCGTTTTTCCCGCCGTATAGCCATGGCCGCAGTCCTGTGTGCCAGTGTTGCCGTACCTTCTTTGGCCCAGGCGCAGGCCCCGAAAGAAATACTGGACCGCAGTTTCTGCGTGTTCGACCCGGTTGGCGCAAACGGACCCCTGTTTGCCATCACCAAGGAATTTCAGCCCGTTGCCCTCAAGCGCGGTATCAAGCTGGACCTCCGGGCCTACACCGACGAAAAAGTGGCCGCGGAAGACTTCAAGGCAGGCCAGTGCGACGCGGTTTTGCTGACCGGTACCCGTGCCCGGGAATTCAACAAATTTACCGGCACGCTGGAAGCCATGGGGGCGGTTCCGGGAGAACAGGAAATGCGCCTTCTGTTTAACACCTTGAGCCAGCCGAATGCCCGTCAATTTCTGATCGAAGGACCCTACGAGGTAGCGGGTGTGTTCCCGGGTGGGGCCGTCTATCTGCATACTCGTGACCGGGCGGTTGATTCGGTTGAAAAACTGCAGGGCAAGCGGATTGCCACACTGGATTACGACACCGCCTCTGTGCGCATGGTTCGTCACGTCGGGGCGTCGGTGGTGGGCTCGAACTCCGCCAACTTTGCTGGCAAGTTCAATAATGGCAGTGTCGATCTGGCCTATGCGCCAGCCGTGGCCTATCAGCCTCTGGAGTTGTACAAAGGGGTCAATTCCAAGGGTGGCGTATTCAAGTACGCGCTGGCTTATATGAACTTCCAGGTAATTATCCATCGTGACCGTTTCCCGGATGATGCCGGTCAGATGGTGCGCGATGAGTCCATTAAACGCATTGATCAGGCCTACGGCATCATTGCAGAGGCTGAGGCCGGAATTCCGGATGACGTCTGGATGCACCCGCCACAAGAAGACATTGCCGAGTACGACAAGATGCTTCGTCAGGTCCGGTTGTCGTTGCTGGAAGACGGCGTTTATGACGAGCGGGCCATCAAATTGATGAAGGCTATCCGTTGCCGAGTGGATGGCGCCCGGTCCGAGTGCGCTTCCTGAGCCAGAACTGACGGTGGCCCGCCGCAGGCGGGCCGGATTCAGGTCAGCGGATTGAGTCTTTCAGTGCTTTTCCAGCCTTGAAGCCGACGGTTTTGCTGGCGGGGATCTTGATGGCTGCGCCGGTTTGGGGGTTTCGACCGCTGCGCGCTTCCCGTTTACGGATCGAGAAGGTTCCGAAACCGATCAGGGTGGTGTCTTCACCTCGAGCGGCAGCCGCAGATATCTGGTCGGTGACTGCGTTGATCACTTCGCTGGCCTTTTCACGGGTAAGCCCGGTTTTATCAGCGATGGCGGCCGCCAGTTCAGGTTTGCGCATGGAGTACTCCTGTCTTTGTTTTGATTATTGTCGTGGCATGAGCTGCCAGCCACAAACTGGCAGCTCATGCATTCTATAGTGGCTTTGGCGCCAATGTGCAAACCCCAGCCTGTGGCGACACGCCATCAGTGGCGTCATTTGCGGGGTTTGTCTCATTAACCCGCGGCCGACTTGGCCATAATGCCTTGCTGGTTACAGAATGTAACAAGAATGGCGTGAAGGCCTGGTACGCATCGATTCATCGGATACGCACAAGAATAAAAGGGTGCAGACGTTATGACAGTTTTCCGGAAAACCATCGGTTCTGGTACACGAATTCGCGGATTGGCGACAGCGGTTGCGGCCAGCCTTGCCCTGAGCGGCTGCGGTGTCGTTAACCACATGATCTACAAGACCACGGGCGATGTGATGAAAGGGTTTTCCCGCAATCACACCGTGCCTTATCTGATGGAGTCGGACGACACCGCCATGGGTTGCTCCATGAGCGAGGCTACCGCGCCACTGCTGATGTCGTTTGGCCGGGTAACCAGTGAGCCGGACCAGCTCGCGGTCATGCTGTATCTGTCTGCAGGTAGTTGCGCGGAAGAAAATGCCAATCAGCACGAGCTGGCAGGGCTGGCGGCCATGTACGCGATGGACGGCACGGCAGCTGAAGACGCATTTATCCGCAAGAAGCGATCCTATAGCCTGGCAGCGAAACGTTACCTGAAAGGGTGGCAGCATCATAATGCTCACTACGGCAATCCGGATGAGAACGAGTGCCCGGATTTTGACGATGAAATGGATGAATTCATCTATATGGCCGGACTCCTGTCTGGCCTGCAGGCTCTGAACGGCCAGATCCAGGCGACAGCTTCCATCGGTGTGCCGTTTAACACTGGCTCAGTGGTTGGCCGGGCCAGCCAATGCATGGACAACGACAAGTGGTGGGGCGCCCCCATGGCGTTGAGAGCCACGGTATGGGCAATGATTCCCGGCACCCAGCCCCAGGGCGAAGATGCCTTCGAACGGTTGGCTGCTGCACAGGAACAGGGTAAGGAATCAGGCGTTCGTCTGGGCCACGTGTTCCACGCAATTGCTGCAACAAACAAGAACGACGTCGACCTGGTCAAGGCCATCATCCGTGACCACGCAGAGTCGGTGAAGGAAGGCGAAATTGATGAAGAGTGGCGTTTCGTAAATACCATGGCGGCCAACATGCTTTTGGCGATGTCTGATCGGCTATGGGTGGAGAACACCGGCCACCGTACCCCTATGGGGCAATACGGCACCTTCTGGGATGATCAGCAGGAACCTGTCGAAACCATGGATCTGGACGATCTGTTGTAAACCCGTCAAATTCCAGAGTGGGCTGTCATGACTCAGGGTCGATTTAGTCGTAGCAGGTTGGAGTGGTTTTCATCACTACCGGCCTGTCTGTTGTTGCTTTCGGTTGTCATCTTCTCAACCAGCAGTGATATCCATAACCAGATGCTTCGCGGCGGGGAACAGATGTGGAGCGGTTATTACAAGCTCCGCATGGCCCCGGTCCAGCCAGAATGCGAAGTGACCCGGGACATCGATGCGGCGGTGGCGGAGGAACTGGCCAAGGCGCCGCCCGCCGATGACCCCATGGCGGCGCTGCTTGGTGCCTACGAGAAAGACCCTGCGGAAGTTCGGTTGTCGATAGAGCGTTCCGCGGCAGATTGCCGGGCAGCCCACGCCAGTTATGAGAATTTGCAGGACAAACTCACGCCGGGTGTTAGGGCGTACCGGGCGGTGGAGTTGTTCGTGGCGGACCTGATTGCGTTCGGGCTGGCAGCCCAGCGCTACGCACTGGTGATTCTGGTGATGTTGTGTGCCGTGACCGCAACACTGACCCGCCACCATATCGCCATGCGCGCCATGGAAACCCGCCTGGATTACACGGTATCGCTGACCCTGCAAACCATTGCCAACGGCATGCTGCTGGGATCAAGTGTCATCTTCCGGCAGTCCAGCCTGGGCAGCAGCACCACGATGTCCTCCGAGGAGCTGCTGCTCCATAACTTCTGGATCATCGGCTTTGCCTGTCTCACGCTGGCCAGTCTTTACCGGCTGTTCCGGGTGCCTGATGACCTGCAGGACGGCGGTAATCCGAGCCAGGCCTTTATGGCCGTGCCGCTCTACACCGTCATGTGCCTGATTTCCGGAACTTATTTCGCGTTGATTGGCCATTCCTCAGGTATTGGCATTTACCTTGGCAAGATGATGGAGTTGGCCGACATGTTCCTCAATGTCGGGCTCTACGTCTGGGTGGGTATGATGCTCAAGCAGACCCGGCTGGCCACGCTGGTGTTCAACGTGTTCCGGCCATGGCGCATGCCGCCGGAGATGCTGGCGGTTGTAGCGGTTCTGGTGGCTGCAGTGCCAACAGCGTACACCGGCGCCTCCGGTATTTTCGTGATTGCAGCCGGTGCCGTTATCTACAGTGAGCTACGGGCGGCGGGCGCGAGACGCCACCTGGCTCTGGCGGCAACGGCGATGTCCGGTTCCCTTGGGGTTGTGCTGCGGCCGTGCCTGCTGGTGGTGGTGATTGCCTACCTGAACCGGGAGGTGACGACCGATGAATTGTTCGGCTGGGGAATCTGGGTGTTCGTGCTGACGGCGACCATGTTCAGCCTGGTTGCCGTGACCGTGAACCGGCAAAGCAAGTTTAACCTCGCACCCAGCGCGGAAGCCTTTCCGGCATCGATCATGGCGCTGCGTCCGTTAATCCCCTATGTGCTGGTTATTGTGTCGGTGGTTCTGCTGTACCGGTTTGCACTGGATGTAAAGATGGACGAGTTTTCCGCACCGCGGTTGTTGCCGGTGATCATGCTGGCTATTCTGCTGTATGAGCACATTAGCCTGAAAAACCGCAGTGGCCGGGCTTCGGGTGAGCTGAATCATCAGGGTCTGGAGCGTAGTGTACGAAGCGCCACCAATGACACCACGGCGGAAATCGGGGCGCTGCTCCTGCTGCTCGGCTTGTCGGTCAGTATCGGCGGTGTCATTGAACGCTCCCACATCATGGAAGCGTTCCCTCAGGCATTCGACAGTGCGTGGTCGGCGATGCTGTTGATGGTGGTTATTCTGGTGGTCCTGGGCATGATCATGGATGCGTTCGGAGCTGTTATCCTGGTCACCGCTACGGTTGCAACAATCGCGTATTCCAGTGGTATTCACCCCATTCACTTCTGGATGGTGACACTGGTAGCCTTTGAACTGGGATACCTCAGCCCGCCCGTCGCGCTCAACCATTTGCTGACCCGGCAGGTCGTTGGGGAAGCGGAAGTTCTGGCCGCCCAGCAGGAGGGTGGAACCTTCTATCAGCGCCACGAACGTATCATCATGCCGCTGATTGCGATGGGAATTTCACTGTTGTTGGTGGCTTTCGTGCCGCTGTTTTTCTACAGCCACTAGTGCGTCGGTCAAACATTTTGGTTCCCGGTTGATCCGGGATGCCACATCAAGCTGGCCCTCGAAATCTCCAGTGACAAAAAAAGCGCCGTGCTTTCGCAGGGCGCTTTTTTCATTTCGGTGAAACTCAGCCGAGTTTCGGGCCGGCCGCGACAATGACATCCGCCACGTCGAACTTCTTGAAGTTCTCTACGAACTGGGCGATCAGCTCCTGTGCCTTGCCGTCGTAGTACTCCGGGCTGGTCCAGGTGGTGCGCGGGTTCAGCAGTTCGGTGTCTACGCCTGGAATGTGCTTGGGAACATCCAGATTCAGAGCGTCCAGGTGCTCGCTCTCCACGTCGTCCAGGTCACCGTTCTGAATAGCGGCAATGATGGCGCGGGTCGTAGGAATGCTGAAGCGCTTGCCTTCACCAAAAGGACCGCCGGTCCAGCCAGTGTTGACCAGGAACACCTTGCTGCCGAACTCGTCGATACGCTTCATCAGCAGTTCCGCATACACGCCTGCAGGGCGTGGGAAGAAGGGTGCACCGAAGCAGGTGGAGAAGGTCGACTTGAGCTTGGAGGACGAGCCCATTTCGGTAGAGCCAACCAGTGCAGTGTAACCACTCAGGAAGTGATAAGCGGCAGCTTCGCGGCTCAGGATAGATACCGGAGGCAGTACGCCGGTCATATCGCAGGTCAGGAAGATGATATGGGATGGCTCGCCAGCGCGATTCTCGATGACTCGCTTCTCGACATGCTCAAGCGGGTAGGCGCAACGAGAGTTTTCGGTAAGCGAAACATCGGTGTAATCCGGCTCACGGGTTTCCGGGTCAATCGTCACGTTCTCAACGATGGCGCCAAAGCGGATGGCATCCCAGATGATCGGCTCGTTTTTCTGGCTCAGGTCGATGCACTTGGCGTAGCAACCACCTTCAATGTTGAATACGGTGCCTGGGCCCCAGCCGTGCTCATCATCACCAATCAGGTAACGGTGCGGATCGGCGGAGAGAGTGGTCTTGCCTGTGCCGGACAGGCCAAAGAACAGGCAGGTTTCGCCGGTTTCGCTGACGTTGGCAGAGCAATGCATCGGCAGCACATCTTTTTCCGGCAGCAGGAAGTTCTGCACGGAGAACATGGCTTTCTTCATCTCACCCGCGTAGTGCATGCCGGCCAGCAGGACCTTGCGCTTGGCAAAGTTGATGATGACACAACCATCGGAGTTGGTGCCGTCACGTTCTGGAACGCACTCGAAGTTGGCGGCGTTGAGGATCTGCCATTCCTGCTTGTCGGAAGCGTTATAGGATTCCGGGCAGATAAACAGGTTGCGGCCGAACAGGTTCTGCCAGGCGGTTTCCGTGGTCATCTTCACTGGCAGGAAGTGTTCAGGATCAGAGCCGACGTGAACGTGAGAAACGAACTGGTCCTTTTCGGCAATGTAGGCCTCAACGCGATCCCAGAGGGCGTCGAACTTGTCGGCGTCAAAGGGGCGGTTGATCGGACCCCAATGAATATCGTCAGAGGTGCTGGGCTCCTGGACGATAAAGCGGTCCATGGGGGACCGGCCAGTGCGCTCGCCGGTGGTAACCACCAGAGAACCGTTAGCCGCAAGCTGGCCTTCGCTCCTTGCCAATGCCAGTTCGACCAGTCTTGCTGTACTCAGATCATTATAAGTGTTGCTCACTTCGACCTCGCCCTTGGGATGTCTTAGTGATTGCTCAGGCCGTTGTTCCAAAAAGTTGGCGGAAATCTGAACAATCGGGTCAATTCAGGCGCGCTATTATGCCAGAGACGCCGGTAAAAAACGACTGCCCTGAAAGCCGCGCCAGCAGCGGTTTTCAGGCAATTTAACAAAGTGATTAGTGTAGCGTATGACCGGTGAAAAGATGGTCAATATCATTTCTATCAAAGCGATAGTTTGCGTGGCAGAACTGGCAATCCATGTTGATGCTGCCCTGTTCATCCAGAATGCTGTAGCACTCTTCCTTGCCGATCGCCTCCAGAGCTCCCAGAGTGCGTTCCCGGGAGCAGCTGCAGCGGAAGGCCACCGGCTCGGGATCGAACAGGCGAACGGTTTCTTCGTTGAACAGACGGTGCAGCAGCGTTTCGCTGTCGAGACTGAGCAGCTCCTCGGCCTTGACGGTGCGTGCCAGGTGATTAACCCGATTCCACAGGTCATCGTCTTCTTCAGTGTGTCCGGGCAGTCGCTGCAGGAGGAGCCCGGCGGCAGTGTCTTCATTGGCAAACAGGAACAGACTGGTGGCCAGCTGCTCGGAACGTTCAAAGTATTCCTCCAGGCATCCTGCCAGGGTGTCCGCTTCCCGGGGAACTACACCCTGGTACCTCTGCCCCTGATCCGGGGTGATGGTAATCGCCATCCGGCCGTGGCCCAGCAGCTCGTGCAGGGATTCGCCGCTGACGGCTTGCTCGTCGAAGCGGGCCAGTCCGCGAATATGGCGGTCATGGCTGCACTCTGACATCAGAGTGCGCAGTGCGCCGTCACCGGCTGCCTGTAGGGACACCGTGCCCTGAAATTTGAGGGTGCTGCTCAGCAGCACGCTCGCCACCAGTGACTCACCCAATAGTTGCCGTACAGAGTCCGGGTAGGGCGCCTTGCTGGAAATGTCGCTGAAGCTGTCGCCCAGTTGCACCCAGGCACCCCGAACCTGGCTGTGCTCAAAGATAAAACGCTGAAACTGATCTCGGGATGCCATGGTGTCTCCTGAAGCTGTCGGTCAATTTGGTATCGGTGCCCTTGAGGGCAGAGAGGTATTACAGGCCGTTCTGATCCCGGAAGCGCTGGATATTGCGGCGGTCTTTCTTGCTGGGTCGACGCGCTGGCGGTAATTGGGCGGCTTGCATGGTTTTGCGCTGCCAGGCCAGCTCTTCCCGCTTCTTGGTGCTGTCTTCGGTTTCGTGATAGAGCTTCTGGGCCTCCGGGGCACTCCGGCGGCGCCCGCTGACGTCGTCAACAACAATGATTTTTTCCTGCCAGCCCTGGCGCAGAGTGACTTTTGCGCCGGCTTCTACAACCTTTCCCGGTTTAGTGCGTTGGCTGTTGTAGTGTACCTTGCCGCCTTCAATGGCCTCTTTCGCCAGTGAGCGGGTTTTGTAAAAGCGGGCAGCCCATAGCCATTTGTCGAGCCGAACCTTCTGGTCGTCAGCGTTTGTTGCCGTCATATCTCCTCACCTGTGGGCCTGCCCTGAAGCCAACCCTTGCGTCTCTTGGTGAATTATAACCGCCCGATCATTCCGATGGCAGTGCCCGGAGCGAACGGAGAGAAGGCAAGACTTCGTCAAAATTATGAATGCCCGGGATATCAGGATGGTGGGGGTTGGCTGCCTGGGTGCTGTCGGGTTGCAGAATGGCAAGACATTGGCCCATACCGGCTCGTTGGGCGCTCTCCAATACAGGAAAGCTGTCGTCGATCATCAGTGTCTTATCGTGTCGGTAAGGAATTCGGTGTGCCAGGTCTCGCCAGAAATCCTGGTCCTCTTTGGGCTTGCCGAGCTCGTGACTGGATACGATGGCGTCCACGTGTTGATCCAGACCGGTTCTGCTGAGTTTCAGGGCCAGCGGGTCTGGGTGACAGTTGGTCACAATGACGGAACGGAGCCCGGCTTTACGCAGAGCAGTCAGAAAATCCCGGACATGAGGCCGGTAGCCGATGCGGTCGCTCACCTCTTGTTTCAGGTGGTTGATATCGACAGCGAGCCGCTCGCTCCAGTAATCAGTACAGTACCAGTTCAGGGAGCCCCGTTCGGCCATGATCATGGCAATGAGCTGGTCTTTTGCTCGTTGTGGGTGCAGGTCGAAATGTTCTGCATAACGCTTCGGCAGATGCTCAAGCCAGAAGTGAGAGTCAAAATGCAGATCCAGCAGTGTTCCGTCCATATCCAGAAACACGGTATCGAGTGTTGACCAATCCACCATAAACAAAACAGCCTGAAGAATTTTCTTCAGGCTGCCTCAGTTTCCGGTGTCTGGCAAGCCGGGATTCTACGGACCGAAGGTCGCTCTCAGTCGTTGGACTGCTCAACGGTGTCCGGCTTGCGGCCGCTGCGGGTGCAGCCCAGACAACGTACAAAGGTGGCCTTGGCCGGCCCGACCACCAGTACTTCACCCGCTTCGCCAGCATTTCCACCCAGGGCAGAAAACGGCAGGGATACAAGGTAAACCGCAGTGCCCACAATGGTGGTTGCCAGCAGGGCCGGGCGAAGAATGACGGCGTCGGCAGTCATGGCCAGTGCGGACGGGCTTTCGTCAACCGCGCGGGCGTGGCCGAGAGAGGAAAACGCCAGTAAACAGGCGGCGACGGTCGCCACCAGTGTGCGGGAAATCGTGCGGATCATGGTTATACTCTCCTGTTAATTCTTTGTTAACTATGAATCATATTGCCGCAATTTCAAACGGTTTTTCGGTCTAAAGTGTGACGTTATCCGGATTGTGCCAGGTTACCGCTGGCAACGGGGGCAATAAACCGTAGAACGATTGTTCATGCGTACCTCTTTGAGAGTGCCGTGGCATTCGGCGCAATTGTCGCCACCGCGGCCATAAACGAGCAGCGATTGCGCGAAATAGCCAGGCTTGCCATCGCTGTTAACAAAATCCCGAAGGGTGGTGCCGCCCATTAAAATGGCAGCGCTGAGGGTTTCCTTAATGGCGCTTGCCAGCCTGTGATAGCGATCAAGACTGATGCGGCCAGCTTTGCGTTTCGGGTGAATGCCCGCTTTGAAGAGAGCTTCGTTGGCGTAGATATTGCCCACGCCGACGACCACATGGTTATCCATGATGAACGATTTTATCGGGGCCTGTTTGCCTCGTGATAGACGAAACAGCCAGGCCCCGCTGAAGGCTTCTGATAGCGGTTCCGGCCCCAGGTCCCGGATCAGAGGGTGAGCGCTACAGTCGTCGGTCCACAGCCAGCAGCCGAAGCGACGGGGATCGTTGAAGCGCAGAATGCGTCCGTTATCGAGGGTGAGTTCAACATGGTCGTGACTCATGGCCGGGGTGTTGTCGGTGATGACTCTCAGGCTTCCGGACATACCTAAGTGGACAATAACGGTACCCTTGTCAAAATGTAAAAACAGGTATTTAGCCCGGCGTTCTACCGTGCGAATAACCTGGCCCTGAAGGCGGGCAGCAAGGTCATCGGGGACCGGCCAGCGAAGTCTGCCGTTGCGCACCAGTACCCTGGTTATGATTTGACCTTCGCAATGCGGCGCAATGCCCTGACGGGTGGTTTCAACTTCAGGTAATTCAGGCATGGAGCCTCCGCGATGAAGGGCATAATGAAAAGATTGAGCTGCCAAGTGTAATCAGTAACAAAAAGTCAGCCAAACACGGTTGTTCAAGCGTACAGCTGTACGCTAAAGTGGTCGACGAAGACCCGCCTTCGAGTGTCAGCGAAAACCCCTGCAGTATCGCCTTTCGAAGATGATTGATTTTTGAGGATAATTTATGTGGTTTAATGGTCTGCTAGACCTTTCCGTATGGCAGCTGATTGCAGTTGCCCTGGTGATGACTCATATCACTATCGTCAGCGTTACGCTGTACCTGCACCGCCATTCGGCCCACAACGCACTGGATCTGCATCCGGTGTTGAAGCATTTTTTCCGTTTCTGGTTGTGGCTGACCACGGCACAGAACACCAAAGAGTGGACGGCCATCCACCGTAAGCACCACGCAAAATGTGAAACTGAAGACGACCCCCACAGTCCGGTTATTCTGGGTATCCGCAAGGTTCTGCTGGAAGGCGCAGAGCTCTATGCCGCGTCAGCAACGCCGGAAACGCTTGAACGATACGGCCAGCGCACACCGGAAGACTGGATGGAGCGCAAGATCTATACCCCCCACAAATTTCTCGGCATTACTCTGATGGCGGTGATCAACCTGATGTTGTTTGGGGTAAATGGTATCTGGATCTGGGCTGTGCAGATGATGTGGATCCCTGTGTGGGCGGCCGGTGTGGTTAACGGTATTGGTCACTACATCGGGTATCGTAACTATGAATGTGCTGATAACGCTCGAAATATATCGCCGCTGGGCATCCTGATCGGTGGTGAAGAGCTGCACAACAATCACCATACTTATCCGAACTCGGCGAAGCTGTCCCGCCGCTGGTATGAAGTGGACATTGGCTGGGGTTACATTCGCCTGTTCCAGTTGTTCGGTATGGCCAAGCCAAAGGGCTACCGACCGATTGCTCACTATGTCCCGGGAAAGCAGGAAGTGGATGTGGACACTGTGCAGGCCATTACCAATAGCCGTTTCGATATCATGCGCCAGTACCGTAAGCGGGTGATGGAGCCGGTGTTGCGTCAACAGCGAGCCCTGATGGACGATGAGGTCCGCCCGCGTTATCGCAAGCTGAAGCAGCTGCTCTATCGGGAAGTGACCCTGATCAAGCCGCGCGAGAAGGTGCATTTGGAAACGGTGCTGGAGCGCCACGAAATCCTGCGTCAGATCTATGAAAAGAATCAGGAGCTACAGGCCCTGTGGCGTAAGCGTGGGCTGAAACCTCAGGAAAAACTGCAAGCCCTGATGGAGTGGTGTAAAGACGCCGAAGCAAGTGGTATTCGTTATCTCGAAGAGTTTTCGGCCCACTTGCGGGCCTATTCGCTGCGCCCGGCCTCTACACGATAAAGACTGTAGGTAACCTGGCCCGCTGTTTTTTGCCGGTGCAGCTGCCAGCTGGCCGGCACAGATGGGGTGCGCAGTTCGCTTTCGTGTTCTACGTAAACCCATCCGCGTGGATTTACCCACTGCTCGGATTCCAGCAATGGAAAAAGCTTTTCCAGCCAACCCTGGCGAAACGGTGGGTCCATAAAGACAAGGTCGAATGGCGGGCGCTGACGGTTGCTTAGATAGCCCAGCACGTCCTGACAGACCACCGTGCCCTTTTCTGACTTTAACAGCCGTAAGTTGTCCCGAAGTGCCTGGGCCAGTGCTGGTGTGTGATCCACCAGCGTGGCGTGGGCGGCGCCACGGGACAAGGCTTCAAGGCCCAGCGCGCCGGACCCGGCAAACAGATCCAGGCAATCACTGCCCGCAAGATAAAAGTTCAGCCAGTTGAACAGGGTTTCCCGAGTTCGTGCCGGACTGGGCCGAACGCCACCGGCATCCGGGAAACGCAGTTTACGGCTGCGCCATTCGCCGCCAATGATTCTCAACTCACCGCTGCCATTCTGGCTGCCGGCTCTTCGAGGCCCGGGACCGGGTTTTCCAGGGGCGGGTTTGCGTCTTGCCATGCGTTTGCTCCGGAGTGCTGAGCGGGTGAAAGTCTGGGTGGCCATAGTACCGGAAAGCCGGGCTCAGGCGATAATCAGCCGGCCCATCACTTAGCGCCGGCAGTCTGCTAGAATGTGCGCTTTATTTTCCCCGCCCATTTCCAGACAGATGGTAAGACTATGACGGCAGAGTGGATTTCAATCGGCCTGTTGGCCCTTCTTGTTCTGATCTTTTTGCTGGATATTGCCGGCAATCGTAAACGCGCGCCACGCCCGGATCAGGTGCCGCAGCGCAAACCGGACATCGCCAAAGGCCCTTCACCGGCTGCACCGGAACCGGTGCCGGAGGCCGCTGAACCGGTGGCAGAGGCCAAACCGGAATGGGTTCCCGAAGCGCCGGTGGATGCAGAGCCTGAAGTTACCCCGGCACCTACGCCCGAACCGAAAGCGGAACCGGAGCCAGAGCCGGAACCGGAACCACAGCTCAGCGTATTCGAGCGCATCAAACAGGGTTTGGGTAAAACCCGTGCCAGCCTGACCAGCGGCCTGGCGGATATGTTTTCGGTCGGCAAGAAAATCGATGAAGACCTGCTGGAAGAAATTGAAACCACACTGTTGATGGCGGATGTCGGGGTAACGGCAACCTCTGAGATCATTGAAGCCCTGACCGACAAGCTTGAGCGTAACCAGCTGAAAGATGGCGCAGCACTGCGTCAGGCACTGCGTGACCAATTGCACGGCCTGCTCAAGGATGTCGCCAGGCCGCTGGAAATCGATGCTGGCAAGCAGCCATACGTTATCCTGATGGTGGGCGTGAACGGTGTCGGCAAAACCACCACCATTGGCAAGCTGACACGCAAGTTCCAGAGTGAGGGAAAATCGGTCATGCTGGCTGCCGGCGATACCTTCCGGGCGGCGGCGGTGGAGCAGCTGCAGGTCTGGGGCGAGCGTAATGATGTGCCGGTGATCGCTCAGCATACCGGTGCAGACAGCGCGTCGGTCATTTTCGATGCCATTCAGTCAGCCAAAGCCCGCGGTACCGATATCGTGATTGCTGATACGGCGGGCCGTTTACAAAACAAAGACAACCTTATGAATGAATTGAGCAAGGTTGTCCGGGTGATGAAGAAGCTGGATGAGGCGGCGCCCCATGAGGTCATGCTAGTGCTGGATGCCGGCACCGGCCAGAACGCCCTGAGCCAGGCGCAGGTGTTTCAGCAGGCGGTCGGCGTATCGGGCATTACCCTGACAAAACTGGACGGCACTGCAAAAGGCGGTATTGTGTTTGCCATTGCCCGTCAGCTGCAGTTGCCCATTCGCTATATCGGTGTGGGTGAGCAGGCCGAAGATCTGCGCAGTTTTGATGCGGAAACTTTTGTAGACGCCCTGTTTGACGATTGATTTGCTGGCCAAGGAGCTATAGCACCCGATGATCGAGTTTCGCCAGGTGACCAAACGCTACGACAGCGACCATACCGCCCTGCGTCAGGTGAACTTTCATCTGGACCGGGGCGAGCTGGCGTTTCTGACCGGTCATTCCGGGGCGGGTAAAAGTACCCTGCTGAAATTGATCATGGTGATGGAGCGACCAACAGCCGGCGAAGTTGTGGTCGGTGGTCAGCGGCTCAATAGTCTGCCCAAGCGCCAGATTCCCTACATTCGCCGACACATTGGCGTGGTATTCCAGAATCACCAGTTGTTGTTTGACCGCACGGTGTTCGACAACGTGGCCATGCCCCTGGAGGTGATGGGGGCGTCGCCACGGGATATCGGGCGGCGGGTGCGTGCGGCTCTGGACAAGGTGGGGCTGCTGAGCAAGGAAAAGATGAATCCGATGCAGTTATCTGGTGGTGAACAGCAGCGGGTAGGCATTGCCCGGGCGGTGGTCAATAAGCCCCCCGTGCTGTTGGCGGATGAGCCAACCGGTAACCTGGATCCAGAGTTGTCCGCCGATATCATGCAGCTGTTCACGGAGTTCAGTCAGGTCGGGGTTACCGTGCTGATCGCGACCCACGACATCGCTTTGATTAATGAAATGGGCCGTCGGCGCCTGACTCTGGACCACGGAGAACTGATTGCCGGTGCTGCCACGCCGGTGGCGGGAGGTGTCGGTGGCTATTGATGCGCGCCAGAAGCCCGAAAGCCGAAGAGGCGCTGCGAAATCGGCGAAATCCCCGCTGAATGCCCAGGCACGAAGCTATCTTGATCACCACCGAAAGGTAGCCCGGGAATCTGCCCGCCGCCTGCTGAACACCCCGGTGGCAAGCCTGATGACCTGGACCGTGATGGGCGTGGCACTGGCTTTACCGGTCGCCTTGCTGTTGTTGCTGGCCAGTTTGCAGGGTGTCAGTGCCGGGTGGGAGAGCAGTGCGCGGATAACGTCTTACCTGGCCATGGATGTCTCTATCGAGCAGGCTCGGGCCCTTGCCGGTGAGGTGGGCAACGATGGTCGTATCACGTCGGTTCAGCTTGTCGAGCGTGATCAGGCGCTGGCGGAGTTTCGGGCGTCTTCGGGGCTGGGCGACGCGCTGGATTTTCTCGGCGACAACCCCTTGCCACACACTCTGCTGGTCACGCCTGAGGACAGTGCGCGGTCTGCAGAAGGTGTTCAGGCCCTGGTAAGCTATATTGAAGGTATTGAAGGAATCGACCGGGTTCAGGTTGACCTCGGCTGGTTGCAGCGGCTGAACGCGATGACCGACATTCTGGCCAGAGCGGTCTGGGCGTTGGCGATTCTGCTGGGGGCTGCGGTCATTCTGGTGATTGGTAATACGGTGCGGCTGGCGATTGAGAATCGTCGAGACGAGATTCTGGTGGCGAAGCTTGTGGGCGGTACGGACGCTTTCGTGCGCCGTCCTTTCCTGTATGCCGGCGCCTGGTTTGGGCTCGGTGGTGGTGTCGTAGCCTGGTTGCTGATTCAGGCCTCGTTGTGGTGGTTAAGCGGGCCGATACAGCGACTTGCAGGCCTGTATCACAGTGAGTTTTCGTTACAGGGGCCCGGGGTTGACGGTGCAATAGCGTTGATTATCATCGCAATGCTGTTAGGCTGGCTGGGCGCCTGGGTTGCGGTGAAGCGTCATCTGGATGACATGGAACCGGGCGATATTGCCGGTGGATGATCCGGATCACGGGAACACCGTATTGAATTGAAGGCTGGTTCTGGCGTAGCTTTACGTTCTCGAACGAACGCCATATAAAGCAAAGTGAATTTCCCAGATTGTTGATTAATAACGTTTTACTGGGAGATTCGGGAACTTATCAGGTTCTTGGCGGTCCTACAATTAGTTGTTATATTTCACGACTGCCAGGTTCGGAGGTTAATGCATGGGTACGAGTTTACAGCTGGCTGACAGACTGGTTCCGGGCGCGAATCTTGAGTCGTATATTCAGGCGGCGAGTCGCATTCCGATCCTCTCAGTGGATGAGGAGCGGGCGCTTGCAGAACGGCTTCATTACGATGGTGATGTAGAAGCTGCTCGTCAGCTGGTACTCGCTCACCTGCGTTTTGTGATTCACATTGCCCGCAGTTATTCCGGTTACGGTCTGGCTCAGGCGGATCTGATTCAGGAAGGTAATGTCGGGTTGATGAAGGCGGTGAAGCGCTTTAACCCGGAGTACGGCGTACGCCTGGTGTCGTTTGCGGTGCACTGGATCAAGGCCGAGATTCACGAGTTCATTTTGCGCAACTGGCGCATCGTGAAGGTGGCTACAACCAAGGCTCAGCGCAAGTTGTTCTTCAATCTGCGCGGTCAGAAGAAGAAGCTGGCCTGGCTCAATCACAATGAGCTGGAAGCGGTTGCGAAGGATCTGGGTGTTGAGCCACGCGTGGTTCGGGAGATGGAAGGCCGTTTGGCCTCCCATGACACGTCTTTTGATGGCCCGATGGACGACGATGATGACAGCGCGTATCAGGCTCCGGCTCACTATCTCGAGGATCGCCGGGGTGATCCTGCTGTACAGTTGGAGAATTCGGACTGGTCTGAGGATTCCAATGGTCGGTTGATGCAGGCTCTGGGCACCCTGGATGAACGCAGTCAGGATATTCTTCGTGAGCGCTGGCTGACGGGCAGCAAGTCTACGTTGCACGAGTTGGCGGACAAGTACGGTGTTTCTGCTGAGAGGATTCGGCAGTTGGAGAAGAACGCCATGAAGAAGATCAAGGCGCAGATGACCGAAGCGGCCTGATAGCTTTTCGAAGTCGATTGCCTGAAAACGCCACCACCGTTCGCGGTTGGTGGCGTTTTTGTTTGTATAATCCCTGAATTCCTTTTAATCCATGCCTCCGGGAAGAAGGGATTGGGGCAGCCTTTCCAAAAACCGCTCCTTACGGCACATCCATGTGGCGCTTCTGCTCCGCCATCCGTGGCTCCGCAAATTTTTGGAAAGGCTGCCCCAATCCCTTCACCGGACTTCTGAATGGGATTCCAGAAAGATGAGTACAGAACTTCCTCGCATTGCCTTTCTCGGTATCGGTTTGATGGGAGCGCCGATGACCCGTAACCTGCTGGATGCAGGCTTTCCGATGACCCTGTGGAACCGGACGGCCAGCAAATGTGAACCGTTCCGGGAGAAGGCCACGATCGCGGAGACGCCTGCCGAGGCGGTGGCGAACGCGGATGTGGTGATCACTATGCTGGAGAACGGGCAAGTGGTAGAGGATGTGTTGGTGCATCAGGGCGCGATTGGAGCGTTGAAAGCCGGGGCCCTGGTGGTGGATATGAGTTCGGTGCAGCCGTCGTTGGCCCGTGAGTTGGCGGGGCTGGTTGCCGAGCGTGGGGCGGGATTTGTGGATGCGCCGGTTTCCGGGGGTACGGTGGGCGCGGCTGAGGCCCGGCTGAGTATTATGGCCGGTGGCTCGGAAGCGGATGTTGAACGGGCGTTGCCGGTTTTCAGTGTGTTGGGTAAGTACACCCGCATCGGGCCGGTCGGTGCCGGGCAGTTGGCTAAGCTGGCGAATCAGGCGATTGTCGGGATTACCATTGGTGCGGTGTCTGAGGCGTTGCTTCTGGCGGCCAGGGGTGGAGCTGATCCTGCTGCCGTCAGGGAGGCGCTGATGGGTGGGTTTGCCAGCAGCCGGATTCTGGAGTTGCATGGCCAGCGAATGATTGACCGGGATTTTGCTCCCGGCGCGCCCGCGCGGATTCAGCTGAAGGATATGCGGATGATTCTGGATGAGGCACGGGCTGAAGGCTTGACGCTGCCGTTGGCTCAGCAGGTTCATAACGGGTATTTGTCGCTGGTGGCGAACGGGCACAGCGATGTGGATCACAGTGGGCTGTTGTTGGAGTTGGAGCATCTCAATGGTGCATTGATGGGTTCTCTGGGTCGTGGGCCCAGGGATTAATAGCTTAAAGCAGGAGATTGCCATGCCCCGTTTTGCGGCCAACTTGTCAATGTTGTTCACCGAGGTGCCGTTTCTCGAGCGTTTTGCCAAGGCTCGGGTAGCGGGTTTTAGCGGGGTTGAGTACCTGTTCCCCTATGAGTGGCCGGCAGCGGAGATTGCGGCTGAGTTGACGGCGAATGGGCTGTCACAGGTGTTGTTCAATCTGCCACCGGGAGACTGGCAGGCAGGGGAACGGGGTATCGCGTGTTTGCCGGATCGGGTTGAGGAGTTCCGGGCGGGTGTGGATCAAGGGATCGCCTATGCTCAGGCTCTGGGCTGCAAGCAGCTGAATTGTCTGGCGGGCCTCAAGCCTGAAGCGCTGAGTGAGCAAGAGGCCTGGGACACGTTATTGGCCAATGTTCAGTATGCCGCCGACCGCCTCTCCGAGGCGGGCCTGGTGTTGTGCCTGGAGGCCATTAACTCCCGGGTGGATATGCCCGGCTTCATGCTGGATACCACCGGTAAAGTGATGGCCCTGATTGAAGCCGTGGATTCGGACAATGTGCGCCTGCAGTACGATATTTATCACATGCAGATTATGGAAGGGGATCTGATCCGTTCCATCGAATGCCTGCTGCCCTGGATTGGGCATATCCAGTTTGCGGATAATCCGGGCCGGCAGGAGCCGGGTACAGGCGAGATTAACTTTGTTAATGTTTTCTCAGCGCTTGATCGAATGACCTATGACGGCTGGGTGAGCGCTGAATACAGGCCTTCGGCGATGACCGAAGATTCCCTGGGGTGGTTCAAAGCAAGAGTTTGACCGTCGTCATAGGCGACACCCTCTTACAAGATGGTAACTGGCCCGGTCTGGCGGTTATTCGTAACCTTACGGGTAATGTAATCCGCTATCAGGAGGAGTCACCGGTGAAAGCGCTGGTAATCGAAGACGATCAGGATGTAGCAAGTTACCTGGTAAAGGGGCTGAAGGAATCCGACTTCGTGGTGGATCATGCGGCCGACGGCAAGGAAGGCATGATGATGGCGGCGAGTGAAGAATACGACATCATGATTGTCGACCGTATGTTGCCGGGTATGGATGGCCTTTCCATCATCAAAACCGTGCGGGCGACGGGCAATCAGACGCCGGTACTTATTCTCAGTGCCCTGGGTGATGTGGATGACCGGGTAGAAGGTTTGCGGGGTGGCGGTGATGATTACCTCACCAAGCCGTTTTCATTCACCGAGTTGCTGGCCCGGATCGAGTCCCTGATCCGTCGCAACCGGCAGGCTGCGGAAACCGAAACCGTACTCAAAGTCGCCGATCTGGAAATGGATCTTCTGGCACGGACCGTCAAGCGTTCCGGTCAGAGCATTGATGTGCAGCCCCGGGAGTTCCGTTTGCTGGAATACCTGATGCGCAATGCTGGCCAGGTGGTTACCCGGACCATGTTGCTGGAGAAGGTCTGGGATTACCATTTCGATCCCCAAACCAACGTAATCGACGTGCACATCAGCCGTCTGCGTGCCAAGATCGATAAGGAATTCGATACACCTTTGCTGCAGACCGTGCGGGGTGCGGGATACATGTTGCGTGAAACTGCTTAGTCAGCTCAGGACATCGTCTTTCCAGCTGGCCCTGCTGTACATGGTGGTGTTTGCCACCTCGGTATTTTTGCTGCTGGCATTCATATACTGGCGTACGGCAGGGTTTATGACTGCCCAGACCGACGAAACCATTGAAGCTGAAATCGCCGGGCTGGCAGAGCAATACCGGGGCCGGGGTGTTAATGGCCTTATCACCATTATTCGGGAACGAGTCGCCCGGGACCCGAATGCCCGATCAGTTTACCTGCTGACGACCGACGATTTTCTGAAGCTGGCAGGTAACATTGAAACCTGGCCGGAAGGCAGCCGCTCAACCGACAGTGGCTGGATCAACTTCACTTTGGAACCCGGTATTGGCTGGCAGGGGCCGGAAAGACAGGCCCGTGCCCGAATCTTTGATGTGCAGGGCGGGCTCCGCCTGCTGGTTGGCCGTGATGTGGATGATCTCACCAATCTGAAGCGTGTGATCGAAGCGGCCATCAACTGGGGCATGGGGATTACCCTGGCGCTGGCATTGCTGGGTGGTTTTCTGATGAGTCGCAGTACCACGCGGCGCATAGAGATTATCAACAACACCTCTCGCCGTATCATGAACGGCCACCTCTCCCTTCGTATTCCCACTCGCGGTACAGACGATGATTTCGATCAACTGGCCGAGAACCTCAATCAGATGTTGGACCGGATTGTCTATTTGATGGAGGGGATTCGCCACGTCTCAGACAGCATTGCCCACGACCTTCGCACGCCGCTGACCCGTCTTCGCAACCAGCTTGAACGTACCCTGATTGCTGTCGATAACGACGAAGCTCAGGAGCAGGTTGGCCGGGCAGTGGCTGAAGCTGACCAATTGTTGGCGACCTTTAACGCCCTGTTGCGCATTGCCCGCCTGGAAACCCGGGGCAATTCGGCAGACATGAAGGTGGTATCGCTGGACGAACTGGTGAGCGATGCCTGCGAACTTTATGAAGCGCTTGCCGAGGATAAAGAGCAGAGTTTCAGTCAATCGCTTGAAAATGGTGTGATGATAGAGGGGGATCGGGACCTGCTGTTCCAGATGGTCAGCAACCTGATCGACAATGCCATTAAATATACGCCGGAGCACGGCACCATTCTGGTGGCCGTTCGCAAAGAAGGGGTATCGGCGGTCTTTGAGGTCCAGGATTCCGGCATCGGCATTCCGGATGATGAAAAAGACCAGGTGTTCCAGCGTTTCTATCGGGTTGGGAAAAGCCGTTCACTGCCCGGAAATGGCTTGGGCCTAAGCCTGGTCAGCGCGGTGGCAGAGATTCATCAGGGACAGATCCTGTTGCGGGATACTCACCCGGACGGCGACATGCCAGGGCTGACAGTGGCGGTGAAAATGCCAGCGTTTACCGGAGTGCGTAAGCGAATAAAGGCTACTCCTGCGGAGCAAGCGCTTGACGCCGCGGATGAGAAACGCTCACCCGCGGACACGAATGCCTGATATCAGTGGCTGGCTCGGAATCGGTTAACCTGCGCTCGCACCGGGCCAATAAGTGCATCGGCGCGGTCTTCGACCTGCTGGGTCAGGTGCTCGAACTGTGAACGACGACGATCAACCTTCGCCTGCAGACTGTCCCATTCCCCTTCCAGGTGCTTCTGTTCAGCCATCAGAAATGCAGCGATGTTATGCCGGTTCAGCTTGCTGGTGATGCCCATATCGTCGAGCCGGAAACCCAGACTATCAACGCCTTCCAGTACCAGACTCAGAACCTTTTGAGTGTTCATTGCAGTGTCTCCAAGACAAGATTAGAAATCATGATTGCGCCAACGCTATCGACAGTCACTAGAGTGTACAACCTAATTTCATGCAGTGGCTGGCGGCAGGGGGTCTCTTGCCAAAAGGTAATTTCGTGGCCACTGAGGCGTAATGGACGTTATGCAGAATAGAAGGTGTAGATGAAGAGGCAGGCCGTAACAAGCTTGCTTCTCCCTCCAGCACAGCGCTAGCCTTATACCCCGTGATCCACGGGGTTTTTTTATGCCTCAACACTTTCGAATCAGGCCGGACGCAAGAACCACATGGTGAAAACATCTGTCACTCCCGGGCACGGGCCCCGCTACATCACCCCGGATGGCGAGCGTGCCCTGCGGGAAGAGCTCCAGTATCTTTGGAAGGTCAAGCGACCCGAGGTAACCCAGGCAGTGCGGGAAGCGGCGGCTCAGGGTGATCGATCGGAAAACGCTGAATACATCTACGGCAAGAAGCAATTGCGCGAAATCGACCGGCGCGTGCGCTTTCTCAGCAAGCGGCTTGATGAAGTGACCGTGGTGGACCGACTGCCTGATGACAGAACGCGGGTGTATTTCGGCGCCTGGGTCACGGTGGAAGACGAAGACGATGATGAGCAGTCATACCGACTGGTCGGCGCTGATGAGTTTGATTTGGGTAAAGGCTACCTCAGTATCAATGCCCCTTTGGCCAGGGCGTTGATCGGTAAACATCTCGATGACGAGGTTTCGGTAAAAACTCCGGAAGGTTGGAAAACCGTGGTGATTACGGCAATCCGCTATGAAGATCCTGTTTCCGACAAGTGAAAATCGTCACAAAATCGTCTTTTGCATGAGCAAAGCGTCATTTTTGGCGATACACTGATCAAAAATCGTCACCCGGAAGGGTTGTGGATTCGCAAATCAGGATGAATGCCATGAGTGCCTCGAGTCAGATCACCGGACAATCCGCAGGGCTGCGCCCTTGGGTGGGCTGTGCAGGCCTTTTGATGGTGCTGGTTGCCGCCATGCCGGCTTACGGGCAGTCCGGGGATAACAACGCAGTGGTGTTCGAGTACGAAGAGCGATCGACGATTGATACCATTCCTTTCCGCTCTATTGCCGAAGAGGTTCTGGCAAACACCGTCATCGAAGGCGGGCTGGAAGCTCCGGCTGCTGGCATACCGGTGCAGCCGGCAAAGGATGATGATTTTTATCTTGATCCGCTGGCGCTTCAGCCGAGAGACAGTCGAACGGATCTGGGACGCTCGGAAATCCCGGTCGACATCCGTTTTGCCAACCCCAAAGTCGTTCCCGGTCAGACTCACAGTAACAACTACCTGATCCGCCCGCCAGAAAACCGCAGCTACGATGCGCTGAATGTGAACATGACAGAGCGCCGCTGACCGCAGAGAGCATCAGGCCACTCCGGTTGGTCAGGCTGCGGCCGTATCCGCCTGCACAGGTTTGTTCAGGACATCTTCATAGAAGAATGCGAGCGCATGCCGGGCCTGATTGAGCCTTGCCCGTGACACTCGTATTTTTTCATTCAGATAGTTCAGAAACAGCCTCTGATCTTCTTCAGCCAGGCTATCCGGGTCTTTCAGACCATGGAACAGCACAAAACGACTGATCCAGTGCAGGTAGGTTTGTTCTGCCCGTTGGTTGAGTTCGCGCTTGCGGATGGCTGCCTGAACCAGGCGAACCAGGCCAGGGCGTGATTGTTCCAGCGCCTCGGTAATATTCATGATTGAGTTTCTTCCGGATGACTTGTTGTTGTTATGTTGCGCGCATCATATGACAAACGTTTGAACGGCGCAAAAATTAGCGGATCGATAGAGGTGGTATGGCGCGGGGGACCCGCCAGCAGTTGCCGGCGGGCAGGTCGGCATGCTTACTTGAGTGATTCCAGTTTATCGATGTATTTTTGCATGGCCTCATCGCTGGACATGCCTTTCAGCTTTTCCCACGCGTCATATTTTGCGCGGCCGACGAAATCCATCATGCCGGGACGTTTACCGGAAACATCGCCTTCCGTTGCCTGCTTGTAAAGGCCGTAGAACTCCAGTTTCAGTTCATTGGAAGGTTTGAAATCGCCTTCGGCGGTCTGAATATAATTTACCGATTCATCGAACTTGGTTTTCAGGTCACTCATGGTTTTGCTCCTTGGTATTAATGGTTGTCTCCTCTAAGGATTTTCGCAGTATAGTCGTGGCCAGCACGCTCGTCATTGACTGAAAGCGCATCTGGTCAGGCATCGGGGCGATCTGGCAAAAGTTTGCCCGAGTACTCATTTTGAGCCATTTCTGGCCAGTTATTGCTTGAGAATGCCCAGGCACCTGTGTAAAGTTCTGCTCGTTGTCTGCCAGGAAGGCAGGCACCAAGGACTGAAATACGCTGCAAATGAATTGCACAGGGAGCACGCCATGTCTGCCAAAGATGGTTCTGTCGCGCCAAAAGAGCGCATCAATATCAAGTATGTCCCCGCTACCGGAGATCAGCAGGCCGAAACTGAGCTGCCGCTGAAGATGTTCGTGGTTGGCGATTTCAAGGGCCATGCTGAAGAAACCCCCATTGAAGATCGTAAAGCCATTTCCGTTGACAAGAACAACTTCCGTTCGGTCATGAAGGAAGCTGGCCTCACCATTTCTACCTCCGTATCCAACAAGCTTGAGGAAGGTGCTGACGACCTGCCGGTTAACCTGCAGATCGAGGGGCTGGAAGATTTCTCCCCTGACAGCATCGCGCGCCAGGTTCCAGAGCTGAAAAAGCTGATTGAACTGCGTGAAGCACTGGTCGCCCTGAAAGGCCCGCTCGGTAACGTGCCGTCATTCCGCTCCAAACTTCAGGAGCTGCTGGATAACGAGAACGCCCGGGAAAAACTTCTGGCCGAGCTGGAACTGGCTACCGATAGCGCTGAGTAATCGCGCTTCCGGAACAGGGTACAACCAACTCTAATTATCAATTACGTACTGAAGGGATGTGGTATGTCTGATACTGCTGTGCAGCAATCTGCTGCCTCCGAATCCGTGGCAGAGGGCTCTCTGCTTGACCAGGTAATGGCCAACAGCCGCATGGCGCCGGCTGACGAAGGTTACGATGTTGCCCGCAAGGGTGTGGCAACGTTCATTGCCAACCTGCTGAAGAGCGACGAAAAAGGCCAGCCGGTCAACAAGGCCCTGGTGGACCAGATGGTGGTAGAGCTGGACCGCAAGATCAGCGCCCAGATGGATGAGGTACTGCACGCCCCCAAGCTGCAGGAACTGGAATCCTCCTGGCGCGGGCTGAAACTGATGGTGGACCGCACAGAATTCCGCGAGAACATCAAAGTCGACATCCTGCACGCGACCAAGCAGGAGCTGCTGGAGGACTTCGAGTTTGCGCCGGATGTTACCCAGACCGGTTTCTACAAGCACGTCTACGCAGCGGAATACGGCCAGTTCGGTGGTGAGCCGGTGGGCGCCATTGTTGGTAACTACGCGTTCAGTCCTTCCACACCCGACATGAAGCTGCTGCAGTACGTGTCGTCCGTTGGCGCCATGTCTCATGCGCCGTTCCTGTCGTCAGTTGCGCCCTCCTTCTTCGGCGTTGACAGCTACCAGGAACTGCCGGCGATCAAAGAGCTGAGTGCTGTCTTTGAAGGCCCGAAGTACGCCAAGTGGCGCTCCCTGCGAGAATCTGAAGATGCCCGTTACCTGGGCCTGGCGGCGCCGCGCTTCCTGTTGCGTGTACCTTATGATCCGACAGAAAATCCGGTGCGCAGCTTCAACTACAAAGAAAACGTGTCCGGCGATCACGAACACTACCTGTGGGGCAACACGGCCTACCTGCTGGCCACCCGTTTGACCGACAGCTTCGCCAAATACCGCTGGTGCCCGAACATCATCGGTCCGCAAAGCGGCGGTGCGGTAGAAGACCTGCCGGTACACACCTTTGAATCGTTTGGTCAGCTGGAAGCCAAGATTCCGACCGAAGTGCTGATCACCGATCGTCGTGAATACGAACTGGCCGAAGAAGGCTTTATCGCCCTGACCATGCGCAAGGGTAGCGACAACGCGGCGTTCTTCTCTGCCAACTCGGTGCAGAAGCCAAAGCAGTTCCCGAACACCAAGGAAGGCAAAGAGGCGGAAACCAATTACAAGTTGGGTACCCAGTTGCCCTACATGATGATCGTGAACCGTCTGGCTCACTACATCAAAGTGCTGCAGCGCGAGCAGATCGGTTCCTGGAAAGAGCGCCAGGACCTGGAGCGGGAGCTGAACACCTGGATTCGCCAATACGTGGCCGACCAGGAAAACCCGCCGGCAGAAGTTCGCAGCCGTCGCCCGCTGCGTGCCGCAAAGGTTGTGGTGTCTGACGTTGAAGGCGATCCGGGCTGGTACCAGATCTCCCTGGCTGTTCGCCCGCACTTCAAATACATGGGTGCCAACTTTGAACTGTCTCTGGTTGGCCGCCTGGACAAGGAGTAATCCGTGTTCGGCGACACCGCCGCTGACGGCGTTCGCAACACCGGCAGCCTGTTCGAAAGGCTTGAACAGGCCGCTGCTCCCGCCGGGCAGGCGATGGGTGAGGTGACCCATGTGGTGGAATCCATCAAGCGACACCTGGTGCGGCTGCTGAATGCCCACCCGGGTAACAGCGCAAGCGTACCCGACCTGGGGTTGCTGGATTTCAACGATGCCACTCTGGGTACTCATGATTTGAGTATCCAGATACGCGGGGCGATTCGTCAGTGTATCGAGAAGTTTGAACCCAGGGTTAAACGGGTGGATGTGGTGGCGTTGCCGCCGGGCCCGAACCCGTTGCAGTTGAAGTTCCAGGTCACTGTGTACCTGAAAGTCGCGGGAAGCGATGACCGGACAACGATTGATCTGGTGCTGGATGAGAAGCGCTATTACCGGGTTGTCTGAGTTTTGGGGGCTGCCTGGTGTTGGGGCGTACAGTGGAGTTCGGAGGGGACGGGGATACTTTTCT
>DATGQY010000076.1:0-5625 GCA_035303925.1 Marinobacter sp. | reverse complement strand
CCATCTTCCCCGTCCAGGTGGGCAATGTGATCCATGGCGTTCACCACAAAGTCCACCGGCACAATGTTCAGCCGGCCGCCCTCAATACCGATGGTCGGAACCCACTGCGGCAAGGCGTGACGAATCTTCTGGATCATCTTGAAGAAGTAGTAAGGGCCGTCAACCTTGTCCATTTCACCGGTTTCGGAATGGCCGATGACCATACCCGGACGGTAAATGCGGAACGGCACCTTGCACTCATCACGCACCACTTTCTCTGATTCGTGTTTGGTGCGCAGGTACGGGTGGTCCAGCTTCTCCGCTTCTTCGAACATATCCTCCCGGAAGATGCCCTTGAACAGTCCCGCAGCCGCAATGGAAGACACGTGATGAAAGTGCGCGGCGGCCATCGCCTCGGCAGCCTGAACGGCGGCACGGGTACCTTCAATGTTGGTCGCCGCCTGGGATTCTTCGTCGGCTCCCATGTCGTATACAGCGGCAAGATGGAAAAAGTGATCAACAGTCCCTTTCAGGGATTTCATGGTCCTGGCATCGATGCCGAGGTTCTTGCTGGTAAGGTCACCAATGACCGCCTTCACACGGCTTTCATCAACACCCCAGCGCTCACGCAGCTTCGCCAGTTTGTCCTGGGACTGTTCGCGAACCAGAACATGCACTGTGCCGCCACGAGCCAGCAATTTTTCTACCAGAAAACGACCGATAAAGCCGGTGCCGCCTGTCAGGAAATAATTCATAGATAATCCATCCTGCCTGTTACTTATTTGTTGTCATTCCGCCGGGCCACTTCCTGCTAAGACTAAAGTCTTATATGAGCCCCATAACGCCGGCATTCTACTTAATTGCAACCTTCATGTATCGAACTTTATTAGAGCTTTTACTCTGTAACCCTTTGTTTTTAATAGAGCTATTACTCTAAAAACCTCACAGCTCCCGGGCATTTATGCCCACAATGCCGACACAATGAACTTGAGATTAGCACATGAGCCAAAGCCTGCCTGCCCGGAGAGCAGAATTACCAACGAGCAATGCAACCGGCGCTCCGCAATGCCATAATCGGGAACTTCCGGCGCCTTCCGGCGTCTCTAATCCAGTCAACAACATCAAGGTTTGCCAAACCAGCCATGCAGAACGACAACCCGAATACTGAACGCTACATAGCCATCGCCCGGGCCTGCCTTAAGGCGATCAACGACACCGCCGCAAACAGTGGCTCCCGAGAGGAAAAAATCCAGGCGGTGTATCAGGCCATCGACAAAGCTTTTCAGTCAGAATTCTCGGAGTACCGCCAGTCAGTCGCCATCATGGCCAGCGTCCTGGAACGTATTGCTTCCGGCCAACTGGATGCCGACAAAGCGGCCAGCCTTGCCCGCCAAACTCTGGACCAGCAACCGGCCAGTACAAAAACCGGCCAGATGCACTGATCTGACTTTTCACGCGTGACCCCCGGATAGATGAGGCCCCATGACCGCTGACCGCTCCCTGTTCCAACGTTTGTACCGTTTCCAGCTTCTACTGCTGCTGGTGATTGGCAGCTTGCTGCTGAATGCCAACGCTCTGGCCAGTACCTCACCCAGCAAAAGCCCGAACGATCCAAACAGCTACCGGTATCTGGAACTGGACAACGGCCTGCGTGTCATCCTGGCCTCGGACCCCGAGGCCGATAAAGCCGCCGCCTCCATGAACGTATCGGTCGGCAGCGGCAACGACCCGGCAGATCGTGAAGGCCTGGCGCATTTTCTGGAGCACATGCTGTTTCTGGGTACCGAAAAATACCCGGATGCAGGCGAATACCAGCAGTTTATTCGCAGCCACGGTGGCAGCCACAACGCCTACACCGCGTTTGAAGACACCAACTATTTCTTCGACGTAGAAAGCGAGTTCCTGGAACCGGCACTGGACCGGTTTGCCCAGCAATTCTCCCATCCGCTCTTTACCTCCGATCTGGTCGACCGGGAGCGCAATGCCGTCCATTCCGAATACAGCGCCAAACTCAAGGAAGACGGCCGTCGCCTGCTCTCTGTCCGCAAAGCCGCCGGCAACCCGGACCATGCCTTCAGCCAGTTCGCCGTCGGCAACCTCACCACCCTGGAAAACACCGAAGAGAACCCCTTACGGCCGGACCTGATCGAGTTCTGGCAGCAGAACTATTCATCCAACATCATGACGCTGGCCGTCTACGGCCCACAGTCTCTGGACGACCTGGAGCAAATGGTTCGAGGCAGGTTCAGCGCTATCGCCAACCGCAATCTGCAAGCACTGGAACACGCGGAGCCATTGCACAGCGCGGAGCAGAGACCAGAGCGCATTACCGCCGAAACCCTGAAAGACAGCCGCAGCCTGGCACTGTCCTTCCCGATTCCGTCACAGAAGGAGAACTATGCCACCAAACCGGCGTCCTACGTGGCCAATCTGCTCGGCCACGAAGGCCCGGGCAGCCTGTTTGACGTACTCAAGCGCGCCGGATTTGTCGAGTCGCTGTCTGCCGGCATGGGCATGGATACCGGCAAACACGCCACTCTGGACATCAGCATGTCGCTCACCCGTGAGGGGTTGAAACAACAGGATGAAATCATCGCACTGGTGTTCCGCTACATCGACAAAATCCGGGCAGAGGGCATCAGCCGGGAACGATTTGATGAAATGAAGCAACTGGCGGTGATCGACTTCCGTTTCCGGGAGCGCAGCGAGCCAATTCGCGAAGCCATGCGCCTGTCGAGCCTGCTGCGGGACTACCCTCCAGAAGATCTACTCAGTGCGCCCTGGCTGATGGAGCGCTACGCGCCCGAGCAATATCAGGCAATCCTCGACCAGCTGACCCCGAACAACCTCGTGGCCTGGGTGTCTGCACCAAAGCAGACTTTTGAAACGCCCCTGTTTACCCAGTGGTATGAAACCTCCTGGCAACGCGAACCCTTGACGGTTCAGCAAAGCGCCAATCGGCAACTGGCCGAACAACTCGCCCTGCCCCAGCCAAACCCCTTCGTACCGGAAGATCTTGATCTGGTTGATGGAAAATCCATGCCCCAACCAATTCTGCTGGGTGAGCCGAATGGGCTCGACATCTGGTATGCCCGGGACACCCGATTCAATACACCCAAGGCCAACGTTTTTATCAGCCTGCGAACCCCTGCTGCCCGCGCCTCTGCCCGCAGCGCCGTGCTCACCCAATTGCTGGTAGACGCCATCACCACCAACCTCAATGCCTGGGCCTACTCTGCCAGGCTCGCCGGGCTGGATTACAGCATTTACCCGCACCTGCGCGGTGTCACCATTCGCGTAGGCGGCTACAACGACAAACTCCATAAACTGGTTAACCGCATTCTGCTGGAGTTTTCTGATCCGAAGTTCACCGAACAGCGCTTCCGGATTGCTCGCCAGCGCCTGATTGACGGCCTGGAGAATAAAGCCAAAGACCGCCCGGTGCAGCAAACCTCCGAGTTCATCCAAACCGCCCTGCTCACGGGCACTTTCCCGGTCGCCCACAAACTGGCCGCGGCCAGGGAGGTATCGCTGGACGAACTGGTCGCCTTTGGCAAGGAACTGGTAAGAGTGACGGACCCGATCATGCTCGCCCACGGCAACCTGACCGAAGCGTCTGCACTCAACATGGCCAAACAGGTTCAGGCCATGGTGCTCAACGACCGAGAGCGTACGGTGGTCGAGCGCTCGAACATGCGGCAACTTCCCGACGGACAAACCCGGGCTACCCTGGAGGTTGAACACCCAGACACCGGGTACACCCTGTACCTGCAGGGTAAAGATACCTCCTATGCCGAGCGGGCCCGCTATCAGTTATTGGCCCAGATCATCAGCAGCCCCTTCTACGAAGACATCCGTACCACGCGGCAGCTCGGCTACATTGTGTACGCGACGGCTTTCGAAATACTGGAAACTCCAGCGCTGGGCCTGGTTGTCCAGTCACCGGAAGCCAACGGCACAGCGATCGATGATGTCGTCACCGAATTCGCCAGCAACTTTGAACAAACGCTGGCCCAACTGCCACAAAGCCAGCTAAGCCGGGAGAAACAGGCCGTCATCAGCAAATTGATGGAACGCGACCGCCAGCTCGGTGACGTGTCCGGGCGTTACTGGCGGGAAATCGATCGGGAGAACTACAACTTCGACAGCCGAGAACAGCTGGCAGCGGCCATTCGGGAAGTGACACTGGACGATCTGAAACAGACTTTCCAGGACGCGCTGATCGAACGCCAGCGGGCGCTCCTGGTGCTAACGGGTGAAAAAATCACCAATCAGCAGGACATTCTCAACGAGCTGCGCAAGCGCCAGCCTGTGGCCCCTTGAGCCACAGGCTTATGGCGGCTATCATACCGCCTCTTCTGAAATGCCTCCGTAGCTCATCTGGATAGAGCGTCCCCCTCCTAAGGGGAAGGTAGCAGGTTCGAGTCCTGCCGGGGGCGCCATTTGAAAATACAATGACGTTCAAAATCGTTCAAAAACCCCTTTCAGAACAGAAGCATACCTAAACAACCCCCCTTCTTTGCTCACTCTGAACAACCCTGAACAGTATTGAAGTACCCACAACTTGCGGGTACTTTTGTGGGTACCCACTGATTAAACGCAGACCGGTACCCACAAATGGCACGACAACAGAACAAACTCACAGACAAAGCAGTTCAGTCTGCATCCGCTGACGGGCAACAGCGCCGGAAGCTGGCGGACGGTGGCGGCCTGACACTGGTAGTGAAACCAAACTCAAAGGTCTGGTGGTTCCGCTATCGCTTCGCCGGCAAGGAAAAGACTTACAGCCTTGGCTCATACCCTGAGGTGTCATTGAAAAAGGCCCGGGAAGGCCGGGACGCTGCAAGGGCCCTGCTGGAAGAGAACAAGGACCCGGTACTGTATCGCCGCACCGAGATCATCAAAACCGTCGAAGCTTCAGAGAACACCTTCAAGGCCGTTGCCGAGAACTGGTTGAAGCTGCAGAAAGGCCAGCTGGCGGACAGCACCATTTCAGTAACGCAGCGCCGGCTGACCAGCTGGATATATCCGCACCTTGGTGCCCTGCCGATAACCAGTATCGAGCCGCGCCTGGTATTGCAGGTTCTGCGCAAGATCGAAACCAAAGGCAAATACGAAACCGCCCACCGTATGCGGCAGCGAATCAGCCAGATTTACCGCTATGCCATTTCGGAAGGCCTGGCAGAACGTGACCCCTCCGCAGACCTTCGGGGCTTGCTGAAATCTCCGGGCTCAAAGAACCGCGCCGCAATCATCAACCCCGATGACCTGGGCCGGCTGCTGAGAGCGATTGACGCATATTCAGGCCAGCCCGCCAGCTGTGCGGCCCTGCAGCTTGCCCCCCTGGTATTCCTTCGCCCTGGTGAGCTTCGCCACGCCACTTGGTCAGAGATCGATCTGGACGGGGCTATGTGGACGGTACCCGGGCAACGAATGAAAGGCACCATGGCTGCCAAGCGGGCCGGAAAGGTACCTGACCACCGGGTGCCGCTTTCAAAGCAGGCGGTAGAGATCCTGCGCACCCTGCACCCGATTACCGGGCACCGGCCATACGTTTTCGAATCCATTCAGCCCGGCCGGCCGCTATCCGAAAACACCGTCAACACCGCCCTGAAAAGCATGGGGTTTGATGGTGACACGATGGTA
>DATGQY010000075.1:0-54705 GCA_035303925.1 Marinobacter sp. | reverse complement strand
GGATACACATATCACAGACCGGATAATAGATTGCTTAAGAAAACACCAATAAGTATTTAATAGTGACAGATTATTGTCTAAGCTCAGTGACCAATAAGAAGAATGAACACCCTGTCACATTAATTCAATACAGAACAGGGAAGCTTGCGCGGCGCCATCAGGCGACTGTGCGGGATCAGGGGGCGTGCCATGACTACAGCGACGGACATTGCGTCAGACTTACAGCTGCCGAGCCTTCCGGAGGTTATCCTTCGCGCTCTGGATGCCTGTCATTCCGGGCAGAGCTATAGGGAAATCAGTCGCATCGTTGCCGCCGACACAGCCCTCGTCGCCCGACTGTTGGCGCTCACCAGCTCCGCACTCTATCATCGCGCACCGCCCAGCCATTCTGTAGAGCAGGCTCTGCTTCGGCTGGGCACCCGAAAATTCGAGACACTGATGCTGACCTCCGCACTCCGGCAACTGATGTTCGAGCTCGGAGGCGACGAATGGCAGCAGCTGCGGGATTTCTGGCGACACTCCCTGACCACCGCACTGACGGCAAAAACACTGGCCACACTGACCCGCTACCCGGAACCGGAAGAAGTCTT
Source organism: Marinobacter sp. (assembly GCA_035303925.1). GTDB lineage: Bacteria > Pseudomonadota > Gammaproteobacteria > Pseudomonadales > Oleiphilaceae > Marinobacter. Next base: position 54,115 of record DATGQY010000075.1, on the reverse strand, counting down.
TCTTCTTGGTATGATGCACAACATTGGCGAGCTGATTGCGATCAAAACGCGCTGCCCCGAACGCAGGCAGCAATTACTGAATCAGCAGAATGAGATCGCTGCCGGACTCGTGGCCGCCTGGGGGCTGGGCCCCATGGCTGCCGATGCGATGCGGTATCAGCAAGCCCTTCCGGGGCAGCTCCGGGATGCGAGCCATCTGGTCAAGATCATCAGTCTGTCTACCCGGCTCGCCCTGTCGGATGCGGCCGGCGTGGCAGCGGCAGGCACCATTTTCGGACTGCAGGAAGATCTGACCCGGGAGATCAACAAGAAAATCAGCGAGGAAGTCACCAGCGTCGCGGTATCCCTCGGTATCCCCCTGGAGGCAAACTACGATGGCCGCGAGGCAACACGTCAACTGAACCACCGCCTGCTCGAACACACCATGGTCCGCACCGCGCTGACGCTGCCGTCAAAGGGAACGGATAACATCGGCGCACTGGTGTCGGAGGCTACCGGCAGCCTTGCACTTATCACCGGCCTGCCGGTGCTTTGTTTCAACGTTCAGGGCGAAGAACTGGTCTTGCGCTCCGGCACCTGCAGGCAGCTGCCGGAGCTGTCCGTCAATCCCGCCTCCGGGGACAGCGCACTGACCAGTGCCCTGAGAACCGGCCACATAAAAACCCAGGACCAGGACGAGCCGACGGTCCTTGACCAGCAACTGGGTTCGTTGCTGGGCGCGCCGTCACTCCTGGCCATTCCCGTCGGAGCCAACGGCGCCTGCGGCAACGTTTTCGTGATTGGCGTAGACGAACAGACGTTGCCGGGCGCACGCAGCCTCGGTGAACTGTTTGCCCGGGAACTCGCCGCTGCTCTGGAACAGTCATCGGACGACACCATCGGTTCAGAACAGCAAATGGTACATGAACGTCTGCGCCGCCAGGTTCACGAGGTCAGCAATCCGCTCACGATTATCCGGCAGTATCTGTTCCAGCTGCGCAGCAGGCTTCAGGACACCACCATTCAGGACGAACTGAACATCATTCAGGAAGAGCTGGACCGGGCGGGCAACCTGTTGCTGCAGATCAGCCAACACTCTACGGAAGCAACCGGCACCGGGACCGACACTGACCTGAACGAAGAGCTAACCAGCCTGGGCAGGATCCTTCAGGACAGCTTGTTCCACAAAGGAGAACGGGAGCTTCACCTGAACCTCTGCACGTCAGACACACGAGTAAAAGCGAGCGCCTCAGCGGTCCGCCAGATTGTTCTGAACCTGGTCAGAAACGCCGCAGAGTGCTTTGGCGACCGGGCAGAAACAGTAACCCTGAGCACCGCGGCACCTTTTTTCCAGAATCGGCGACGCTGGGTCGAATTGCAGGTTTCCGATACCGGCCCCGGCATTCCGGAGCCTCTGCAACAGCACCTGTTCGAACCGGTTAACAGCACCAAAGGAGATGGCCACAGCGGCCTGGGGCTGAGCATTGTCAAACAACTAATAGATGACATGGAGGGCATCATCGCTTGCCACACCAGCCCGGAAGGTACTGCCTTCCGGATACTGCTGCCGGCAGCGAGTCACAACGATAACGACACCTAATGACGAAACCACGGACACACAGCCATGGAAACCGAACAGAGCAACGCGCCCTTCAGCTCAGCCCGACGCCCCACCATTCTGGTGGCGGATGACGAGCCCCGGCTGCTCAGAACCCTGGCCGGTCTGCTACAGAGCCGCGGGTTTGACGTAACCGAAGCTCACGGAGGCCGCCAGGCCTGTGCGCATCTGAAGCTGCAGAGTTATGATCTGGCCTTGCTTGACCTGAACATGCCGGAGGTGGACGGCTTTCAGGTGATGGCGGAGATCCGCCGTCTGCAGCCAGACTGCGCTGTGATCGTGGTCAGCGGGGAATCGTCTTTCAGTACGGTCAGCCGGGCCCTGCGCCGGGGAGCACTGGACTATATCCGCAAGCCGTTTGATCCGGAAGAATTGCTGGCAACTGTTGAAGGCGTACTTGGCAAGCAATCCCTGATTCGCGCCCACGAGATGGTTCAGTCCCGGCTGGAAAAATCGGAAGCCCTGCACCGTTATATCGTCAACAGTTCCCCGGACATTGTCTTCATGCTCGATGAAACCGGGCACATCTGTTTTATCAACAACAAGGTAGAGAGTCTTCTGGGGTACCAGCCGGCAGAGCTCTGCGGCCAGCATTTTCGCCACATTCTGGATGATCGCGATGTTGCACGGGGCACCTATGCACTTCAGGGCCCCGACATCTCGGCCGACAATCCGCGGATATTGGAAGTCCGTCTCAAAACCCGGGGCAGCCGCAAGGCCACCCGGCACTTCGAGATCACAGCCTTCCCGGTGGACCCACAAACCTGGCCCCAGACCGGCAAGACCCAGGGAGGCTGCAGCGGTCAGCCAGCCCGGTACTATGGCATTGCACGCGACGTGACTGAGCGCAAGGAAGCTGAGGCCTTCATCAACTTCCAGGCCTATCACGACTTACTCACCCGGCTCCCGAATCGGGCACTGTTCAAGGACAGGCTCGAGCTGGCCATCACCCAGGCGCGACGCAGCCAACAAAAGCTTGCCGTCATGTTTCTCGACCTTGATCGCTTCAAGGTAGTCAACGACACCCTGGGGCACGCCATGGGCGACCGCCTGTTGCAGGCCGTCACTCACCGGCTGGAAAAGTGCCTGCGCCGTGGCGACACCCTGTCCCGCTTTGGCAGCGACGAATTCACCCTGTTGCTGCCCAGCATCCACGGTCATGAAGACGTCAAAAGTATTGCCCGCAAATTGATTCAAGCCCTGAAAGCGCCATTCCAGTTAGGGGACCACGAAGTATTCGTAGGTGTCAGCATTGGCATTTCAGTGTTCCCGGAAGCAGGCGACACCATGGACCTGCTGATCCAGAATGCCGATATCGCCATGTACCACGTCAAGGCCCGGGGCAAAGATGGCTATCGCTTCTATACCGACACCATGAGCATTAATACCGCCAACCGGCTCAGCCTTGAGCGGGATCTCAGGTTGGCCATAGAGCGCGACGAGTTACGAGTGTTCTATCAGCCTCAGGTGTGCTCCCAAACCAACCGCATGCTTGGGCTTGAAGCTCTGGTACGCTGGAAACATCCGGAACACGGGTTACTGTATCCGGGCGATTTCCTGCCTCTTGCCGAGGAAACCGGACTGATTGGCAAGCTCTGCGACAAGGTCATGAGCCAGGCCTGCCGGGACGTCGGTCAGTGGATTGCCAGTGGCCACCCTGACTTGCGCCTGGCGGTGAACCTGTCGCCCAGCCAGGTGGAACATCCGCGGTTCGTCGAAACCCTCATGGAGCGGGTCAAGGCACACCGGTTTCCCTGTCAGAACCTGGAGATCGAGATCACGGAAAATGTGATCATGAACGACCTGGAGCAGATCAGTCAGAAGCTGCGCGATCTGGCGGCCACCGGCGTGCGAATTGCCATTGATGACTTTGGCACCGGCTACTCCTCCCTCAATTACCTGCATCGATTGCCCATCCACACACTCAAAGTCGACCAGTCATTCGTCAAAGCCATCCGCAGTGGCGACGAAGGCGCCTGCATTGTTAATGCAATTGTCGCCATGGCCCACGGCCTGAAACTTGAAATTGTGGCTGAGGGCGTGGAAACCAGTGATCAGCTGGCCTACCTGAAAAACCTGGGCTGTCACCAGGTGCAAGGGTTCTATTACGGGCCCGCCAGACCCGCCGCTGAGATCAGCAAAATGCTGAACGAGAGCGACGTGTGTTTCGCTGACGCCGGATAACGATTATCGATTGTCAGACACTAGGATCAGAAATGTTGATGCGGTTTGCAAAGTGTTGCAATGCGTTACTTTGTGTATCCAGAAATGCGCGCTACTGCACATATTTCAGACACCCCCTTCTCTAATCTCAGGTCATGACAGGCCTGCCACCGCAATATCCGCATCTGCCGGATAAAAATGACAACAAAGGTGGCGGCAATCAGGGACCAATAGGAAGGCAGTCATCATGCGCGACAAGTATAAATATATCGGCCCGGTTTACGATTTTCTGAGCAACCTCTACAGCGGCAAAAATATTCATCACTGCAAAACAGCCATGCTGGACGTGGAAACCGTCAAGCCCGGTGACCGTGTTCTGTTTGCCGGCGTGGGCCACGGGCGCGATGCCATCCGGGCGGCCGAGCTGGGCGCCGACGTCACCGTTGTTGACCTGTCGGAAACCATGCTCCGCAAGTTCGGTGATGCCCAGCAGGCAGAAGCGCCTCACCTCACCATCCGTCGCATTCACAGCGACATCATGAAAGTGGATGAGTTTGAGCATTACGACATGGTCGTTGCCAACTTTTTCCTGAACGTGTTCGACGAAGACATGATGGTAAAGGTACTGGAGCACCTGATCAGCCTGGGCAAAGCTGACGCCAAGGTCGTGGTCGGGGATTTCTGCTACCCCACCGGCAACATCCTGTCCCGCGCATTCAAGAAACTGTACTGGTACATGGCGGTATTTATCTTCTGGTTATTCGCCAACAACGCCTTCCACAAAATCTACAACTACCCGGAACACATGCAGCGCCTGGGCCTTCAGGTCACCGAAAAGAAACATTTCAAACTGCTCAACATGGATTGCTACTGGTCAATACTTGGCCAAAAACAAGCCTGAACGCCCAACAACCGCAAAAATAACAAAAGGTTACCGGGAGCTTGATTATGTCAGACCAGATTCTTTCACTAGACGGCATCACAGAGATTGCAGATGGCCAGTTCTCGTTCAGTGAGCGCGTGGGCTATCTGAAAAAGTACGGGGCTCACTCCCAGTCTTTCTCAACCTTGCAACCCGGCATGCAGTATTTTGACGTCCCGGGCATCGGCTATATCGCTTACATGCGAAAATGGGGGGGCACGTTTGTGCTGTCTGACCCGGTCAGCGCTCCCGAGCATTTCCCGGTCATTCTCGAGCGGTTTCATCAGAAATTTCCGAATGCGTGCTACATCCAGGTGTCCAAGACGGTTGTCGATTTCCTGCACCTGCGCTTTGGTCTCTTTGGCACCCAGTTTGGTAGTGAATCCCGCATTGATCTTCGCAAGTGGTCATTAACCGGCAAGAAAAAACAGATTCTCCGCACTGCCCTGAATCAGGCCGAAAAAAACGGCATCACCGTCATGGAGCGGTTCAGTGATGACCACACCCGGGAGATTTCAGAAGCCTGGATTCGTACCCGTAAATGCAAGAGTAATGAAATCCGCTTCCTGATCCGGCCCATGGAAATGGACTACCGGGAGAACGAACGGCATTTCTATGCCTATCAGGATGGCAAGGCGGTCGGCTTTATCTACTTCGATCCTGTCTACCGCAACAATGAGATCGTCAGTTACGTGCCGAATATTTCGCGGGCCAATGCGGATTTCCGCCAGGGCATTTTCTACACCCTCATGGCCCATGCAATGCAGGTTTTCAAGGAAGAAGGAGTGCCGTTCCTGGATCTGGGCCTGATCCCGCTGTCACTGGACAGTACAACCGAGCACCAGGAAAGCCGACTGCTGAAGAAGATGCTGCACGGGATTTATGAAAAAGGGAATTTTCTTTACAACTTCAAAGGATTGGAGTTCACCAAATCGCGTTTTCGGGGCGATGACTTCAAAACATACTGTTGCCACAAACGCGCTATTCCGGCCCTTGAATTTCTGGCCATGTTCAAGCTGACCCGGCTACTCTGAACTGGGCCAGCCACCCTTCACCGTCGCCACCGGAATTCCCATTTCAGCCATAAACAGGGCGATTCCAGTGGCGGCCAGGCCGGTAAAGCAGGCCTGAACGACAACTGCATGAGTTTGCCCTTTCGGCGTTTCAGCGGCTGCCAACAAACCCGCCTGAGCCAGCCAGTACCCGACCCGCCGTGCAATAGCCTCACCGGACTCCACCCAGAAAGTGACCTCGGGCAGACTCTTCCTGAGCCATGGCAATAACAGTGGATAATGAGTGCACCCCAGTACCACGGTATCCACACCGGAAGCCCGCAGCGGCGCCATCGCCTCATCCAGCTCGGTCTGCGGGGGCTCCGTGCCTGTCACCAGTTCTTCTGCCCAGCGAACCAGGCCAGGATGCCCTACCCGCGTGACCTGGCAATCACTGGCAAACTCCTGGACCAGCTCATCCAGGTAGGGCCGCTTGACCGTTGCAGGCGTAGCCAGCAACCCGACTTGCCGGTTACGGGAACATGTCGCCGCCGGTTTTATTGCAGGCACCACGCCCACGACCGGAGTGTCGGTCATGGCCCGAAGCTTGGGCAAGACCACCGTACTGGCCGTATTGCAGGCAATCACGATGACATCACAGGCGAATTGTTGCTGGCACTTCCGGACCAGATGACAGCAGCGGTCGATCACAACCTGTTCCGGTTTGTCGCCATACGGAAAGCCCGCATTGTCCGCCAGATAGACCAGTTCCACCCCCGGTAACGCCCGGTGAATACAGGCAGCCACACTCAGGCCGCCCACACCGGAATCAAAAACCAGCACCCTCGGACCAACATTGTGCATGATCAGGAAGGGCTCCCGCCGGAATTGATCTCTTCTTTCATGGCACCGATCAGACGGCCGGCAATGGTGGTGGCAAACGGAATGGGCGGATGCTCGTCAGGGGTGAACCAGCCGGCATCGGCCAACTCGTCTTCCTGCAATTTGAGCTCGCCGCCCTGATAGTCGGCAAAAAAACCAACCATCAGCTGGTGGGGGAAAGGCCAGGCCTGAGAGCCCCGGTAGCGGATGTTGGCAACATCCAGTCCGGTTTCTTCTTTCACCTCACGGGCTACCGCCTGTTCCAGGCTTTCACCGGGTTCGACGAAACCGGCAATCAAACTGTAAAAGTTCCGGGTAACCCGTGACGACCGTGCCAACAGGAAACGATCATTACGACGAATGACCACAATCACGCAGGGTGCAATTCGTGGGTACCAGGGAATGTTACAACGGTTACACCAGCGAGCACGCTCCCTGGGATGTGACTGGGTGCGCTCTCCGCACCGGCCACAATAACGATGATCCTGCCACCACTGCCACACCTGAAAACCGGTACTGAGGAGGTCTACCGGCGCATCCGGTGCCTGCAGTATGGCGTCTCTGAGCGTGACAGTTTCCAGGCCGGGCAAACCGGAATCCGGCAAGGTGGTCACGAACAGACGGCGTCCGGCCCAGGAGCCCAGAGCCAGCGCTTCCGGCCGGCTATCACCCATCTCCGGGCCACCCCACCGCAAAAACCAGCCTTCCGCAGGCTTCAGAACATTGCTGCCGGCAAACGCCAACAAAAGATCTCCGTCCACCGGAGCATCTTCTGTCCATCCGGGCAACCAGTGCGCGCTGTTATCCACCATATTCGTGCCTTTTCCACAATCACATCGTGTGTGCAGCAATGTACCACATCACATTCGTCGGCCAGAATCGGTATACGGCTTTCCGCACCCGTTACAACCCGTTAAACTTGGCGCCTGTTTCCAGGACCGGAGTAACACTTTATGCGACTTTATCAGGGCATTCGCAGCCTGATCCTGTCTCTTTTCCGCAAGATCCTTTTTTTATGGGTCCGGACTGATGTCAGCGGCAATACCCTGGAGGCCTTAGGGCTCGATCCGGAGAAACCGGTGTGCTACGTACTGCAGTACAGCTCGCTATCCAGCCGTCTGGTTCTGGAGCAAGAGGTTATCCGTGCCCGGCTACCGGGAGCCACGCCTGCCCTGCCGGTCAAAAACAGCCCGTCGCACTCCTTTTTCTTTCTTTACCGACGAATTGGCGGACTGTTTCGGGGCGGACGGCAAAAGCCGGTGCCCACGAAGGAATTCCGTGAACTGGTGCGGTTCGGCCTTGAACACCAGGACCAGGATGTGCAGATTGTTCCAGTGTCTCTGTTCTGGGGGCGGTCGCCGGATAAAGAGAAATCTCTGGTGAAGCTGCTGCTTTCCGACACCTGGTCTGTCGCCGGTCGCCTGCAGAAATTTTTAATCATTCTGGTTCACGGCCGCAGCACCTACGTGCAATTCAACCAGCCGCTGTCGCTCAGGCAGGTAGTGGATGAATACCGCCACAACGAAGAAAAAGCCAAGCGCAAACTGGCCCGCATTCTGCGCACCCACTTCCGTCGGGTACGCCAGGCCGTTCTGGGGCCGGACCTTTCTCACCGCCGCACTCTGGTTGAGGGGCTTGTGCGCACCCAGGCTGTCAAAGAGGCCATCCGGGAAACAGCAGCGAAAGATGACATCCCACCTGAAAAGGTTCGCGCCAAGGCCTATAAATACGCTGATGAAATCGCAGCCAGCATGTCGATCGTTACCATCCGTTTTCTGGAGCTGGTTTTGGCCTGGCTCTGGAACCGCATTTACAACGGCATAGCCATCAACAACATCAAGGTTGCCAAAGAGACCGCTCAGGATAACGCTGTGGTGTACGTGCCCTGCCACCGGTCACACATTGATTACCTGCTGTTGTCTTACGTGCTCTACAAAAACGGCCTGATGCCGCCTCACATCGCAGCGGGCATCAACCTGAACATGCCGATTGTGGGCCCGATTCTGCGCCGGGGCGGGGCCTTCTTCATGCGTCGCAGCTTCCGGGACAATCCCCTGTATGCCACGGTGTTCAACGAATACATGCACGTCATGTTCACCCGGGGTTACTCCGTGGAGTACTTTGTCGAAGGCGGCCGGTCCCGTACCGGGCGCATGTTGCCACCAAGGCCGGGCATGCTCGCCATGACCGTGCGCAGCTTCCTGAGAGATCACCGTAAACCCATCGTTTTCGTACCGGTGTACATCGGCTATGAAAAGGTGATGGAAGGCCGGTCTTACCTGGGTGAGCTGCGGGGCAAGAAAAAGCAGAAGGAGAGCATTTTCGGGCTTGCCAAAACGGTCCGCAAACTCACCCACTCATTCGGACGGGTAGCGGTGAATTTTGGCGACCCCATCCCGCTGGCAAAAGTTCTGGACGACGTTCACGACAGCTGGCGCGTAGAAGCCTACAACTCTGAATTCCGGCCAGCCTGGCTCGGTGACGCGGTTGAAGAACTGTCCCAACGGGTTGCCAGCCACATCAACGCCTCGGTGGCCGTCAACCCCATTGGCATGACGGCCACAGTCTTGCTCGGTACCGAGCGCATGGCGATGGACGAAGGCCAGCTGATCCGTCTGATGGATCGATTTGCCGATATGCTCAGAGCCTTCCCTTATGCCGACACCGTTACGCTGCCGGAAGGTTCCGGCAAAGACTGGGTTGCCTACTGTGAGAACATGGGACTGGTCAACCGGCAACCGCAAAAACTGGGGGACATTATTTCCCTGGAAGGCTCCAACGCCATCCTGATGACTTACTACCGCAACAACATCCAGCACCTGTTCGCACTGCCAGCGCTGGTTGTCAGCCTGTTCGAGAATAAAGCCAGCCTGCGCCGGGACAAAATCACATTTCTGGCCAGCGTTGCCTACCCCTACCTGCAATCGGAACTCTTCCTGCGGTATGACCAGGAAGATGTGGAATCTGTCATCAATCAGTGGATTGACGTGCTGATTGACCAAGGTCTCCTGGTGAAACTCGATGCAGACCGCCTCGGCCGGCCCGAAGAAGGTACGGAATCCATGCTGCGGGCGCGCATTCTGGCTCGATTCATCATCCAGACGCTGGAGCGCTATCACATTGCCCTGGGCATCCTCAGGAAATACGGTTCAGGCAAGCTGACGGCCACAGAACTGGAAGAACAGAGCACCTTGCTGGCTGAGCGGATGTCTATCCTGTTTGGCCTGAACGCTCCGGAATTCTTCGACAAGACACTGTTCCGCAATTTCATAGCCAACATGCAGAAAAATGGCGTACTCACCACCGATGACAACGGGCTGCTCTGTTATGGCGAAGGCCTGGATGAAGTGGCAGAAGATGCCCGACTGGTGCTGAGCGTGGAGAAGCGGCAGGCCATTCAGCAGGTGACTATGCTGGATGCCTGAGCATCACAGACGGGACCGGCCTGGACGGTGATCAGGCCGGTAATGCTTTGATCGGATAAACGTCATAGCGACTGCTCTTGCCCTCAACCTGGGTCGCTGGGGCCGGGCCTGTCACCGAAGGTGCTTTACGGGGACGTTTGACCACCACCCGGTATCGGGCACACGCTAACGCAGCCTCAAGCAACTGCCCGGAATCGTCATCATCCCCGACGATCTGCCGGAACACCTGCATTTCCTTCTTCACCAGAGCCGATTTATCACGATGCGGAAACATCGGATCAAGATAAATCACGTCGGCCGCATCAGGACCAGCCTGTTTCAACCAGTCCACCGAGTTGCCGGGGCACAGCGTCATCCGTTGCGCCACCGCTGCACATTCAGCGTTCAGCGCAGCCCTGGCCAGACCATCCGCCAGCAAGGCATGGATCACCGGATTGCGCTCAAACAGAGTAACCCGGCACCCGAGGCCTGCCAGAACAAACGCATCCTGACCCAGCCCTGCGGTGGCATCCACCACATGCAATTCGGCCCGGGTTTTCTGCAAACCCACCGCCCGGGCAACAAGCTGACCGGTACCGCCTCCGTGTTCCCGCCGGTAGCCCATCTTTCCGGTAACAAACTCGGCCCTGACGGGACCCGGCGCACCCTTGCCGGTAAGCTGCAGCGCCAGGCCCAGCTCATCACGGTAGAGTAGTACCGGGAAGTCCTTGACGTGCTTTGGCTTGACGGTACCCAGCCACACCAACCCCAGCTCCTCCGCAAGGCTTTGAGCGGCACGGCTATCGCCAAGGGGATCACACCCCACGGCAACCGTTTTGTTCAGAGGGACAAGAGCCTGGTGGGGGGCGTCAGGCATCAGACAATGATATCAATGCCGGTGAGGACAGAACCGTTCTCGAATTCCTGACCGGCAGCTGCCACACCGGCGAATGTCGACAGGGCACGAGTTGTGGGAAGGGGAAGTTCATCCGCGCGGAACCGCTCCAGCCGTACATCTTCTGCGGCACGCCGGGCCTCTATTCGACGACCATCTGCCGCCTCTGGCCGGGGAGCAGGAGCCTCGTCCCTGGGCTGTTGAGGTGCGCCCAGGTCGCGGCGGACAGCCTCAGACTGGGGCGCCTGGGGCGAGCTCGCGGGGGCACGGGCAACATCAGACCGATCCCGGGCCGGGCTATTATTGCCTGCCGGAATATACGAAGAGTTTGCCGGATTAATGCCACCAATCATAAAGCACGACCACAGGAATTGGCTGAACAGATTGCTGCATTATGGAAGAATCGGCGGCGTATGAAAAGCAGGCGTTCAACGGAACTATTCACGCCCTGGCAGTTTCTTCCAGGCCACTTCATCCCGGATGTACACTGGCTGCGCCTTTTCCGCACTTACCGCCTGGCCCTGGCGAAAGCCGAGTTCCGCCAGGCGAGCCACCTGGGCCGCCCTCGGAACCAAGGTGTCATCAAAAGACTCAACAGCGCCGGAAACGGAAGCCGGCATCGCATCCCGGAGCTTCCAGCCCTGACCAGCACCGACCCAACGCGTCAGCCCCGACGCCCCTTCCGGAAGACTGACGGCATCGGGCGGACACACACGCTCTTCACCAAGAAGAACCGGCAAGCCCTGCTGGCACTGGAATGTCGCCCAATAGACTTCACCCATGCGGGCATCGAACGCTACAGCAATACCGGTTCCGTCCGGCAACCGACGATCTTCAATGGCGTTGAGCGCCACCGCCGCCAATGACGAAACAGGTACGACGGGCAGATTCAATCCCCAGGCCAGGCCCTGGATCACACCGGTCGCGATACGCAATCCGGTGAACGAGCCCGGTCCCCGGGCGAAAGCGAGGCCATCGAGATCTGAAGGCACAAGGTCCTGCTCAGCAAGCAGTGCGCGGACCATTGGCATCAACAGGCGGGTATGGCCCCTTGGGGCCAGCTCAAACTGCTCGGTGATCTGGCCATCGAGCCACAATGCGGCGGAGCAGCCTTCGGAAGACGTATCCAGTGCTAAAAGCTTCACAGAACGGGGCCTCCGGGGCTACTCCGGTGTTCGGTTACTTGAGCTGCGACAGGATCTGGTCGCGGATATTGTCCAGACTGCCAACGCCTTCAACACGCACGTATTTCGGTGCATCAGCCGGAGCCTTGACCGCCCAGTCCTGATAGAAGCCGATCAGTGGTGCGGTCTGATCGTGGTAAATAGTCAGACGCTTGCGTACGGTATCTTCTTTGTCGTCTTCGCGCTGAACCAGCGGCTCGCCGGTTTCATCGTCTTTACCTTCAACCTTTGGCGGATCGTACTTCACGTGGTAAATACGGCCACTGCCTTCGTGAACACGGCGACCTGACAAACGACTGACGATTTCTTCGTCATCGACGGCGATTTCAACCACATAGTCTATGGCGATACCCTGGTCCTTGAGTGCTTCCGCCTGAGGAATGGTGCGCGGAAACCCGTCCAGCAGGAATCCGTTCTTGCAATCCGGCTGCTGAATACGTTCTTCGATCAGGGCAATGATGATGTCGTCAGACACCAGGCCGCCAGAAGCCATGACTTCCTTGACCTGTTTGCCCAGCGCAGATTCCGCTTTGACAGCGGCACGCAGCATGTCACCGGTAGAGATCTGAGGAATGTCATAACGGCCGGTAATGAACTGGGCCTGAGTGCCCTTACCCGCGCCTGGCGCGCCTAGCATGATGATACGCATAACGTTGTGCTCCCGTTGTCTTATATTATCGTTTGAAAAGTTGCGGCAAAAACCCGTGCCTTTGCGACAACCTCTCACAAACCAGGCGCCCTTGCGGAAGGCCCCAGCCTGAATCGAGGCAGCATTATACGAACTCAGCACCTGCAGAGAAAGTCGACCTCTGTATCATGGTCTGTTTTTGGTGGTTTCAGACCATGCCAGATGCGAATGGAGGGGGGAACTTTTGCTCAGGAAGCGAGAGAGGACGCCAGCACATCCAGGTCAGCCGCCACCTCGTTGACTTCGTGCTGCACCGTCTCAAGAACCGAAGGTTCAAGCCCAAGGGCCGAGGTCAGGGCAGCAATGTCATCCGGGTTGAATTCATCCCCGATGCCCTGCTCTTTCAACACAGCATTGGCGAGCTGCACCATCACCACATATTCTTCATGTTCTCCGCGGTAGCCGATGTGCTGGTGCATGCCGGCCGCCTTGATCACGGGCTCAGGCAATTGCCACAACCTGTGCAGAATGCCACCGATCGCCCCGTGCCCGACCACAAGAATATCCTGACGATCACTGTGACCGAACACTTCGTGCTCCAGCGAGTGCATGCTGACGTCCGGGTTCATTTCCCGCAACGCATTCAGCTCTTCAAATTCCGACGGGAACAGGTGGCCCACCAACAACAGACCGAAATTGTGCAGGAGGCCACACAGGTAGGCCAGGCCTTTATCATGGCCGGATCGGGCCGCCAGGTTCTGGCAAAGGAACGCACAATACAGGGAATGTCGCCAGAAATTGTCCATGCCCAGCATTCCGCCCCGGGGCACATCAAAAGCACGAACCGACGCAATACCGAGGGCAATGTGGGCAACCCGGTCAAAACCGAGCACCCGGGTAACCGCTTCCTGAACCGAATTGATCTGACCGGGATAGTTGAACAGAGCCGAGCGAGCGTAGCGCATGATCTGGGCAGTCATGCTCGGGTCAAATTCGATCAGCTCTGCAAGCTCTTTGGCAGACGCTTCGGGGTTGCCGGTCAGTCGGAGTATTCTTAACGCCAAGGCGGGCATCGGTGGCAAGCGATAGAGTTTCTGCAGCTTATCGGCCACCTCATCCAGGGTCAGGGCATCCCGATTGCTTGCGCCCTGACCGTTAATCACCAAACGTCCCTCCCTGGCGCCCGCCAGGGCCAGCCTGAAGGCTCGCCCTTCCATTTCGACCAGACAATGGTCTGTGCCTGCCGTAAAGGTGACCCGTTCGGCAGACGTGACATCTTCATCCACCAGCACCGGAATCTCCCAGGCACTGCCCACCGGCGGCACAAAACCCGGGGCGCAATCACTGAACAGGCGCGCTGTCTGGCGAGCGGTCAGGGGCTGCAGGCGCCGGCCCGTGATCTGATGAACCGCCTCCATGTCCAGCGTGCTGTCAAAACGATGCACCGCCATCACCACACCGGTGATATCAATTAACAGGGATGCCCGCACAAAGTCGTGCTGTGGCCGGCCTGACGCAAGAACCGCGGCATCCAGATTACTGGCGACCCCGGTCTCGATTTGCTGATAGACAATGCCTTTGCGGCCCAGAAAACGCGCCAGTCTCTCTGCCAGTGCCAAAAGTGGTAACTCCCTTGCTCCATGAACCGATAGGACGTGCCAGGGCAAACCGCCCCGGCTTCACGCAGAACATCAACCGGTGTTGCGCATGCCCGCGGAAATACCCGCCATTGTAACCTTAAGGGCCCGCTCCACCATCTCCGGCACCTGGCCTGTCCCTTCGCTTTCCCGATCCCGCCTGAGCAGTTCGGCTTGCAGATAATGCAGAGGATCCGTGTAGGGGTTGCGCACCTTCATGGAGTGTGCAAATACCGGCTCACCTTCCAGCAGCCCCTCCTGCTCTTTCAGCTCGAGCACCCGGCGAATGCATCCGGCCAGCCGCTCCCGCAAATCGGCCCCGAGAGCCTTGAGGGTTTCATCCTGAACCAGCGTCTGCTCGTAATAGCTGGCGATTCTTAAATCCGCCTTGGCCAGCACCATTTCCAGCATGTCGACGTACGTCCTGAAGAACGGCCAGCCCTGCATCATTTGTCTTAACTCAGGTAAGCGGTCGTCACGGGCCGCCTCTTCAAGCGCGACATCGCTACCTAACCAGCTTGGTAACATCAGGCGCATCTGAGTCCAGGCAAAAATCCAGGGAATGGCACGCAGACTTTCAACCCCGCCAGAGGCCTTACGCCGGGCAGGCCGGCTACCAAGCGCCAGCTTACCCAACGCGGTTTCCGGCGTGACCTGACGGAAGTACGGCACGAAATCCGGGTTGTCACGCACCACGTCGCGATAAGCCTTGAGGGATCTTTCTGTGAGCCAGTCCATCACGTCGCGCCAGCTTTCCTGGGGTACAGGTGGCGGGGCCAGGGTGGCCTCAATCACCGCCGTGGTATAGAGCGTCAGGCTCTGCACCGCCAGCCTCGGCAAGCCAAATTTGAAGCGGATCATCTCGCCCTGCTCGGTGATCCGGAAGCTGCCATTCACTGAGCCCGGGGGTTGCGAGAGTATGGCCCGGTTGGCCGGACCACCCCCGCGACCGACCGTACCACCGCGGCCGTGAAACAGTGTCAGGTGCACACCGTACCGGTTCGCAACTTCGGTCAGTTTTTCCTGAGCCTGATACTGAGCCCAGGCAGCCATCAACTGGCCGGCATCTTTCGACGAATCGGAGTAGCCGATCATCACTTCCTGCCGACCCTGACAGTAGTCCCGATACCAGTCCACTTCATAGAGCGCAGCCATGCTGTCCGGAGCGCCCTGCAGGTCACTGAGAGTTTCGAACAATGGCACTACCCGCATCGGGAATTTCATGCCGGCTTCGCGCAGCAGCAGGATAACGTTCAACACATCGGACGGTTTGCTGGCCATGGATATCACATAGGAACCCAGAGCCTGCGGGGTTTGCTGCGCGACCACTTCACAGGTTGCCAGTACTTCCCTGACCGGGTCAGAGGGCTCCCAGTTGCGCGGAACCAGCGGCCGGCGGCCTTGAAGTTCCCTGAGCAGAAATGCCTGGCGCTCCTGCTCCGACCAGGACAGGTAATCCCCCAGGCCAACAAATTCGACCATTTCCGCCACCGCTTCCGCATGACGGGAAGCTTCCTGACGAATGTCCAGACGGATCAGAGGCAGCCCAAAGGTGTGGGCCCGGCGAATGGTGTCGAGTAATGGGCCGTTGGCAATATGTTCCAGACCACAAGTCACCAGGGATCGGTAACACAGCTCCAACGGAGCGGTCAGATCTTCGTTCTCGAACAGGATACCGGTGGCGTCCGCCAGATCGCCCTTGACGCTGGCTTCGGCCCAGTCCCGGGTTTTGATCAAGCGATCCCTCAGCTGCGCCAGAATTTGCCGATAGGGTTCCCTGGAATCACCGGTTTGCGCTTTCAACTCATCACTGGCCTGCCACATGGACAACTCGGCACGGAGCGCCTGTATATCACGTAGATAAAGGTCGGCTGCCATCCAGCGCCCGAGCAGGAAGACTTCGCGAGTGACATCGTGGGTGACATTGGGATTGCCGTCCCGGTCACCCCCCATCCAGGAGGCAATTCGGATAGGTGACGCCTGCAGTGGTAACCCTTTGCCCGAGGCATCAAGAAGCGATGTATCCAGGCTTCTCAGAAAGCGCGGCAGGGCCTGCCACAAGCTGTTCTCGATAACCGCAAAACCCCACTTGGCCTCATCAACGGCGGTCGGCCTCTCGTGTCGGATTTCATCGGTGTGCCAGGCCTCGGTGATCAATTGCGACAGGCGGCCAACAATCTGATCCCGTTCGGCCGGCATCAGATCTTCATGATCCAGTTTCTCAAGGCAGTCAGAAATCTCGTCGTACTTCAGGATCAACGTGCGGCGGGCCACTTCCGTAGGATGTGCTGTCAGCACAAATTCGATGCGCAAATCCGCCACTTTCCGGTGCAGCTCGTCCGGGTCAATGCCACCGGCTTTGAGGCGCTCGAACACCTCACCCAGTGACTCCACCATCAGGTCAGACGGGTGTCCCTGCTTTCGACGAATGCCGTGGTACTGTTCGGCCAGATTGGCCAGATTGAGGAACTGGTTGAACGCCCGGGTGACCGGCAGCAGTTCGTCATCACGCAACTGCCCGAGCAAGGTGACCAGGCGCTGGCCGGAGCCGCTTTCCTGACGACGATCCGCCTTGGCAGCGGCCCGGAGTTCCTCGATCCGCTCGTAGCAGTCCTGGCCGGGAAACCGCTGGATACTCTGCCCCAGCAACTCGCCCAGCAAGCGTACATTTTCTCGCAGATCAGGATGCAGTTCAGTCACGGCGGGTTCCTTCTGGTTGGACGGCATCAAACTGAACTTACGATACTAAGAATTAACCGGAAAAGTCCATCAGGCCTTGTGGTTAGACTTTTCGACACCCTTGACCTTTTGCCAGATGGCGTCCAGGGCTTCGAGGCTTTCGTTGTCCATGTCGCGCCCTTGCGCCGCCAGCACCTGCTCAATGGCCCGGAAACGGGCTTCAAACTTGTGGTTGGTCCGTTTAAGGGCCTGCTCGGGGTTCACCTTCAGGAATCTCGCCAGGTTCACGCAAACGAACATCAGGTCGCCCAACTCGTCTTCCACCGCGTCCCGTTCACCGGTGCCGGCTTCAGCCGCTCGCCAGGCCTCTTTCAGTTCGTCGATTTCCTCGTGGAGTTTATCGAATACCGGTGCAATATCCGGCCAGTCAAAGCCGTGTCTGGCGGCCCGCCGTTGCAGCTTCTCGGCCCGTGCGATGGCAGGCAGAGTGCGGGCAATACCATCCAGTCGGCTGGCGGCTTCGTCAACAACCGGCTTCTCTGCCCGTTCCTCGGCTTTGATGCGCTCCCAGCTTTCCTTGATCCAGCCTTCGCTCGGGCGATTCCGGGGATCGATACGGCTGTCCAATGTTCCATCAGGGAAAACATGGGGGTGCCGGCGGATCAGCTTACGCACCAGATGATCCACCACACCATCGAAATCAAAATGTCCCTCTTCCTGACCGATCTGGCCATAGAAAATGACCTGGAACAGCAAGTCCCCCAACTCGTCCTTCAGGTGCGGGTAGTCCCGCTGATCGATGGCATCGGCTACTTCATAGGCCTCTTCGATGGTGTGAGGCACAATGCTGCTGAACGTCTGCTTTGTATCCCACGGACAGCCGGTTTCCGGCTCCCGGAGGCGGGCCATCAGGGTTTTGAGATCGTCGATCGAATAACTCATCCGCGCTTTCGCCTCACGTCGATGATGTTCGGCAGGTTACGGATCTGTGCCAGTAACCGGGCCAGCTGCTCCAGACTGGATATTTCTACTGTCACCCGCATGGTGGCCGTGTTCTCGTCCTTGTTGGTCTGGGTGTGCAGCGCCATCACGTCACTCTTGGACGCTGAGAGCACCTGAGTGATATCCCTCAGGAGCCCGGAGCGATCATAGGCTTCAATTTCGATATCCACCGGATAGACCGCCGCCGGCTGGCCACCCCAGTTCACCTCGATGATACGGTTTGATTCGAGCTCCCGAAGGTTCAGAAACGTCATACAGTCTTGCCGGTGTACCGTCACGCCCCGGCCAACGGTGATGTAGCCGCCGATCGGATCGCCCGGCAGCGGCTTGCAACACTTGGCCACCTGGGTTTTCAGCTTGCCAACGCCCCGTATCTGGATGTCCGATTCGGTATCGTAACCCTTCTTGCGGGACGGGCTGAGCTTGAGGTCCAGTTGTTCAGACTTCGGCTCCAGCATCTGCTGGGCCACATTGGCAACGTGCGTGGGCCGCAGGTCACCCGCACCCACAGCGGCGAACATGTCGTCAGGCGAATGGTAGTTCACCTTTTTTGCCAGCTCGGTCATGCCTACATCGTAGATCGAGAGCCGCTTGAATTCGTCTTCCAGAATCGCCCGGCCATCTGCAATATTGCGGCCCCGATCCTGCTGTTTGAACCAGTTGGTGACCTTAGCTCTGGCCCGGGAGGTCTGAATGTAACCGAGGCTCGGGTTGAGCCAGTCCCGGCTGGGAGCCGGGTTGTTGGAGGTCAGAATAAACACCTGATCCCCGGTTTTCAGCGGGTAGATCAACGGAACAATCCGGCTGTTTACCCGGGCACCACGGCAGGCATGGCCAATTTCGGTGTGTACCCGATAGGCAAAATCCACCGGGGTAGCGCCCTGGGGCAAATCCACCACATGACCTTCCGGTGTAAATACGTAGACACGGTCCGGAGTGACATCAGACTTTAGATGGTCCGCCAGCCCGGATATATCACCCAGCTCTTCCTGCCACTCCAGCACCTGACGCAACCAATTTATCTTGGCATCGTAGCCACTGGATTTGTTGTTCTTGTCGGTCCCTTTGTAAAGCCAGTGGGCGCAGACGCCCAGTTCGGCTTCCTCATGCATGGCATGGGTGCGGATCTGCACTTCCATCACCTTGCCTTCGGCCCCGATCACCGCCGTATGCAGTGACTGATAGCCGTTTTCCTTGGGATTGGCGATGTAGTCGTCAAATTCGTTGGGGATGTGGCGCCAGAGGGTGTGAACAATCCCCAGCGCGGCGTAACAGTCGCGCACTTCCGGCACCAATATGCGCACCGCACGCACATCGTACACCTGGGAAAAATCAATACCCTTGCGGCGCATCTTCCGCCAGATACTGTAGATGTGCTTGGCACGGCCGCTGAGTTCGGCTTTGATGCCGGAGGCCTTCAACTCGGTCTGCAGAGTGTCAATCACCCGGCGAATGTAACCTTCCCGGTCCAGGCGTTTTTCATCCAGCAGTTTGGCAATTTTCTTGTAGGCAGTCGCATGCAAGTAGCGGAAGGACAAGTCCTCCAGCTCCCATTTGACGTGGCCAATACCTAGCCGATGGGCCAGAGGGGCGTAGATATCAAACACCTCCCGGGCAACCCGCATGCGTTTCTCTTCCGGCGCATCCTTGACCGCCCGGATAGCACAGGTTCTCTCCGCCAGCTTGATCAATGCCACCCGAACATCGTCAACCATGGTGACCAGCATTTTGCGGACATTATCCAGCTGACCCTCGCTCTGGCCCAGAACATTGCCCTTGAGCGGGTGGTGGATTGACGATATCGCCGCCATCTGCTGAACACCGTTGATCAGCCCAGCAACTTCATCACCGAATTCCTTGCGGATGTCTGCAAGTGCAATCCGCTCTTCCCGCACGGCCCGGTAAAGCACTGCAGCAACCAGGCTGGCCTGATCAAGATGCAGTTCAGCAAGTACCTGCGCCATTTCCAGGCCGGTGCGAAAACTGCTGGAACCGGGCGCCCAGAGCCGGTCTTCACGGAAGGCCTCCAGCGCAATCAGCGCCGCCCTCTCACAGGCTTTGCGTAATTGCTCCGGGTTGTCCAGATGGGTCTGCTCAGCAATGTGATGGACCCAACGGTCAAGGTCCACCTCACCGTCACCAGTTACCCAGTAATCTTCCCTAACTTTAACCATAGCAAAGACTTACCTGATGCTATCCCGGGTTTCCCTGTTGCCATCCTGGCCGCAGGGAAACCGGGTATTCCGAACCTGTCAGCGCTTGTCCCGCTCAAACAGGGCGATGGATTCAACATGGGTGGTGTGGGGGAACATGTCCATCACACCGGCACGCACCAGCCGATAGCCGTTGCGCACCATAACACCAGCATCCCTGGCCAGCGTTGCCGGGTTGCAGGAAACATACACAATCCGATCGGCACCGAACGCGGTCAGATATTTGCAGATGTCTTCCGCACCGGACCGGGGCGGATCAATCAGGATCTTGTCGAAACCCTCTTTCGCCCAGCTCTGGCCGGTGAAATCTCCGTGCAGGTCAGCGCCGAAAAACTCCACATTATCCAAGCCATTTAATTGTGCGTTTTCACGGCCGCGCACGACCATGGTGTCGTCGCCTTCCACCCCGACCACCTGCCCGCCCTTGCGAGCCAGTGGCAAGGTAAAATTGCCAAGACCACAGAACAGGTCAAGCACCCGTTCGCCAGGCTGAACGTCCAGCCACTCCACCGCGCGGTGCACCATAGTGCGATTGATACCCGCATTAACCTGAGTAAAGTCCATCGGATGGAACTTCATGGTCAAGTCGAACTCATCCATCCGGTAATGCAGGCGCTCATCAGCGGGGCCAGACGACTCTGGCCAGATCCGATGCACGGTGTCCGGGCCTTTCGGTTGCAGGTAGATATGCAAATCGTGGGCCTGACCGAAGGCAATCAGCTTCTCCCTGTCTGCTGGCACCAACTCATCCATGTTGCGAAATACCATGGCGGCATCGTCATCACCACACGCCACTTCCACCTGGGCAATCCGGTCAAACGCCGCCAGGCTGTGCAGCAGGTCGCGCAACGGCAAGACCCGCTCACCGATGCGCGGGTCCAGCACCACACACTCGTCGATATCGGTCAGGAAACTGTTGCGCTTCTCCCGAAAGCCCACCAGCACAGACTCTCTGGCCTTCACATAGCGCACCCCCATACGGGCTTTACGGCGGTATCCCAGTGTGTCCGGAGAGCGCATTGGCTCTACCCACTCCTCCGGCTCAATGCCCCCGAAATGGGCAAAGTTCTCACGCAAGGTGTCTTCCTTGAACCGGATCTGGGCATCGGCGCTCATGTGCTGCAGGCTGCAGCCACCGCACAGGTCGGCAAACTTGCAGGGCGGCTGCTGGCGCTCCGGCGAGGCTTGCAGCACCTCAAGGGTACGCAGCTCATCAAATTTACTGCGGCTGCCGACGACTTTCGCCATTACGGTTTCGCCCGGCAGGGCGCCGTCAACAAACTGGACTTTTCCGTCAGCACGGGCAATACCCCGGCCATCATGGCCCAGGGTTTCAATCTCACAACGCACGGGCTCTTGCGGCAGAACCTTGCGGCGGCGTCTACTCATAGTGATCAGTCTCTTGTCAGTTTCCGGTTCAGGCGCCCGGGAATACGCCGGTAGACAGGTAACGGTCTCCGCGGTCACAGATAATGGCCACGATCACCGCGTTTTCAACCTCTCGGGACAGTTTGAGGGCGGCAGCGATGGAGCCACCGGAAGATACGCCACAGAAAATACCTTCCTCTGACGCCAGCGCCCGCATGGTGTCTTCCGCTTCTTGCTGGCCAATGTCGAGAACTGTGTCGACCCTTGCCGCCTCGTAGATTTTTGGCAGATAGGCTTCGGGCCAGCGCCGGATTCCGGGAATGGCAGCACCGTCTTCCGGCTGAAGGCCGATAATCTGAATGTCCGGGTTACGCTCTTTCAGGTAGCGGGACACCCCCATGATGGTGCCGGTAGTACCCATCGAGCTGACAAAGTGGCTGACCCGACCCTGGGTCTGTTCCCAGATTTCCGGCCCCGTTGTACGATAATGAGCCAGCGGGTTGTCCTGGTTGCTGAACTGGTCCAGCACCTTGCCTTTACCTTCATGCTGCATGCGAATGGCGAGATCCCGCGCGCCTTCCATGCCTTCGGTTTTGCTCACCGTGACAATCTCGGCACCGTAGGCGCGCATGGACGCCCGGCGCTCTTCGCTCATGTTGGCAGGCATGATCAGAATCATCCGGTAACCCTTGATGGCGGCAGCCATCGCCAGCGCAATACCGGTATTGCCGGAGGTCGCTTCGATCAGGGTATCACCGGGTTTGATTTCGCCGCGGCGCTCCGCTTCCTGGATCATACTGACAGCAGGCCGGTCTTTCACCGAGCCCGCCGGGTTGTTGCCCTCAAGCTTGGCCAGAATGACGTTTGACGTCTCACCCGGCAATCGCTGTAAACGGACCAGAGGGGTATGGCCGACATAATCTTCAATAGTGGGGAAAGTCATATTGAAACCCTGTGATACACTTTCGGGTTGGAATCATACGCGTTCTGGCCGCTTTGTCCCAATACAGCTTGTCGCTATATGCATGACCTGCGGCTATAACCGGGCACTCAGGGGAAGATTGTCACAGTCGGATCTTCCCGGATCATCTATGCTGACATGGAAGTGTCCTTGCCGGTGCCACCGGCTGGGCTCATGAGAAATACAGGAACACGATATGCGGCGCTGGGGCATTCGCAAAAAAGTCTTGGTGGTAACCCTGGTTCCCACCCTCGTTACCACCTTGTTGCTGGGGCTGTTCTTTACCTACAGCTGGGTCAACAACATCGAAAGCCTGCTTAAGGATCGAGGTGAATCCCTGTCACGCCAGCTAGCCGCCGGCTCCGAATACGGTTTGTTCACCGCCAACCGAAGTCTTCTCAGCAGCCTGTCCAACGCGTTACTCGAAGAGCAGGATGTTCGATCGATCACATTCTTTTCCAGTGACGGCAAACGACTGCTTCATACCGGGCCAGGCAGTACCGATACCATTCCCGAAGGATCTCTGGAGCCCGAACAGGCACTGCGCCTCACAATTAACGGCAGCACCCGATTCATCACCCCTGTGTATCTGCAGGACCTGATGATCGAAACCATGCTCGATCCGGACGCCCGCCAGAATGCCGCGCAGATGCGGGAGCCACTCGGCTGGGTTGCCGTCGAGATGTCCCACGTCCGGACCGAAAAAGAGACCTATAAGGCTCTTCTGATCTCCCTGTTGCTGATCATCGGTGGCGTCTTACTCAGCATGGCCATTGCCATGCGCCTCAGTCGCGCCTTCACCAACCCGGTCTTCCAGCTGAATGAAGCCGTTGCCCTGCTCAAGGAAGGCAAGCTCGACACAAGGGTCTACACCCGAGCCGGACCAGAGTTCGAGCAACTTGAATCGGGCCTCAATGATATGGCCTCCGAGCTGAGCAAAGCCCAGGCCGAAATGCAGCAGAACATTGACCAGGCCACCGAAGACCTGCGGGAAACCCTGGAAACCATCGAAATCCAGAACATAGAGCTGGATTTCGCACGCAAGGAAGCCCTGGAGGCCAGTCGGATCAAGTCGGAATTCCTGGCCAACATGTCCCATGAAATCCGCACCCCGCTGAACGGCATCATCGGCTTCACCGAGTTGCTGTTGAAGACCCCACTGCCGCGGCAGCAGCGGGATCACCTGAACACCATTCGCAAGTCGTCCGAAATTCTGCTGACCATCATCAACGACATTCTGGACTTTTCCAAAATCGAAGCGGGCAAGCTGATTCTGGACCGGGTACCTTTTCCGCTGCGTGATATCGTGGAAGAGGTCATGGTCATGCTGGCACCCGCTGCTCACGCCAAGAACCTCGATCTGGTTCCGCTGGTCTATAATGATGTGCCAGACAACATCATGGGCGATCCACTGCGGGTGAAACAGGTCATCACCAACCTGGTCAACAACGCGATCAAATTCACCCAGACCGGCGAGGTAGTGCTGCGTGCCAGCCTGGAAGAAGAAGATCACGAGACTAATCGGGTCACCCTGCGCCTGAGCATTACCGACTCCGGTGTGGGCCTGTCACGAGCCCAGCAGCAGTCCCTGTTCAATGCCTTCAGTCAGGCGGATGCCTCCACCGCCAGACAGTACGGCGGCACCGGCCTGGGGCTCGCCATTTCGAAGCGCCTGGTGGAGGAAATGGGCGGTAAAATCGGCCTGGAAAGCGAGCTGGGAAAAGGCTCCACCTTCTGGTTCACGCTCACTCCGGAGCTGTCGCCGACCGGGGAGAACTCGATCCCGAAAGACGCCTTGCGCGGTGAACGGATTATTTACCTGGAGCAACAGAAAACAACCGGTCTGGCGGTCGAGCACCTGTTGCGGGACTGGGGCATGGTGGTAGATCGCGTGGCGTCTCCCGGGGCTCTGCAGGAACAGGTCGAGGAAGCACAGCGCAATCAGGAAGGGTATTCCGCAGCCCTGATCGGCATCACCCGACACCTGCTGAACTCCAGCCAGTACTGCAACCTGCTCCGCAGCCTCGAAGTCGAGCGGGATTGCCGCACCCTGTTGCTGACACCGACTCTGGAAACCCTCGACACACCGCTGTCAGGGTTATCCAGCGGGCACCTGACCAAGCCCGTTTGTCGGGACGCTCTGTATGATGAACTCCTGCTACTGATACATGGCATCCACGCCAGCAACCGGAGCTCGCAGGACGCCTTGCTGCCATCGCGGGAGCGTAATCAGGTTAATGCACCGAGGATTCTCGCGGTCGACGACAACGACGCAAACCTGAAGCTGGTCATGACCCTGCTCCAGGATTGCCGAATTGATGCTGAAGGCGCATCCAGCGGCTTTGAAGCGCTCACCAAGGCGCGCCAGAAGCCGTTCGACCTGGTATTTATGGATCTGCAGATGCCGGGCATGGATGGAGTGGAGACCACCGCCAGAATCCGCGGCCTGGATGCCGAATCCCATTACACACCGATCATCGCCCTGACCGCCCACGCTCTGGCCGATGAGCAGGAACGGCTGACCCAACAAGGCTTTGATGGCTACATGCCGAAGCCGATCAGCAGCAAACAGCTGGTTGAACTGATTCGGGAGTACACCGGGTACGACTGTCGCAATCTGAGTGGTGGTTTCAAGGTGGCGGAAGTCAGGGACACCCGACGAAGCCTCCGACCTTCCAACCGGCGCATGCAGCAGGACTGTGTCAGCGTTGATGAAAGCATTCAGCTGGCGGCCGGCAAGGCCGATCTGGCGGAAGAACTGTTCAGCATGCTGCTGGAACAGCTGCACACCGATACGGCTCGGATTCAGGAGCTCTGGAACAGCGACCAACTGTCGGAATTACTGGAGTGCGTGCACAAGCTGCATGGTGCCACCCGTTACTGTGGCGTGCCCGAACTTCGTACCGCAGCCAACCGGTTTGAAACAGCCCTGAAGTGTGAAGCCTCTGACCGCGCCATCCTGAAAGATCAGCTGGTGTCGGCCATGGAGCGGCTTCAGATCTGGAGTGAGCAAACCGACTGGCAGCAATTGTTCAGAGAACAACAACCCCAGCCGGAAACCACCTGATCGGGGTCAGGCGCGGGCCCGGTCCAGAATGGCGCGCATGTCCTTTACCGCCTCTTTCAGTCCGGTGAACACGGCCCGCGCAACAATGGCATGCCCTATGTTGAGCTCGTTGATACCGGGAATGGCCGCAACCCGCTCAGTGTTGTGGTAGTGCAGGCCGTGACCGGCGTTGACTATCAACCCTTTCTTGCGGGCATAGGAGACCGCGTCCGCCAGAATCCTGAACGCCGCATCCGCCTGCTCCGGCGTTTCCGCCTCGGCGTATTCCCCGGTGTGCAACTCAATCACCGGAGCACCGCAGCGCACTGCAGCATCGATCTGGGCCACATCCGGATCAATGAACAGCGACACCTCAGCCCCTATTTTTGCCAACCGTTCACAGGCTCGCGCAACCCGCTCTTCCTGGCCGTCCACATCAAGCCCACCTTCCGTTGTCAGCTCTTCCCGCTTCTCGGGTACCAGACAAACACACGCCGGTCGCACCTGCTCGGCAAACGCCAGCATGGCATCGGTGACCGCCATTTCCAGGTTCATTTTGGTCTGCAGTGTTTCCTTCAGCAGCAGAACGTCCCGGTCCTGTATGTGGCGGCGATCCTCCCTTGGGTGAATGGTAATGCCATCCGCACCGGCCTCCTCAGCCACTAACGCCGCTTGTACCGGGTCTGGATACCGGGTGCCCCGGGCCTGACGCAACGTTGCGACATGATCAATATTCACACCAAGCAACACTCTGGGATTCATGGGGTTCTCCCTGATGACGAAACGGAATGACTGAAAAGATTACGGCTATGCAGTGGCTTGCCTTGCAAAAGAAAATCGACCAGCACCCGCATGACCCGCTTTGCGGTCTTGCGGGCCGCATCATTGCTGAGATCGTCGGCCGCCAGTGCCAGCAGGGCTTCACCCGGTAACTGGCCCAGCCGGATGTCGGCGCAATAGGCCGAGACAATCCCTTGAGCTGGATCATAACCATACTGGCCACCGGCCTCTACGGTATCTCCGGTATCGGTAGTCTGATCCCAGGCAAAATCGTAGCCCAACGATGCCGCAAAGGCTCGCTCGAACCGACGCAGCACTGGCTCCACATCGCCTTTCGACGGCAACGCCGCCAGAGCCTGAAGACTTTCAATATAGCTGGCAAAGAGGGCTGGGTGAGGGTCTGCCGCTGGCAAAATTCGCTGCAGAAGTTCATTGATGTACAAACCGCTGTAAAGCGAGCGCGTCTGTCCCAGTCGGGGCGCTGAACGCACCTCCACCTGAACCAGTGTTTTCAGGTCGGTTCGCCCTGTCCAGTCCACCAGAAGGGGCTGGAACGGCTGCAACTGGGCTTTTAGCGGGCTTTTGGCGCTGTGGGCTCCTCGTGCAACCAGACTCATGCGGCCATGGTTCAAGGTAAACAGATCAACCAGAAGCGCCGTTTCCCGCCAGGGCCGGCGATGGATCACATAAGCGGGCTCTTGCTGCACCGCTTCTCTCATAATCGCCTCAGAAGTCGCTCATGCCGAGGCTTTTCAGGGCCCGGTCGCTGTCGGCCCAGCCACGCTTGACCTTCACCCAGAGCCGGAGCATGACCTTGGTGCCAAACATGCGCTCCATATCAACCCGCGCTTCCTGACCAATCCTGCGCATCCGTTCGCCTTTGTCACCGATGATAATTTTCTTCTGGCCTTCACGCTCAACCAGTATCAGTGCCGAAATATGCAGGGTTTTGCCCTGATGTTTGAATTCCTCTATCTCTACTGCCACCGAATACGGCAACTCCGCACCCAGCTGACGGGTGATCTTCTCCCGCACCATCTCCGAGGCCATAAAGCGTTCACTGCGATCGGTGATCTGGTCATCCGGGTAAAAGTGCACACTCTGGGGAAGAAAACGACCAACAGCCTCTTCCAGCGGGGCAAGGTTGGTCTCCTTGAGTGCTGACAGCGGAATGATTTCGGCAAACTCTCGCTTTTTCGCGAGCGCTTCCAGATGAGGCAGCATCAAATCACGCTTTTCCAGCTTGTCGACCTTGTTGACCGCAAGAATCACCGGGCAGCTCACCCGCTGGAGCTTTTCAAGCACCATTTCGTCGGCCGTGGTCCAAGCCAGTTGATCTACAACGAAAATCACAACATCCACACCGATCAGGGCAGATGTGGCCGCCTTGTTCATGTAGCGGTTGATGGCCCGCGGCTCGTCTTCGTGCATACCCGGTGTGTCAACGTAAACCGCCTGAACAGGCCCTTCAGTCTTGATACCGAGAACCTGGTGCCGGGTCGTCTGGGGCTTGCGGGACGTGATGCTCAGCTTCTGGCCGAGGATGTGGTTCAACAAAGTGGATTTGCCCACATTGGGACGACCCACAATCGCCACAAAGCCACAGCGGCTTTCTGAATCTTCCGGGGTGGTAATATCGTTCATCAGGAGTTCTCCACGCCCAGTTGTTTAAGGGCACTGCGGGCAGCCTGCTGCTCAGCAATTCGACGGCTGCTGCCAGTGCCTGTGGTTTTTCGATCCAGTGACGGCAGGGCGCAAGACACGTGGAAGGTCTGGTTGTGGGCTTCTCCGTCCACCGATATCACCTCATACCTCGGCAGCGGGAACTGCCGGGATTGCAGGTATTCCTGAAGCCGGGTTTTCGGGTCTTTCTGGGTGTCCTGAATGTCCAGCTTCGCCAGGCGCTCAGTAAACCAGCGCAATACCTGTTCGCGACAGGTATGAAAATCACTGTCGAGATAGATCGCACCAATGATCGATTCAACAGCATCGGCCAGAATGGATTCGCGGCGAAACCCGCCGCTTTTGAGCTCACCGGAACCCAGCCGGAGGTATTGGCCCAACTGAAACTCACGACCAATTTCCGCCAGGGTGACACCCTTGACCATACGGGCCCGGAGCCTGCTGAGCTGGCCTTCGCGTGCGGTTTCGAAATGAAGGTAAAGGTATTCAGCGATCACCATATTAACGATGGAGTCACCAAGGAATTCCAGACGCTCATTGTTCTGGTTACCAAAACTTCGGTGGGTGAGCGCCAGCAGCAACCGCTCGGGGTCTCTGAACTGATAACCGATACGGCGCTGTAGCTGATCAAGATCTGGTTGTGAACTCACTTGCCCTCGAACTCATACTCATGCTGGAAGTGAACAACCGTGTCCACGTTACCAAATAGATTGTTACGAACTTCGTAATCGACATTGATCAGCACAACATCGCCGTCCTTCTCTACGGTGATATTCTTGGCATCAAAACCGCCCACATTGTTCACGCTTAGCTGCTTGTTGATAACGCCACGCACCTGGGCCGGTCCCATCTTGGATAACCCTTCGGTATTCTCAAGATTTTCCAGGGCTTCCTGAATGGTGAAGTCATCAAGGTAAGCCGGGCCCAGCTTCAGCGCCAGGGTCAGCAACCCACCAAAAAACAGGGCCATAATCATCATGGTCAGGGCGCCGCCCTGCTGATTTTTCAGACCTGAGGGAAATCGTTTGTTCATGTCAGTTCGCTCCGAAACCATCGGGATCATTCAATACCACCCACCCGATCAAAAGATGGCAGACTTGTCAGCGATTTCCAGTGCATCCAGATACCAAAGGCCTTTCCGACCACGAGGCTATCAGGCACCGTCCCCCAGAATCTGCTGTCGTTACTGTTATCCCGGTTATCACCCATTACAAAATAATGGCCGTCCGGAACCTTCCACTCACCCTCGCCCGAGCCGGTTACCCGGCCCATAGTGATGTAGATATCATGATCTACGCCACCCATCTGTTCGCGCCAGCGCTCCATGGGAGGCAATCGTGCCACAAACTCCCTGGGCACTGGCTCGTCATTCACAAACAGCTGCTTGTTGCGATACCGGACGGTATCGCCCGGCAAGCCGATCACACGCTTGATGTAGTTGGTGGCGCCATCTTCCGGATAACGAAACACCATCACATCGCCCCGCTCAGGATCGCCAATTTCAACGACCTTGGTGCCCGCGACCGGCAGCCTCAAACCGTAGGCGTACTTGTTGACCAGTATGAAGTCACCCACTTCCAGGGTTGGTAACATCGACCCTGACGGAATCTGAAACGGCTCCACCAGAAACGACCGCAACACCAGAACAATCGCCAGAACCGGAAAGAAGGAGCGGCTCATCTCGATCAGCCAGGGTTCCTTTGGCTCTTCCTGGTCTGTCGGCGGCACACCCTCCTCAGTATTCTGATGGCCGGCGTTCGCCAAACGGCGTTTTTTCAAAAACAGCTTGTCTGCAATCCAGACCACACCCGTTATAAAGGTGAGAACAACCAGTACCAGCGGAAAATCAATATCCATCCGGAAGCCTTAGTTTTAGTTATCCACTTTCAACACAGCAAGAAACGCTTCCTGAGGCACCTCGACATTGCCCAGCTGCTTCATGCGTTTTTTACCTTCCTTCTGCTTCTGAAGCAGTTTCTTCTTCCGGCTGACGTCACCACCGTAACACTTGGCTGTTACGTTTTTCCGCAGGGCCTTTACGGTGACCCGCGACACCACCTGAGTGCCAATGGCAGCCTGGATGGCAATGTCGAACATCTGCCGCGGTATCAGTTCTTTCATCTTTTCGATCAGCTGACGCCCCTTTCGATGCGCCTGATCTTTATGAACGATCAGTGCCAGCGCATCAACGCGCTCTGCGTTGATCAATACATCCAGCCGCACCAGATTGGCGAGCTGGAACCGGACAAAGTGGTAGTCCAGTGACGCAAAACCGCGACTGGCAGACTTTATCCGGTCGAAGAAATCCATCACCACTTCCGCCATCGGCAACTCGTAGGTGAGCTGAACCTGAGACGCCATGAAGTGCATGTTTTTCTGAACCCCACGCTTTTCTTCACACAAGGCAATCACGTTACCCAGATGTTCCTGCGGCACGAGAATATTGGCCTCGACAATGGGCTCACGCATTTCTTCGATAGAGCCAATATCCGGCAGCCGCGACGGGTTGTCTACCGACAAGGTCTCACCTTGTTTGGTGAGCACTTCATAGATTACCGTCGGCGCGGTGGTAATGAGATCGATGTCGTATTCCCGCTCCAGGCGCTCCTGGATGATTTCCATGTGCAGCATGCCCAGGAAACCACAACGGAACCCGAAACCCAGCGCGTCCGAGTTTTCCGGCTCGAAGAACAGAGAGGCATCGTTCAACGTCAGTTTTTCCAGGGCATCCCGGAAATCGTCGTAATCATCGGCACTGACCGGAAACAGACCGGCATAGACCTGCGGCTGCACTTTCTTGAACCCGGGCAGCATCGGCGTTTCGTCGGCATACTTCTGGTGCACGATGGTGTCACCCACCGGCGCGCCGTGAATATCCTTGATACCCGCCACCACAAATCCGACATCGCCCGCTTCCAGGATGTTGGTATCGGTTGGTTTCGGGTTAAAAATACCCACCTTGTCGGCGTTCCAGGCCTTTTTGGTCGACTTGATGACGATTTTGTCGCCCTTGCGCAGAACACCTTCGGTAACCCGCACCAACGACACCACGCCCAGGTAATTATCAAACCAGGAATCGATGATCAGAGCCTGCAGAGGCGCACTGCGATCGCCCTTGGGAGGCGGAATCCTTTTGATCAGGTCTTCCAGAACATCATCAACGCCTACGCCGCTCTTGGCGCTGCAACGCACAGCATCCTGGGCCTCAATACCGATAATGTCCTCAATTTCAGCCGCAACCCGTTCTGGCTCGGCCTGGGGCAGATCCATCTTGTTCAGAACAGGCACCACTTCGAGGCCCTGTTCGAGAGCGGTGTAACAGTTGGCCACCGACTGGGCTTCAACGCCCTGTCCGGCATCCACCACCAGCAGCGCCCCTTCGCAGGCGTACAGGGAGCGTGACACTTCGTAGGAAAAATCCACGTGGCCAGGGGTGTCGATGAAATTCAGCTTGTAGGTTTCGCCATCCTTCGCCGTGTAATTGAGCGTCACGCTCTGGGCTTTGATGGTAATGCCCCGTTCCCGCTCCAGATCCATGGAATCGAGCACCTGCTCGGCCATTTCACGCTCGGTCAAGCCTCCGCAGATCTGGATAAAACGATCCGCCAGAGTGGATTTACCGTGGTCAATGTGGGCAATAATGGAAAAGTTACGGATTCGGCTCAGGTCAGTCACAGACAATGATTACTCATATAAGACGTAGGATTGAGCCCGGAATGGCCGCTACCGGGTCCGGGAACGGCGTGATTTTACCGGTTACCGGCCGCCATTGCCATGATCAGGAAATAAGCGGCTTCTCGTACTGGCGTATCAGGAATCCGATCAGGGCGTCTTCATCCAGCGGATAGCTGAACAGATTACCCTGACACTGAGCACATCCTGCCGATTTCAGGAAGGTAAGCTGTTGCAGGGTTTCGACCCCTTCAGCCACCACGGTCAGGTGCAGCTTGTGCGCCAGAGCGATCACCGCAGAGGCAACATCCGTCGCACTCACGTTATAAGGGATATCGCGAATGAAACGATGATCAATTTTAATTACATCCAACGGCAGTTGCTGCAAAGCAACCAGCGAGCAGGACCCGGTTCCGAAATCGTCCAGAATCAGGCAAACCCCGAGGTCGTTCAGAGAAACCAGCAATTCCCGCAGCATGCGAGGGTCTTCGTTCAGCAATTCGGCGGGCATTTCCAGCTCCAGCCGATCCGGCGAGACGCCGGTTTCAGTGATCACCCGGCGAATCAGGTCAAGAAAACCGGCGTCGGTCAGTTGGCGAACCGAGAAGTTAACGGCCATTTTCAGCGACTCAAATCCCGCCCTTTCGAGCGCCTGCACCTGAATGCAAGCCTGCCTGAGCGCCTGTTCACCCAACCTGATGATCAGGCCGGTCTCATCCGCCAGATGAATAAACTGCTGAGCAGAAACCAGCCCCTTCTCCGGGTGATGCCAGCGCAAAAAGGCTTCAACTCCGATGACCTTCTGGCTCACCAGGTCGATTTTTGGCTGGTAATGCAGCACAAAACGGTCACCATCAAGGGCTGCTGACAGCTCTTCCTGCTGAAGCAGCCGCCGGGCGGCCTGAATATTCATGGCCGGCGTGAAGAACTGATAGGTGTTCCGACCCAGCTCTTTGGCACGATACATGGCCAGATCGGCGTACTTCATCAACGTCCCGACATCTTCACTGTCATGCGGAATCATGGTTATACCAATACTGACGGTGATACCCACATCGTGGTCATTCAGCCGTATTCGCTGGCACAACCTGCGCAGAATCGACTCTGCAACCTTACCTGCGGCATCGGTACCACTGATACGCGACAGCAGGACCACAAATTCATCACCGCCCAGCCGGGCCACTGAATCCTCTTCCCGCACGCATCCCTCAAGCCACTGGGCGACCTGGCGCAACAATTCGTCACCGGCATCGTGACCCAGGGTATCGTTAATACGTTTGAACCCGTCAAGATCGAGGAACATCAGCGCTGCCGGCTCACCACTGCGACGACAACGGCGGACCACATGATTGAGCCGATCCCGGAACAGCTGACGATTGGCCAGACCGGTAAGCGGATCATAGAACGCCAGACGATGCAGCTCAGATTGGGCCGCTTTTAATTGGGTCAGATCCCGGAGGCTCAATACCACTCCGTTCACGCCAGGCACTTTCAACATAGAGGTAAAGGTGCCTTCCATGTCGCGCCAATGCCCGTCCCCATCGTTGATGCGCGCCCGGACAACCGGCATCTGCTTGCCCGGCGAGGCCAGGGCTTCCTGAAATCCACGTTTTAACTGGGACCAATCATCCTCATGGACCAGAGACTTGAACTTCAGGTCATGAACTTTGTCTGGATCAAAACCCAGAATATCCCTGCTGGACGGGCTGGCATAAAGTGGGTCACCACGACGATCCATCACCAGGGTAACGTTCGCAGCCCCTTCGGTGATTGCCCGGTACCGACCGGCACTTACCTGGGCAATCAAACGAGAGCGCACCAGCGATAGAACAAACAGACACAGCAAGACACTGATCGCAAGGCCTGATCCCAGCACGATCGGAGGCCGGGGATCAGCTGCCAGAAAGTCAAAAGCGGGGGTTGAGCGGGTTTGCAGCAACCAATTGCGGCCCCCGTGAGAAATGGTCTGACTCAACTCGAAACTGAATTCGTTATCCAGCGAGCCCAGGTTCGAGCCGTACATGAGCGTGTTCCGGGACACCGTGGCGTTGTCATAAATCCGGACATCAAGAAACGGGGAAATCAACCCGACAATACCGTCTATCAGGTTGTTCATCCGGAAGGCGCTGAACACGTAACCAGCCAGCATCATGCGGCGTTCTGCGCGAATCTCTGGGATCTCACCACCCTGGTATACCGGGTAGTACATCAGGAAGCCGGCCTGATCTTCGGCAACTGCCTCCTGCACAAGGACTACCTTGCCGGTGACGGTAGGCTCGGCATCATCCCGCGCCTGTTCCATGGCAACCCGGTGAATCGGATCACTGAATGCATCGTAACCCAGAGCCCGTCGATTACGGACGGTGCCGGGCTCAAGGTACACCATGGGATAATAATAAGGCCCGGCCCCAAGGGGTTTTACCAGATAATCGTAAACCCCTTCCGCCCGAACCGAGGCGATGTGGTCGGCCATCTGACGAACGCCGATGCGCTGTACGTAACCGATACCCTCGATGCCCGGGTAATAGCGATTGATATCAACCTTATCAACGTACTCCCGCCACTCTGCACGACTGACCTCACCGGAGACCGCAAACAGACCTGCACTGCCTGCCAGTACCTGCTCATAATTGATCAGACGTTCTTCAATGGCGGTTTTGAGCTGCAGGGACTGGGCGCGAAACTTGGCCTCGGTGCGGTCTTCCACCAGACGGATGGAGACCTGCCAAAGCAGGATGGTCACCACAATGGACACAAGAAAAACAACCCAGGCGAGCCAGGAGTTGCGCAGCTCAAGCAGCTGACGGAGGGGCAGTTCCTTATTGGTCATCATTACTTCCGGTCCGTTCCATGACCCATGTTTATTATCGATTCCGGCGAGTATAGCAAAAGCTCCCGGGCATGTCGTGACACGCACCGGGAGCCTGTTGACACACGGCCGGAAAGAGGCGCTACCTCACGGCTTCATCACCAGATAGATCGCCCGCCCCTGCCGGACAATACGAACCGAAACCGCTCGGTTTTCGGGCAAGCCTTTAACAACCTGCCGGAAGTCCTCAACCGAGCCCACACGCTGGCGATTGATCTCGGTAATGATATCCCGGTTCCGGATGCCGGCTTCAAGTGCAGGCCCGGGGCTGACACTCGACACCAACACTCCGCTGTCAACGCCGGCAGATCGGGCAACTTCTGGCGCCAACGGCTCAACCGCCAATCCCAGTGCATCGGCTGAGCTGCCATCACGGGACCCTGACGCAGGCTCAGTGCTGGCGCGACCTTCCTCAGGCAGCGCACCGATTTCCACATCCAGTGAAATCTCCTTGCCCTCTCTCAACACCGTCAATCGCGCCGATTCACCAACCGGTGTTCGGCCAACCATAGGTGGCAAATCTGACGACAACTGTATCTCTTCGCCGTTATAGCCAAGCACAATATCACCGGCCTGAAGCCCGCCCGCGAGGGCCGGAGAACCCTCCATTACCTCGGCAATCAACGCACCCCGTGGCCGTTTAAGTCCAAAGGTTTCGGCCAGATCCCGATTAACTTCCTGGATCAACACACCTAACCAGCCCCGCGCCACGGTACCCTTGTCTCGCAACTGACGGAACACACTCATCGCATCGTCAATCGGAATCGCAAACGAAACCCCCATAAAGCCACCCGAGCGGGTGTAAATCTGGGAGTTTATACCGACCACCTCGCCGTCCAGGTTGAACAGCGGCCCACCAGAGTTACCCGGATTAATGGCCACGTCCGTCTGAATAAACGGGACGTAGTTTTCGGAGGGCAAGGACCGGCCCAGCGCACTGACAATACCGGCGGTGACCGTATAATCAAACCCAAAAGGCGAACCGATGGCAAAAACCCACTCGCCGACTTTCAGTTCCTTGGATCGCCCGATTTGCACGACCGGGAGATCATCACCATTTTCTATTTTCAGAACAGCCATATCCGAGCGCGGATCGGTACCCACAATGGTAGCGGCAAATTCACGACGATCATTGAGCCGCACGACAACTTCATCCGCCCCTTCGACCACGTGATTATTGGTCAGCACGTAACCGTCTTTCGAGACAATGAATCCGGACCCCATAGAACGGGCGGGCTGTTGAGCACGTGGCGCTCCGCCAAAGGGCGACTGGGGACCGCGAAAGAAATCCTGCAGAAAGGGGGGTAACTGTTCGAGCTGGCGCTCATCAAAAGGCAGTCCGTGAAAACCTGAACCCTGGTTCGTCGGCTCACTGGTGGTACTGATATTGACCACCGCGCTGGAGTTTTCTTCCACCAGCTCGGTAAAGTCCGGTAACCCGCGCGCTGCCAGGTCCTGACTCCAGAACACCGACACCATGACGGCAAGCATCAGCAGAACGCCCATCACCACTCCCGGGCGAAAAGTCTCAGGAAAACGGGCGATCTCTGTGTTTTTTCTTGGCATGTTGAACCCCCTTTTGGCCGTTGGTCAGACGCTCATATGTGGGGCCGACCAACTGATTTTCAACTTACAAACTCATATAGATCACAAACATGGAACCGCAGCGATTCGGTTGACCCGAATCATCCGTGGCTGGAACTTTTCCCCGGACCGTGACTGCCAGAGGCGAACCAGCCAAAACCCGGCTCCCAGCCCGATAAGAGCACCCAGAATAGCGACAAGATCCGTTCCGCCAAACCAGCGGTGGCCAGCAATACTCATCAGCACCATCAACAGTAACGGCACTCCGTAAACCGCCAGAGAGGCCGAGAGCAGGGACTGTTCGTCAACGCCAATCACGACCTCGTCACCCACTCGGGCGCCGGCCGTATTCTCGACCAGAATCTGATTCGCCCGCCCCCCGGAAACGGCAGCCAACGCCCGCTGACCACAGCCGGACCGTGCCGAGCAGCTCTCGCAGGCACTGACTCGTATCGTCTGGACCCACGCACGCTCACCATTGAGTGCCACGACTTTTCCGGTTTCAGTGATCACGGGGGGACCACCCGCGGACCATTTCGTCGTCAATACTGACGGCATCAGCCACTTTCCTGGCGGTTCCGGGTGGAATTTCTCCAACCACAGCGATCAGAAACGGACGATCAGCCACAGACAGCTCCCGCATATACACCGTCGTGGCACCGATACGCGAGGCACCCGTGGGCATCTTCAGCCCGGTTACAGGCTCCACAAAAACCGAAAATGCCGCCAGACCATCTGAAAAAGCAACCGCTTTGCCCTTGCCCGAACGCGGCACCGCAGCTGGCACGAACCCCTCTGGTTGCCAGTTCAACGTCCAGCCACTCATACGTCCGACGGGAGACTGGCGAGCAGCCTCAACATCCAGGCTGCGGGTAATTTCCCGGCCTCGGGTTTGAATCTCAAATTCGACGTCGGGAATGTCATCTGTAATTTCAAGACTGGTAAACTGAAAGTGCTCCAGCACCGCACCGTCGACATCCCTGACATGACTCTTCACCAACAGACCTGTGCTCTTTTCGAGCCAGAGCCGATGGCTGTATCGATGCTCATCCTTCGGAGTCAACGCAACGGTCACTACGTCGTAACCTGCTACCCGACCCTCACCCACCAGCTCGGGAAGGTACCATTGGCCAAACGGCATGAGCTGACTGGTGAATGCTTCGGCAAAAGGGCCTGAGGGAATTACCTCATCCAGCCGAATGCGCCCCTGGTCCGGTAACACGCAGACAACGTTCATACCTCGTCTGACGATCTCGCCACTGCCGCCGTCCTGCATAACCAGACGCTCTTCAACCCGGCCATCCCGGAACCGGTGGGCAATACGCATGGAATGCACCTGATCGCCCCGGGCATACACAAACACCCCTTGATAGGATGTCATGTTCAGCGCTGGCCCCAGGCGCTCCAGCCAGGCCATGGCCTGCTCGGTCCGGGCGGCATTACCGACCTCTCCCGGAGCCTGGGCAAACGCCCCCGGTACACTCAACAAGTACGCCAAGGCGAGAAACGTCAATCCGCGAACCATTGCCAACCTGTCTTTAACCGGAAACTTCATGAACAGACACCCCAGGATCAATAACCACCACTGGCACTGACCAGGCGGGCATAACCCACTGATCCGCGACCCGCACCCACGCTGTTATGTTGTGCGTGCTCCAGCAAATATTGCCGCATCTGGCGCAGCTGCTGTTCATCAAGCCGTTGCAACGCCACCTCTTCCACAGCCGACGGAAGCAAGGCGGGATTACTGCTGTCTATTCCGGCGGAGGCCAGAACATCCGTCATCTCATCCGGCTGAGTGTCCCAACCTGCCCCGGCACCAAACCCCACCACCAGAGCCATTACAACCATCGCCGCAACCGGCCACCGCCAGTAGGATGCAGCCACCGTTCTGGCCCGCTCCGCGACCGGAGCCGGACGTTCATGGCCATCAAGAGCTTCTCGCACCGCACCGGCCAGATC
This sequence comes from Marinobacter sp., assembly GCA_035303925.1. Taxonomy (GTDB): domain Bacteria; phylum Pseudomonadota; class Gammaproteobacteria; order Pseudomonadales; family Oleiphilaceae; genus Marinobacter. The sequence continues at coordinate 15,992 of DATGQY010000075.1, read as the reverse complement.
CACACCGTACGAAGGGCCGTGATTCTCATGCATCAGGTCACGTACCTGCTGCCATCGTTGCCACTGGTCCCTGACATCGACCTGATTTTCATGGGACAAGAGACGGCGAACCGAAAGCTCATCGGCTTCATCGTCCATCATGGCTGAAAGTGTTTCTCTGAGACGCTCATCCATAGGATGCAACCTCATTTACGTCACTGAATGATTAAGCAATGGACCGATATGGCGATCCACCGCATCCCGGGCCCTGAAAATCCGGGAGCGCACAGTCCCGATAGGGCATTCCAGAATCCCGGCGATGTCCTCGTAGCTCAGACCGTCATATTCTCTGAGCAGAAAAGCCGACCGTAGTTCCTCTGGCAAACCGGATATCGCTTCTGCCAGCGCCTTCTGCAGCTGCTCTTTCTGCAATAACCGTTCGGGTGAGGCCAGATCCCGCAGCCTGCTGCCATCGTCAAAATTTTCGGCCTCGGCGGAATCTGCCGAGCCCTGAGGCCTTCGCCCGCGCGCTTCGAGATAATTCTTTGCCGTATTGACAGCAATCCGGTAGAGCCAGGTATAAAATGCGCTGTCGCCGCGAAACCGGTCGATGGCCCGAAAGGCTTTGATGAAGGTTTCCTGTGCCAGGTCCATCACTTCCTGACTGTCGTACACATAGCGGCTGATAATAGACGCCACCCGCGACTGGTATTTCACCACCAGCAAGTCGAAGGCCGCACGGTCACCATTGCGTACCTTGCGCACCAATTGCAGATCCGTCTGGCTTTCGGTCTGCTCACCCGGTTTCCAGTCATTGTCAGGAGTCATGGACGAAACAACGGAATGTCCTGTGCTAGCGGCCACCACAGTGGCTTTTAATGAGTTGGCTTGTGTCATTGGGCGTTTCCGGTGTTCATAAATGAACCCAGGTTGCAGACAGCAACCGGCTGGTGGCATATCCATCAGGCCAAATAGACAGCAAGCGCAAAGTTTAGTTCAATACACATCCACATTATGGCCCGCGATAACGACTCAATGCCACAATCCTACGAATACGATGTTCTCATTATCGGCAGCGGCGCTGCCGGCCTGACCGTTGCACTGAACCTGCCGGAACACCTGCGGGTGTGCGTGGTCAGCAAAGCCGACATCAGCTCTGGCGCAACACTTTGGGCTCAGGGCGGGATTGCCGCCGTTCTCGACGATAGCGACTCCATAGAGAATCACATCCAGGACACACTGAACGCCGGTGGCGGGCTTTGCCATGAAGATGCCGTGCGCTTTACCGTTGAGCATGGCAAAGAGAGTATTGACTGGCTGATTGAATCCGGCGTGGCCTTTACCCGACAGGACGACAGCGCCGAGTACCACCTGACTCGTGAAGGCGGACACAGTCATCGTCGCATCATCCACGCCGCAGATGCGACCGGGCAGGCGGTTTCCACAACGCTGGCAAGCCAGGCGGCCGCCAGACCCAACATTGAACTGAAATCCGGCAGGGTTGCGGTTGACCTGATCACCAACCGGAAGCTCTCCCTACCGGGTAACCGCTGCATCGGCGCCTATGTACTGAACCTGGAAGACAACCACGTCGAGCTGTTCCGTGCACGCTTTACCGTCGTGGCAACCGGTGGTGCTTCCAAAGCCTACCGTTACACCACCAACCCGGATGGCGCCTCAGGCGATGGCATCGCCATGGCGTGGCGGGCCGGGTGCAGGGTGGCCAACATGGAATTCAACCAGTTTCACCCGACCTGTCTGTACCACCCGCACGCCAAGTCCTTCCTGATCACCGAGGCAGTGCGCGGAGAGGGCGGTGTGCTCAGGCTGCCCGATGGCAGTCGATTCATGGACCGCTTTGACGAGCGGGCCGAACTGGCCCCCCGGGACATCGTCGCCAGAGCCATCGACCATGAAATGAAGCGCCTCGGTGCGGACCACCTGTACCTGGACATCAGCCACAAACCGGCGGACTTCATAAAGCACCATTTCCCGACTATCTATGAAAAGTGCCTGACCTTCGGAATCGACATCACCAAGGACCCCATACCGGTCGTGCCGGCGGCCCACTATACCTGTGGCGGCGTCATCAGTGACGAGCGCGCGCGAACCGATATCAATCAGCTATACGTCGTTGGCGAGGCCGCCTTTACCGGATTGCATGGCGCCAATCGCATGGCCAGCAACTCCTTGCTGGAGTGCCTGGTCTATGGTCGGGCCGCGGCCCAGGACATTGCCCGGCGCGAAGCCGATATTCCGGCACCGCCAGAGGTCCCTGGCTGGGACGAAAGTCAGGTGCGGGACTCCGATGAAGATGTCATCATCTCCCACAACTGGGATGAACTGCGCCATTTCATGTGGGACTATGTCGGCATTGTCCGAACCACCAAACGACTGCAGCGAGCCAAACATCGCGTTGATCTGTTGTCCGGCGAAATCAGCGAGTTCTACAGCAACTACCGGGTTACCAATGATCTGATCGAGTTGCGCAACCTCGTCACTATTTCAGACCTGATCATCTGCTCGGCGCTGCAGCGCAAGGAGAGCCGGGGACTGCACTACACCCTGGATTACCCGGAGCTGCAGGACGAAGCCGTGGATACGGTACTGGTACCGACAACCTATCGAACCCTGTCTCCCTGAACCGGGGACTTCACCAAGTTGCTCAAGACGGAACCCACTATGTCCGACACAAACGCATCTAACGACCATACAGAATTTCATCGTTTATGGTGGCACAGCCGCCGGGGCATGCTTGAACTGGACGTGCTGTTGCTGCCGTTCCTCGAAGAGGCCTACCGGGATCTGGCGCCAGAGGACCAGGCCCGCTACCGCAAACTGTTGAGTTGCGAAGATGCCGATATGTTTGAATGGTTCATGCAGCGCAGCAAGCCGGAAGACCCCGACCTTCGGCGTATGGTCGAGATCATTCTGAAACGTGTCCAGCCGGATTAATCTGACACTGGCACCCTCCGCCTGCGTCGGATTGCTGGCAAGTGCCCCCTGGATCGCGCTGGCCACGTTCACCGTTGTGGCAGCTTCCGGATCCACTCCCCTGCTCCTGGCGCTCTTGATCCCGGGGGGTATTTGGGGCTGGCAATCGTTTCGTCGGCTGGGGCTCCTGCAGTGCCCGGACTCTGTCGTTTCACTACGAAGTGGCAAGGCCGGACTGCTGTGTCAACTCAACAACGGTGACGAAATCCCCGTTACCATCTGCGCAGCAAGTTACCTGAGTTCCGCACTCGTGATCCTGAAACTCAAGCCCGCAGGTAACAGATCAGGTAGCATGGTGACGCTGATCACCGGGAATGCAGGGCCACTCAAAGCCAACACCGGTGAACCTGAATTCAGGCGCTTGCGCATGTGGCTTCGAGCAGGCCAGCCTGATAACCCGTACTGAACTCCACCGCACTAACCTGGAGACCATCGTGAGCAAAGAGGACACCCAGCCCATATCGAGCGCTCGGCCCGAAGGCTATGCAGCTCTGAGCAACTACGTCATGGTGCGCATCAGCGGCCCCGGGGCAGACAAGTTTGTACAGGGCCAGTTCACCCAGCATGTTGATGAAATAACCCCTGAACAGTCCCGGCGAGCGGCGGCCTGCTCACCCAAGGGCCGGGCGTACTGCCTTACCCGTCTGGTGCGGGATGGTGGTGACCTTCTGATGAATCTTGATACCCGCGTTGCCGAGGACACCCTGAGCCGTCTCAGAAAGTACCTCATGCTGTTCAGAGGCACCACGATGGAGGTACTGCCCGGCGCCCGGATGATCGGACTGATTGGTCAGCCCGCCGCCACCGCCGTAGCCGGTCATGACGCGACCGCGCTCTCCCAGCCCGGTCAGGTTCTGCAAACCGACACGGGATACCTGATCCGCATAGAAGACACAGGCGCGCAGGTGCCTCGTTACGAATGGTGGCAACCCAGCGCAGAGCGGCCCGCCCCCATCGAGTTGGCCGAACTTTCCCTGAATGACTGGCAAGCCTCAAGCATCTCCGCAGGGGTTCCCTGGCTGACACCCGTCACCCTTGAAGCCCATGTTCCCCAAATGCTTAACCTTCAACATTTGCAGGGCGTACACTTCAAAAAGGGCTGTTATACCGGTCAGGAAGTGATTGCCCGGATGCATTTTCTTGGCCAGCTGAAAAAGAGTCTTTTCCGCCTTTCGTTCAGCAATACAGAGCGTGCACCGGAGGAAGGTACAAAGCTGCTGGCAAACGGAAAGACGGTCGGTGAGGTGGTGAACGCCATTATGACCGGTGACCATCAGGGCGAGATGCTGGCGGTACTCCGTCACGATGCCGATACGGAGTCACTGTCCGTTGACGGCAGAGAAGGCATTCGAGTTCAGCTTGAGCCGCTACCCTACCCGGTACCCGAGCGGGAGCAAGGCACACAAGCGGATACATAAGTTGACAGGAAAAACCCGAAAATTTTGCTATAAATAAACCACATACGGTTTACATCTAGCCCTGCACCCGGGCAATCAGACAAGCGGAACGTTACTGACCATGGCAAATATTGTTGAAACCATAAAGTCTGACCTGACCAGCGCGATTGAAAACGACAAACTGGTTCTGCCGACACTACCCGAAGTCGCACTTCAGGTACGGGACATCGCCGAGTCAGAGGACTCCGCGATTGCAGACCTGGTCAGAGTCATCAGCAATGACACAGCGCTGTCTGCCCGCATCATCAGGGTTTGCAACAGCCCACTGTTCCGGGGTAGCCGGGCCATTGAGAACCTGAACATGGCAGTGAGCCGCCTGGGCATGGCTTATACCAGCAACCTCGCCATGGGTCTGGCCATGGAGCAGATGTTCCAGGCGACCTCTGACATGGTCGACAAGCGCCTGCGTGCGACCTGGCAGACCAGTACCGAAGTGGCCGGCATCTGCCACGTTCTGGCCCAGCACTACACAAAACTCAAACCAGACCAGGCAACATTGGCCGGCCTTGTGCACCTGATCGGCGTGCTACCCATCCTGCGCTACGTTGAAGACCAGGACATCCAGATCAGCAGCATCATGCTCGACAACGTAATAGAGCAACTGCACCCACGCATTGGCAGCATGATCCTGAAAAAATGGGATTTCCCGAAAGAGTTGCAGGATGTGCCACTGGAATACGCTAACTTCCAGCGAGAAGTACCGACAGCCGACTACGCAGATCTGGTTATGATCGCCAACCTGCAACTGGTGGCGGGGACCGACAACCCCTGGAATGAAATGGACTTCGCCACTATCTCAGCCTTCAATCGCCTGGGACTGGACCCGGAAACCATCATGGCAGAAGAGGAAGACCTCAACGCCCAGATGGAAGCGGCCATGGCGCTGCTTCAATAGGGATCGGTTTTCTTCGGGAGCCTGTCCCGCACTGAAGACTACCTTTACATTGCCTTCGTCAGCGCGTCACTGTTTATACTTGGCAATCAACGCAGCTTTGCTTGGCAATGCCCAATGAACGGAGGGCCTGCCCTGCTCCCTCAGGCATTCGTTAACCTTCGAGAAATGCCTGCAACCAAAGAAGCCACGGTAGGCACTGAGCGGTGACGGGTGCGGGCCATCCAGAACCAGGTGGCGGTTCCGGTCAATATGTCGGCCTTTTTTCTTTGCGTAGCTGCCCCAGAGCAGAAACACCACGCCATCCCGCTCCCGGTTGACCGTTTCGATAACCTTGTCGGTGAACGTTTCCCAACCCTTGTTTTGGTGCGCACCTGCGTTACCCTGCTCCACGGTTAGAACTGCGTTCAGGAGCAACACGCCCTGCTCGGCCCAGGGTTGCAAGCAGCCATGGTCGGGCGGGACGATGCCCAGATCGGTTTCAATTTCCTTGAAAATATTGACCAGAGAAGGCGGCACCGGTACGCCCGGGCGCACCGAGAAGCACAGTCCGTGGGCCTGACCCGGGCCGTGGTACGGGTCCTGGCCCAGAATCACCACTTTCACCTGCTCCAGCGGTGTGCTGTTCAGAGCATTGAAGTAATGCTTTCGTTCCGGGAACAGTGTCTTTCCGGCCTGCTCTTCACGGGCCAGAAAGTCGGCCAACTGCAACATGTATGGCTGGCGGAACTCGTCCGCCAGCCATTGATCCCAGCCGCGCCCGGGCTTCAGTTGCTGAGCCAGCGCTTCGGCCGGATGCATCAGAACTTACTCGCTATCCGGTTTGTGCTCGGCCTTGTGCTCCGGGCGCATGGCCGGGAACAGGATGACATCGCGGATGGACGGCGAATCGGTCAGCAGCATGGCCAGACGGTCGATACCAATGCCTTCCCCAGCCGTTGGTGGCAGGCCATATTCCAGGGCCATCACGTAGTCGTCGTCGTAGAACATGGCCTCGTCGTCACCGGCGTCTTTCTCGGCCACCTGAGCCTGGAAACGCTCGGCCTGATCTTCGGCATCGTTCAGCTCCGAGAAGCCGTTGGCAATCTCGCGGCCACCTACGAAGAACTCGAAACGCTCGGTCACAAACGGATCGCTGTCTTTGCAACGGGCCAGCGGAGAGATCTCTTTCGGGTACTCGGTGATGAATGTCGGCTGCATCAGACGATGCTCGGCGGTGGCCTCGAAGATCTCGATCTGCACCTTACCCAGGCCCCAGATGTCTTTCACGTGGATACCCAGATTCTTCGCAACGTCGCGAGCCTTGGCGTCATCCGCCAGTTGCTCCCGGGTGATATCCGGGTTGTAGCGCAGAATCGCGTCGACCACGGTCAGGCGCTCGAACGGCTTACCGAAATCGTATTCGATGGTTTCTTCCGTACCGTCTTTCAATGACCGGGTATTGATCACGGTCGTGGTTCCCAACACCTTTTGTGCGATGGTACGCAGCATGTCTTCGGTCAGGTCCATCAGATCGTTGTAATCGGCGTAGGCCTGATAGAACTCGACCATGGTGAACTCGGGGTTGTGCCGGGTAGACAGGCCTTCATTACGGAAGTTACGGTTGATCTCGAACACCCGCTCGAAGCCACCGACCACCAGCCGCTTGAGGAACAGCTCCGGAGCAATCCGAAGATACATGTCGATGCCCAGTGCGTTGTGATGGGTGACAAACGGGCGGGCGGTGGCGCCTCCCGGGATCACCTGCAACATGGGCGTTTCCACTTCCATGAAGTCACGATCGGTGAAGTACTCGCGCATGACGTTGATGATTTTCGAACGGGCATAGAACACCCGGCGACTGTCTTCGTTCACCATCAGATCAACGTAACGGTGACGGTAACGGGCCTCGGTGTCGGTCAGGCCTTTGTGTTTCTCAGGCAGCGGGCGCAGCGACTTGGTCAGCAGGGTGTACTCATCCATGGACACATACAGGTCGCCCTTGCCGGATTTGCACAGGATACCCCGCACCCCCACGATGTCGCCCAGGTCCCAGTGTTTGGTGTCTTTCTGGACATCCTTGGAGGCGTAGATCTGGATGCGTCCAGTCATATCCTGAACCACTTTGAACGCTTTTCGGTCGAGCATCATTCGGCCTGCAATGGCCACCTCGATGCCCATTGCCTCCAGCTCTTCCTTGGTGTTGTCGCCGTATTTCTCCTGCAATTCAGCAGCGGTGGCATCACGACGGAAATCATTCGGGAACGGATTGCCCTGCTCACGCAGTGCCGCCAGTTTGGCACGGCGCTCGGCAATCAGCTTGTTGTCCTCGGGCTGTGCGGCGTTCTGGGTGTGTTCGGTCATTTTGGCTCACTAAGAAGTCGGGGGTGTCCGGATCGGGTTGAATGGCGCTGGTTACAGCGCCATCTTCAGACTGGCTTCGATAAACTTGTCGATATCACCATCAAGCACCGACTGGGTGTTGCTGGTCTCCACCTTGGTGCGCAGATCCTTGATACGGCTGTCATCCAGCACGTAGGAACGGATCTGGCTGCCCCAGCCGATGTCTGACTTGGAGTCTTCCTGCTTCTGCTTCTCGGCGTTACGCAACTGCATCTCGCGCTCGAACAGCTTGGCTTTCAGTTGCTTCATGGCCTGGTCTTTGTTCTGGTGCTGGCTTCGGCCAGCCTGACAGGCCACGACAATCCCGGTCGGGTTGTGGGTCAGCCGGACTGCGGATTCGGTCCGGTTAACGTGCTGACCACCGGCACCGGAGGCGCGGTAAACGTCGACCCGCAGGTCGGCCGGGTTGATCTCGACTTCGAAGCTGTCGTCCACTTCCGGCGATATAAACACAGAAGAGAAAGAGGTATGACGACGATTGCCGGAATCGAACGGCGACTTGCGAACCAGGCGATGCACCCCGGTTTCAGTGCGCAGCCAGCCGTAGGCGTACTCGCCCTGAACATGAATGGTGGCACTCTTGATGCCCGCCACTTCACCTTCCTGCAACTCAACGATTTCCGCCTTGAAACCACGACGCTCTGCCCAGCGCAGGTACATGCGCAGCAGCATGTTCGCCCAATCCTGAGCTTCGGTACCGCCGGAACCGGCCTGAATATCCAGATAGGCGTTGTTGGCGTCCATTTCACCGGAGAACATACGGCGGAACTCAAGCTTTTCGAGCTCTTTGTCGAGGCTTTCAAGATCAGCCACGATGTCCTGAACCGTGCCCTCATCATCCTCTTCCACCGCCATGTCGAGCAGGCTTTCGGCATCGCTCAGACCGCTGGTGAGGTTATCAATGGTTTGCACGATCAGCTCAAGGTCGGAACGCTCCTTGCCCAACGCCTGGGCACGCTCGGGATTGTCCCACACACTCGGGAGTTCAAGTTCCCGTTCTACTTCAACCAGACGTTCACTACGCTGATCGTAGTCAAAGATACCCCCTCAGCGCTTCAGTGCGCTCGCGAAGCTCTTTGATCTTCACCACTATGGGATTAACTTCCATGAAACCGTGTCTCGCTTTTGGAAAATGATGCGATAAAAACAGAGGGCGGATTCTACCGGAATTTGCTGGCTAAATCAGCAACCGGAAAATACGGAGTACGCCTCGGATATCAGCCCAGTGGCTCCAGATAATCCACCAGCAACTGCAGATTGGTACGGCCCCGAAAGGTGTTGGAATCTGGCTTATACACCACCCGGGCACCACAGCGGGTAAAATCTGGTACCTCAGGCCCGGTGTTGAAGGCAATGCCGTCGATAATGCCACCGCCTGCGATCGGCTGAAGCACCAGTTTCAGATGATTTTCACCCACGATGCGTTGACTCACCACCCGGAACTCACCATCGAATATCGGCTCTGGAAAATGCTGTCCCCAGGGGCCGCTGCGTCTGAGCAGGTAGGCGGTATCGAGATTCAACTCCTCCGGGGCGAGCGGGCCGTCGGTAATGATGGCGGCCTCCAGATCTTCCGCTTTCAGAGCATCCCGCACGGCCTGATCAAAGGCCTGGCTGAACTCGCCCAGATCGGCACGGGCGATGGTCATGCCGGCTGCCATGGCGTGGCCGCCATATTTTTTCATCAACCCGGGCTTTCTTGCATCCACAACCGCCAAAGCATCGCGGATATGCAGGCCCGGGATTGAGCGGGCGGAGCCTTTAAGGTGTTCGCCGTCGTCATCCGGCGCAAAGGCAATGGTCGGGCGATGGGTTTGTTCGCGAATTCGTGCCGCCAGTATGCCGATGACACCCTGGTGCCAATCCTGATCAAACAGCGCCAGCCCCCAGGGCAGGCCCTCGATATCCAGAGACATTGAAGCAAGCAGATCCTGGGCCTGAGTTTTCATTTCCCGCTCGATACTGCGGCGTTCGCGATTGAAATTGTCCAATTCCCGGGCCAGGCGCAGAGCCTCGTCGTGGCTGTCAGCCAACAGGCATGCAATACCGATACTCATGTCATCCAGGCGCCCGGCGGCGTTCAACCGGGGACCTACAACAAAGCCGAGGTCGGTGGAGCTGATCTGGGTGTAGTCACGGCCAGCCACCTCAAGCAGCGCCAATATCCCGGGACGGGCTTCGCCTTTGCGAATGCGGCGGATGCCCTGCTCTACAAAAATGCGATTGTTGTGATCCAGCGGCACCACGTCGGCTACCGTGCCCAGAGCCACCAGATCCAGCAGGGTACCCAGGTTAGGCTCAGGATCTGGCAAAAGGTTATTGTCACGCAGGTGCTTTCGCAGTGCAGTCAGCACATAGAACATGACCCCCACCCCGGCGGCGTTCTTGCTCAGAAACGGACAACCGGGCTGGTTGGGGTTAACAATGGCATCGGCATCAGGCAGCTCCTCGCCCGCCAGGTGGTGATCGGTGATAACCACCTTGATGCCTAGCTCACGGGCAGCCCGGACGCCTTCGATGGCGGAAATACCGTTATCCACGGTCACCAGCAAATCGGGTAGATCTCCGTCATCCTGCAACCGATGGATGATGCCCGGTGTCAGGCCATACCCGTCGGAAAAACGACTGGGCACCCGAAAATCCACTGAGGGCACGCCCAACATCGACAGCCCCAGCATCGCAACCGCGGTACTGGTGGCGCCATCGGCATCAAAGTCGCCCAGCACCATCACCTTCTGCTTCTCAACCACCGCGGCAGCCAGCAGCTCAACCGCCCGGTCGATACCACGCAATTGCATGGGAGACGCGAGGTAGTTCAGGGTGTACTGGAGCTGCTCGTCAGATTGGACGCCCCGGGCGGCATACAGCCGGCGGAGGATGGGTGGGAGGTTTTGCCCCCAGTCCAGCCGGTCAGCTGGCTGGGGGCGACGCAGGATCTTTTTTGGAGTCATGCCGGATCAGGCATTTTTCCAGTGCTTCGCCAGGAAGCCCTGCACGTCAGACAGACTGTTATCCAGGACGGTGTAGCGCTCTTCCCGCTCGAACAGATCAGCCATGTGAGCTGGCAACTCGGGCTTCACGGTCAGGCCGGATTCAACAATCGCGTCCGGGAACTTGGCAGGGTGCGCAGTGCCCAGGGTGATCATCGGCACAGACGCATCACGGCGACAGTTACGGGCAGCACGAACGCCAATGGCCGTGTGTGGGTCCAACAGGTATTCATTCTGCTCGTAAATTTCACGGATGGTATCGCAGGTGGTCTTATCATCGACAGCATCGCTGTCGAACAGCTTGCGGGCGTGCTTCCAGCGGTAGTCTTCGATGCTGACCGGACCTTTGGCTGCGTTTTCCAGCAACTGCTTCACGGCAGCACCGTCGCGACCGTGGAGGTCAAACAACAAACGCTCGAAGTTGCTGGACACCATGATATCCATACTCGGCGACAGGGTATGCTCAAGCTGATGCTGCTCGTACTTGTTGCCGCTCATGAAGCGATGCAGGATGTCGTTGCGGTTGGTCGCGATAACCAGCTGGGAAATGGGCAAGCCCATTTTCTTGGCCAGATAACCCGCAAAGATATCGCCAAAGTTACCGGTGGGCACGGAGAACGCCATGCTGCGGTCCGGACCACCGAGCGCCAGAGAGGCCTGAAAGTAGTACACAATCTGGGCCATGATCCGCGCCCAGTTGATGGAATTCACCGCCGCCAGTTGAGTCTTGCCACCGAGGAAGGACTGATCGCCGAAGCTCTCCTTCACCATACGCTGGCAGTCGTCGAAGTTGCCTTTGACTGCGATGTTGTGGATGTTGTCGCCTTGTACCGTGGTCATCTGGCGACGCTGAACTTCCGACACTCGCTGATGCGGGTGCAGGATAAAAATGTCCACGTGCTTGCAGCGACGGCAACCCTCAATGGCCGCAGAGCCGGTATCACCCGAGGTCGCTCCCATGATCACCACGTGCTGGTTGCGCTTCTCCAGGACATAGTCGAGCAGGCGTCCCAACAATTGCAGAGCAAAATCCTTGAACGCCAGCGTCGGCCCACGGAACAGCTCCATCACCCACTCGTTGCTGTCCAGCTGAACCAGCGGCGCAACCGCCTGATGGGTAAACACGCTGTAGGTTTCGTCCAGCATCTTACGGAACTCATCCGCAGGGATCGCATCTTCCACAAACGGATACATGACCTTGTAGGCCAGCTCCGCATACGGCAATCCGCGCCAGCTACGAATTTCTTCCAGACTGAAATGCGGCAGTGACTCTGGAACATACAGGCCGCCATCGGTAGCAAGCCCGGTCAGTAGAACGTCTTCAAAGCCCAGTGCGGGTGCTTCGCCCCGTGTGCTGATGTATCTCACGTGCGTACCTGTCAGTTAAAGTTTTCTGCGCGGATGCGAACAACCTTGCCGTCAACATCGGCCAGGGCTTCCATTTCCTCGATGGCCAGATTCATCTGGCGCTCCTGTACCGTGTGGGTCAGGATGATGACCGGAATACGACCATCCATGAATTCGGACTCTTTCTGCATGATCGATTCAATGTTGATGCCATGCTCACTGAGAATCGAAGCAACCTTGGCCAGCACACCCGGATGATCGAAGGCCTGAATCCGAAGATAGTAAGCGGACTGAATATCTTCCATCGGCAGGACCGCCAGATTCTCCATTGCCTCTGGGGCGAAGCCCAGATACGGCACCCGCTGCTGGCTGCTGCTGGACACCGCCCGCGCCACATCCACAATATCGGCAATCACCGCAGAAGCGGTGGCTTCGGCACCCGCACCGGGGCCGTAGTACATGGTCTGGCCAACCGCGTCGCCATCGACCATTACGGCGTTCAGCACGCCATCAACCTGAGCAATCAGGTGGCTTTTCGGTACCAGTGTCGGGTGAACCCGAAGTTCGATACCGTCTTCGCGGCGCCGGGCAATGCCCAGATGCTTGATCCGGTAGCCCAGCAACTCCGCATGGGCGATGTCACTGGGGGTCAGAGCAGAGATGCCCTCGGTGAAAGCTTTCTCGAACTGAAGGGGGACACCAATCCCGGAAGACGCCAGAATGGTCAGTTTATGCGCTGCATCTATACCTTCAACGTCAAAGGTCGGATCCGCCTCGGCATACCCGAGCGCCTGCGCCTCTTTCAACACGTCGTCGAACTGGCGACCGGCCCGCATTTCGGTAAGGATAAAGTTGCCGGTGCCGTTGATGATGCCAGCGATGGTGTCGATACGGTTGGCCGCCAGGCCTTCACGTATCGCCTTGATCACAGGAATTCCACCGGCGACGCCAGCTTCATAGGCAACCACCACGCCTGCCTTCTCCGCCGCTTCAAAAATTTCGTTACCGTGCACGGCAATCAGGGCCTTGTTGGCCGTCACAACATGCTTGCCGTTAGCAATAGCGGCCAGCACCAACTCCTTGGCGGCGTCATAACCCCCGATCAGCTCAACAACGATATCAATGGCAGGATCATTCACCACGTCAAAAATGTCGGTACTGAACGGAACATCACCCAATTCGAGATCGTCCCGGCTCTTCCGGCTGGCGACTCTGGCAATCCGGATATTGCAGCCGACACGGCCCGCAATAATCGCCGCGTTGCGAGTCAGGACATTGAATGTACCGCCGCCTACGGTTCCCAGTCCGCAAATTCCGACATTAACGTCTTTCAAGCTCTCACCTCTGATCCCGATGGGGGTGCTGATGGATTGCAATAGGGGGCATAGTATACCGATTCAGGGGCCTCTGAATAAGCCCTGAATCGGTCGTCGTTCAAACAGCAGAAACCGGGACCGTGAACCGGCCCCGGGAATGATCAAAGCAGACCCAGACCTTCCGCCAGATTGCGGGCGGGTACGTATCCCCGAACCATATTGCCGTCTTCCAGCACGATGGCCGGGGTGCCGGTTACGCCAACCTGCCCGCCAAGACGATACTGCGCCCCAACCGGATTATCACAGGTCTTCGGGCTGACGGATTTGCCGCCTTTGGCAGCGTCCATTGCACCTTGCTGGTCCTCAGAGCACCAGACAGACTCATATTTACGGAAAGAGGGCGTACCGGGGCCGGACCGGGGGAAGGCATAATAATTCACGGTAATGCCGTAACTGTTAAGCTCCGGAATCTCGTCATGGAGTTTTCGGCAATAGGGGCAATCGATGTCGGTAAACACATCGACCACGGCCTTCTGCTCACCTTTTGCCGGGTAGGAAATCAACCCTTCGTCACCAAAATCTGCCATCTGCCGTTTACGGGTTTTCGCCCTCGCCTCTTCGGTCACGTTGGCAATGCCGTTTCCAGTAATCTTCAGGAGATCGCCAGTCAACAGATAAACACCGTCTTGCGTGGTGTAGATGGTATCGCCATTGTTGCTCTGTACTTCATACAGGCCCTCTGCTTCGGATTCGCGCACCGAAACCACTGTCAACCCCGGCACGGCCTCTGCCAGGCGTTTTGCTATCTTGTCTTCGGTTTCTCCGGCACTCACAACTGACGCACTGGCCAGCGACACCATCAGGCCAGCAACCGCGGCCAACATTTTCAGTTTCATGAGCTTAAACGTACCTTTTCGTTAGTAGATTCAGGGGTCAGTACACACTCAGCCAGAAACAACAGCCAACGACTGACGCGTTCTGGTGCGACACGGGCGCAGAGTAAAAGTTCACCGATCTACCATAACAGATCAGCCTCTGGGATGGTGGGCCTGATGGAGGTCCTGCAGGCGCTGCCGTGCAACGTGGGTATAGATCTGGGTTGTGGATAAATCCGAGTGGCCTAGCAGCATCTGCACCACACGCAAATCCGCACCGTGGTTCAGTAAATGAGTTGCAAACGCGTGGCGCAGGGTGTGCGGTGAAAGATGCTTACGGATACCCGACCTTGCGGCATAGAGTTTGATGCGGTGCCAGAACGTCTGACGGGTCATAGCGGTGGCGCGATTGCCGGGGAACAGAGCATCACTGCTTTTACCTTTCAGCAGCTCGTGCCGGGCCTCTTTCATATACCTGAGTAACCAGTCCACAGCTTCTTCACCCAGCGGCACCAGACGATCCTTATTACCTTTGCCACTAACGCGAACCACACCCTGCCGCAAATTGACCTGATCGACAGCAAGGCTCGTGAGCTCTGTAACCCGTAAGCCACAGCCGTACAGAATTTCCAGCATGGCCCGATCCCGTAATTCCAGGGGCACCCCTGGATCCGGCTCGGCCAAAAGAACTTCCACATCCTGCTCGGTCAGCGTATCGGGCAAACGTCGCGGGAGCCGTGGGCTGTCGATCCTCAGGGTCGGATCTTCTGCGATCAGCCCTTCCCGTAACAGGTATCGATAAAAGCGCCGAATTCCGGATAAACGCCGGGCAGCCGTACTGGCTTTCAGGCCGTCTGCCAAGCCTCGGGACATCCAGGCCAACAGATCCGTGCGACGGGCCGATCTCAAAGACGGAGAGCCCGCCTGCTGCGCCAGCCACTCCGAAAGACGGGACAGGTCGCTGGCGTAAGCCATCCGGGTCTTCTCGCCAAGGCCCTCTTCAAGCCAGATGGCATCCGAAAACCGGGTAATCAGCAGCTCGTCATCGGGTCTGGTCAAAGGTCAGCCTTATGCATCATGGTCTGACTGCATTAAAACATAAAAAAAGCAGCCACTCGGGCTGCTTTTTTCGTGCTGATCGGCCAGGCCGAAATCAGCCGAGCTTTTCCTTGATACGAGCTGCCTTACCAGACAGGTCGCGCAGGTAGTAAAGCTTGGCCTGACGCACATCACCACGACGCTTCACACTCACGCTGTCGATCAGCTTGGAGAAGGTCTGGAAGGTACGCTCAACGCCCACGCCGTAAGAGATCTTACGAACCGTGAAAGAAGAGTTCATGCCACGGTTGCGCTTGCCGATAACAACGCCTTCGAACGCCTGCAGACGCTCACGGTTACCTTCAGTTACGCGAACCTGAACAACCACGGTATCACCTGGCGCGAACGCAGGGATTTCCTTGGTCATCTGCTCTGTTTCAATCTGATTGATGATGTTGTTCTTGCCGCTCATCGTAATGCTCCTGATACCCAATCTTTCAATGCCCTGATGATTCAGAGGCACCCGGTTCGTTCAAAATTTCTTCCAGAAGCTGACGCTCTTCTTCCGTAAGCACCCGCGTTTCCAGCAGGTCGGGGCGTCGCTCCCGGGTTCGCCTCAACGATTCTTTCAATCGCCAACGCCGGATCTGTTCATGGTGACCGCCCAAAAGAACTTCCGGCACCGCCTGACCTTCGTATACCTCGGGCCGGGTGTAGTGCGG
>DATGQY010000074.1:0-4022 GCA_035303925.1 Marinobacter sp. | reverse complement strand
GGTGAACTGCTGAGCCAGAACCAGGGCGAAGGTGCCACCGGTGAAATCCAGAATCGCCTCTGGAATCACTTCATCGGCTGGCTCGAACGCAGTCGCCCGCAACGGCCCTTGAATGGCGTAGTGCTGGCGGTCGACTTGGCGCGCCTGAGTACCTCCAGCGATCAGCAGCGGGAAGCCCACGCTATCCTTTTGCGCACTCGCCTGCGCGAACTGATGGAGCAGCTGGGTTCGCGACTGCCGGTGTATGTCACCTTCACCAAAATGGACCTGATGTACGGGTTTGCGCCCTTTGTGCGCACAATGTCGAAAGCGGACAAAGACAAGGCTCTGGGTTTCACCTTCCGCCTGGATAACCAGCAGGACCACGATCAATGGTTGGAACAGTTCGCCGATCGCTATTCCGAAATGGTGGACGAGCTCAGCCAGCGCCTGCCGGACGTACTGGCGGACACCCGCGACAGCGAAGAACGGGCCGCAGCCTACTCGTTTACCCGCCAGCTGGCCGGTCTGAAGCCGACCATGGAGCAATTCCTCACCGATCTTCTGTCAGCCGATGCCTTTTCGACCCCGGCGTTGGTGCGCGGTACCTATTTCACTTCTGTTCTGCAGGAAGGTGTCCCGGAAGACGCTTTCGTGGCGGCGGCTGCCCGTAACTATCAGATGACCGGCCCCATTCAGCCAGCACAGCGCAGCAATCAGTCCGCCAGTCTGTTTACCAAAACTCTGTTCCCGGAGGTTATCTACCGCGAAGCGGGCCTGGCCGGCGACAACCGCAAAGTGGTCAGCAAGCGTCATCGTAAGGTTGCGGTGGCCGCGGTGGTGGCCCTGTGCGCGGGAGCGGGTATGACTGCCGGCTGGCAACATTACTTCATCAAGAACGCCGAAGCCGCGGCCCAGGTGGAAAACCGGGTTAATTCGTTCCTCAACAACTGGCAGCCGGTTGGCTATGAGCCGGACAGCACCGGCCGGAATCTGCTGCAGCCGCTGGACGAACTGCGGGAAGCCACCCTGGCCTTCGGTGATTACCGCAAGGAATGGCCGTTGGTCACCGATATGGGCCTGTACCAGGGCCACAAAGTAGGTCCGGAAGTGGATGCGGCCTACCTCGATATGCTGGCCTACCAGTACCTGCCGGCATTGATGTTCGGCGTGATGGAAGAAATGGGTCAGGCGCCTGATGACAGCACGGAACGCCTGGAGCACCTGCGTGTCCTGCGTATGATGTATGACGAAAGTGGTCGCCGGAGTGACATCGTCTTCTCCTACATGCGCGAGTACTGGCAAGCCCGGTTCCCCGGCCAGCGGGATGTGCAGAACCGCCTGTATGGCCACTTGCAGTATGCCATGGCGCACACCAACCTGGCGGGCATGGCGGCTGACGGTGACCAGGCGGCAACCATGGCACTGGCTCCGTTCCGGAGCAGTGTTCAGTGGGCGCAGCACGAGCTGGGCCGGATCAGCACGCCGGACCGCGTGTACCGGGATCTGGAAGTAGAAGCCAATCGGGAATTTCAGTCACCGTTGGAGTTGGCTCGCAGCTCCGGCCCGGCGTTCTCTACCGTATTCACCCGCGTTGATGCCTACGGAGAGCCGCTGGGCGATCAGTTACCGACGGCCGAAGATCCCCTGTCTGTTCCGGCGTTATTGACCCGGGAGGGCCTGGAAAAATGGTTCCTGCGCAAGTCGGGCTCGGTTACCGAACTGGCGCTGGTCGACGCCTGGGTGCTGGGGCGCCGCAACGACGTGGACTTCAGCAAGGCTGATGAAGCGGAACTACTGGCCAGCCTGCAGACTCTGTATACCGAGAACTACGCCAATACCTGGCGCACCGCACTCAGTCGCATAGACATACACCGGTTCGAGGATCTGAATCATGGTGTGCGGATTCTGGAAAGCCTGACCAGTGGTCACCAGCCTCTGGCTCGGCTGCTTGGCCAGGTGCAGGATAACACCCGCCTGATTCCGGTCGGTGAAGGCGAAGCGGAAGTTGCTCGCAAATTGCTGGAGGAATCGCCGCACTTCCGCATGTTGCAGGAAATCGAGCGTCAGTTTGACGAGCTGAATCAGTTGACGCGCAAGCAGGGCGAACAGCCGAGCGGGCTGGATGAGATCATGGTGGTGGTCACCGAGCTGCACGAATACATGCGCAACATCCAGGAATCACCGGATGCCGGTAAAGCCGCACTGAGCGCAGCGCGGGCGCGAATGGGCCTGCAAGGATCAGACCCCATCTTCACGCTGCAGCGTATGGCCGGGCACCAGCCGGAGCCGCTGAATCGACTGCTGAACCGGCTTGCCACCGAAAGCTGGCGAGTAGTGCTCGATCAGGCAGTGGCTCAGCTTGAGCGGGAGTGGTATCGCGAAGTCTACCAGCCGTTCCAGCAGAATCTTGCGCGCCACTATCCGTTCACCTCGGAAGCCGGACGGGATGCGGCGCTACAGGATTTCGAGCGGTTCTTTGCGCCGGACGGCACGCTGGAAAACTTCTACAACAATAACCTGAAACTGTTCCTGGAAGACCATCCGGAGCAGGTGGGAGATGCCCGTCGGGCGAGCCTGGTTCGCCGGGATGTTCTTGCGGCACTTAACCAGGCACGGCAGATTCGCCAGGCGTTCTTTACGCGTAGCGGTACCCTGGACGTAGAGTTTGCCCTGGAGCCGTTGAACCTCAGTAACAACAAGCGCCGCGCCGTTGTGAACATCGATGGCCAGCTGGTGGAGTTCTCCCACGGCCCGCGCCAGAGCATACCGTTGGTGTGGCCCAACACCCTGCGGGACTCGGTGGAAAGCCGGATCACCCTGGTACCGATCCAGGTGAACCGCTCACCCCGGAGTATCTCCGAGAGTGGCCCCTGGGCACTGTTCCGGTTACTGGATAAAGCCGATATTGCCGGGGTCAGCAGTAACGCCGTGGATGTGAAGTTCACCGTGGACGATGGTGAAATGCGCTATCGCTTACATGCGGCCAGTAATACCAACCCGTTCACACAGCAGTTGCTTGCGGGGTACCGCATACCCCGTAGCTTGTATTAAACTGTCGGCCGTCGCCCGGGCTTGATGGCCCGGGTTGACCGGAGCTTGCACCCGGATGGTGCTGGCGGAAATGGAAATGTTCATTCTTCAGGGATCGAAGTCATGCCCCAGGCAAGCGGATTGCAGTTCACCGCCCGTGTAGGTGAATTCCCCACCGATCACTTTGTTGTTGTCAGTTTTGTGCTCACCGAAGGCCTGTCTTCGCTGTCTCACGGCCGCCTGAAACTGGCCAGCACCGATCCGGACGTGCAGCCAGCCGACATTCTGGAGCAACCGGTGGACCTGGTGGTGTGGCAGGACGGTCAGCCCCAACGCCGTTTTACCGGTGTCGTGAACGAGTTTGCCCGAGGCAACACCGGCCACCGCCGCACCCACTATGAACTGGTGATCCAGCCTCCCGTGTGGCGCCTGGGCCTGATGCACAACAGCCGCATCTTCCAGACCCAGAGCACCGACGCCATCGTACGTACCTTGCTGGAAGAGCGGGGCATCATCGACACCGTGTTTGACCTCAAACGCACCCCGGAAGAACGGGAATACTGCGTCCAGCACCGGGAAACCGACCTCAACTTCGTTGAACGCCTGGCCGCCGAAGAAGGCTGGCACTACCGCTACCAGCACGGCAGTGTGGACGGCGAAGAACAACCGGCCCTGATTATCGCTGACCACCACGGCGATGCCCCCAAACTGGACCCGGTCGCCTGCAACACCCAGGCCGGCGGCAGCACCCGACAGGCCTGCGTGTTCAGCTTCGCCTACGAAGAGCGAGTCAAAGCCGCCTCCGTGGCCATGAAAGACTACACCTTCAAAAACCCGGCCTACGCCCTGATGCACGAAACCAGCGCCGGCGGTGTTAACCACCGGGAAGACTATCAGCACTACGACTACCCCGGCCGCTACAAAGCCGACGCCAGCGGCCAGCCCTTCACCCAGTCGAAGCTGGACGCCCTGAGAAACGACGCTGCCCTTGGCAAAGGCAAAAGCAACCG
>DATGQY010000073.1:0-31890 GCA_035303925.1 Marinobacter sp. | reverse complement strand
AGCCAGTCGTTCAGCATAATCCCGATACCAAACCGCTCAATCCGGTGGTTATAGTCAATCAGGCTCTCCCCATACCCGTTGTAATACTGGAAAAAGCCCTTCAACGTATCCCCCATCGGAAAACTGTACCCGAACTCCACCGACGTCCGGTTATCCGACCGAAGATTATTCAACAGCTTCAGAGAAAACGTACGGTCCTCCGTCAGCTTATACACCGCATGATAACTGGCATGCCCCAGATACCGCTCGATATCCGCATTGTCATCATCCCCGCCACTCTCCGGCAGTCGCAACCAGGGCTTCACCATAAACAGCCAACGATCATAACTGTAGCCCACCGAACCCATGATCCGGTTCCAGCTTCTCGAACGGGGGTCAGCCTGCCCGTTGGACTGATGATTGAAACCAATCGACACAGCACTCAGTGTGCCCGGCCCCATATCCCAGTCCAGCTGATGCCGGAAGAACAGTTCCGGCTCATAATTGGTCTCGCGGAACGGCGCCGATTCATCCTGGTTATAGACCTGCCAGAAGGATCTTTGGGTATAACCAAACCAGAAAGTGGTTTTCTTGTCGAAAATGCCCGTCAGTAATGGCACCTTGAAGCTGATCTGATATTTCGCCTCCTCGCGTTCCAGGCCGTAGTCGTAGCCAATGGTGCCGAGCCGCGGGCTGGTCGGGAACGGGTTGGGGTCCTTAACCCAGGTCAGTGGCAGAATATAGTTGGGCTGATGGGTGACGAAACTGCCGGCGAAGGAGAAGATGGACTGTTCTGCCGCCAGATAATTGCTTACCAACGACGCCATCACGCCGGTGTCGGGGTCCTCGTCCAGTGCGCTGCCCACCTGCTTTTTGCGGGTTTCCTTATCGGCAACGAGCTGTTCGGCCCTTTGCCTGGCCTGCTCCAGTGATTCTTCGCTGGCCTGGTCTCGAGCGGATTGCGGGTCGCGCTGGGCATCGTAACAGGCCAGCCGCTGAACGCCATCCCGAATCAAGGCGCAGTCAATGCTGCCGGTGTCTTCGTTGCTCTGGGCCATGGCTGGCGAGCTCAGCGTCACGCTGGCCAAGCACAGAGTGACAACACGGTTGGCGCGAAATTTCATGATAGTTCCCTCTAGCTCGCGGTCAGGCTGGACCAGGTGTTTCCAATACCGTACAGCCAAACACCGATCAGGGTGATGGTCAGCAGGGCAAAAATAATCCGGTGCCGTGTTCGGCGGTCATCGCTGGCAGACGCCACCCAACGCAGATACATCAGACCAATAAAACTGAGAAAAACGCCCAGGCTGGCAAAGGCCGGAATCAGAAGCCAGGCCGGGCTGATGGGGTTCTCGGCGGTTGACTGGCTGCTAAACCAACCCATGGAAACGAGCAGAATGGCCAGGCAGGCAAATTCGGTAATCAGAAGAGGCTTGCGCCTTTTGTCCGGAATGTCTGAAGGTAAATTGGTCATGTTCAGGCTCAGATGTCTGGAAGAGTGTTACAGTGGCGCTCATGGTAACCGGAATTGAAGTCGATTGAGCTACAACCTACAAAACTGTCACTAAACTGGTTGAAATCAAATTCTGATTCTGCTGTCTGGTTTTTTTGCGGGGACTCAATCGCTATAATGCTGCGACCGAAATATTATAACGCTCAAATGCGAGGTGCATTGTGAAGATGAAGAGAGTCCTGGCTGTTGGTTTGCTCGGCTTTAGCCTGGCTGCCGGTACTGCACTGGCAAGTGTTGAAGACGAAATCCGTGAGCGCATCAAGCCGGTGGGTGAAGTTTGCCTGCAGGGCGAAGAGTGTGGTGAAGCGGCGGCTGCTCCGGCTGAATCAGCCAGCTCCGGTGCCCGTTCCGGCAGTGAAGTGTACGATTCTGCCTGTATGGCTTGTCACACCACGGGTGCTGCTGGCGCTCCGATGATCGGCAACGCCGGTGCCTGGGCTCCGCGTATTGAGCAGGGCATGGACACCTTGATCAGTCACGCCATCAACGGTTTCAATGCCATGCCTCCGAAAGGTGGCTGTGGTAGTTGCTCCGATGAGGAAATCACCGCGGCGGTTGAGCACATGGTTGAAGCCAGCCAGTAAATTGGTTGGGTTTGCCTGATAAAGCCTCGCCTTGCGCGGGGCTTTATTGTTTCAGAGCCCCAGGTCGCCGAGCAGGGCGCTGAGGGTGGCTTTGCCTTTCTTCTGATTGGCTTCTTTGTCCTGGTCCCCCATGCCTTCCCACTTCACATCCTCTTCTGGCAATTCATCCAGAAACCGGCTGGGGATGGTTTCAATTTTCTCTCCGTACTGTTTGCGAGACGCCGCGTAGGTCAGTGACAGGGTTTCCCTGGCCCGGGTGATGCCCACGTACATCAGCCGACGTTCTTCTTCAATGTTGCCTTCTTCTATGCTGCTCCGGTGCGGCAGTATCTCTTCTTCGAGACCCATGATGAATACATGGGGGAACTCCAGCCCCTTGGAGGCATGCAGCGTCAGTAACTGTACTTTGTCACTGTCGTCTTCCTCTTCCCGTTGCTCCATCATGTCCCGTAGGATCAGCTTGGCGATGGTGTCCTCGACGCCCAGTTCGTCGGCGGTGCCCTTGCCGTCGTCCAGCATTCGTTGAATGGACTCCACCAGGTACCAGATGTTTTCCATCCGCCGTTCTGCCTGCTTCGGGCTGCCGGAATGCTGGTGCAGATACTCGTCGTATTCAATGTCGGTGAACAACTGCTTGATGACCGGGACCGGGTCTTCGGTAAACAGCCGCTCGCAGGTTTTATCCACCCAGTGGGCGAAGCGGCGCAGGCGGTCCAGCCCCTTTTCCGTCACGTGGGTTTCTGCACCCATATCGCCCAGCGCCTTGAACAGGCTGACGTTGCGGGAACGGGCATAGTGGCTCAGCTGTTCCAGCGTGCGCGGGCCGATTTCCCGGCGGGGCACGTTGACCACCCGCAGAAAGGCGGCGTTGTCATCGGGGTTGATCAGCAGGCGCAGGTAGGACATCGCGTCCTTGATCTCGCTCTTGGAGAAGAACGACTGGCCACCGGATATCCGGTAGGGAATCTGGTAAGCCTGCAGTTTCATCTCAAGCAGCCGTGCCTGGTGATTGCCCCGGTAGAGCACGGCGAAATCCCGGAAATCCAGGCCGTTCTTGAGCTTCTGGTCGAGAATCTCGGTGGCCACCCGTTCGGTTTCGGCGTCTTCGTTGCGGCAGCGGATAACCCGGATTTCCTCGCCGATGGTGTGGTCGCTCCACAGGGCTTTTTCGAACACGTGGGGGTTGTTGGCGATGACCGTGTTGGCGCTGCGCAGAATGCGGCCGGTAGAACGGTAGTTCTGCTCCAGTTTGACAATTTTCAGGCTGGGGAAATCGTCCTTCAGCTGGGCCAGGTTTTCCGGGCGCGCACCCCGCCAGGCATAAATGGACTGGTCATCATCGCCGACAACGGTAAAGGCGGCTCGCTCTGCAACGAGTTGTTTGACCAGTTCGTACTGGCAGACGTTGGTGTCCTGATACTCATCCACCAGCAAGTAGCGGATTTTCTTGCGCCACTTGGTCAGGATGTCCGGGCAGTCGCGGAACAGTTGCACCGGCAGCAGGATCAGGTCATCAAAGTCGACCGCGTTATAGGCTTTCAGGTACTCATTGTAGTGCTTGTAAACGATGGCAATGCGCTGCTCCCGCTCGTCGGCCGCCTTGCTGTAGGCCTCGGAAGGGCTGCGCATGGCGTTTTTCCAGGACGAGATGGTCATCTGAACATCGTTCAGCTCGTCGCCAGCGTCGGCGCTCGCTTCCCGCATCATCAGGTCCTGTAGCAGGGCCTTGGCGTCTTCCGCATCAAAAATTGAAAAACCGGGATGGTAACCGAGGTGTGGGTGTTCTTCCCGAATGATGTTCAGGCCGAGGTTGTGGAAAGTGGATACGATCAGCCCCCTGGATTTGCCCCGGTCTACAATCCGGCTGACTCGTTCCTTCATTTCCCGGGCGGCCTTGTTCGTGAAGGTCAGGGCGGCTATGTGCCGTCCGGGAATGCCCAGCTCTTCAATCAAGTGAGCGATTTTTCGGGTGATCACGCTGGTTTTGCCACTGCCAGCGCCGGCCAGCACCAACAGGGGGCCGTCTGCGTAGCGAACCGCTTCTCGTTGTCTTGGGTTGAGCTTGTTCACAATATCGGGGCCAAAAAAGGAACGATGCGGAGGATGTTAGCGTTTACCTATTCTACACCAGCGGACCTCTATGTACCTCGCCGTTCGATAAGCTATGCTTGATAAGACGGATGCGACGCTGACTGACACATGGACCCTGTTCGATGACACTGTCTCTCGACACCAGGCACGACCGCCTGAGACTACTTGTTCTGACACCAGAATACGCAGATTACCTGTGGTTCAGAGCCATGCTGTCCGATGATCAGGAAATTAGCCCGGATGCCACCTGGTGCCCGGATCTTATTGATTGTGACGACCTGATACGCAACGCCAGCTTTGATGTCATTGTGTGGGATTGCGTGTTCCACGGCGGCTCTGAGTCGGGTTTTCTTCAGTACCTGATGGTATCCAGCGAGGATAAACCCATTCTGGCGTTGAGCGCCGCACCGTGTGATGAAAAAGGTCCGGAAGTTCTGGCCAGTGGCGCGGCAGACTACCTGTGCCGTCAGACCATCGACGGCTGGAGTTTTCGCCGGGCCGTTAAATGCCTTTGGTATCGTGAGCAGCTGTCCGAATCGGCCCACGGTCAGTTAGGCCGTGAAGTCGCAACCGGCTTTATCAACAGGGATCTGTTTTTCGACCGGTTGCAGCAGGCACTGCTGAGGGCCGAGCGTGCGGGTCACAGGCTGGCGCTGCTGCACCTCAATCTGGACGATTTCCGCAACATCAACGAAACCTTTGGTTACCAGAAAAGCGATCAGCTGATGTTTCGCCTGGCGGAGCGTCTGCGCCACAAGCTGCGACGGGTAGATTCGCTGATGCGTATTGGAGGCGATGAGTTGGCGATCATTGTCGAGAAAGTGGAAGACTCGCTGGATATCAGCCAGATTATCCGCAAGGTCGTGGAAGCTCTGGATGAGCCGCTAACACTCGATGGCCAGACTCTGGTGGTCAGCGCCAGCCTGGGCGTGGCAACCTATCCGGAAGCTGGCGACAGCCCGGAAGAACTGCTGCGCCGTGCCAATCGCGCCATGTTTGAGGCCAAGCGGGACCCGGGCACCAGTTATCGCTTCTATGACCGGCAACTGCACATTTCAGCCGGCTATCAGCTGCGCCTGGAAGCGGATTTACGAAATGCCATCCGTCGCAAGGAGCTCGAGCTTTACTATCAGCCCAGGATTGACCTGGCGACCGAGGAGGCCCGCGGGGTGGAGTGCCTGCTGCGCTGGAACCATCCGGAGCGGGGCATGGTCGGGCCGGAGGAGTTTATTCCGGTGGCTGAGCGCAGCGGGCTCATTGTGCCCATTGGCTACTGGGTTATCGAGCAGGCCTGCAAGCGTTTGAAGGAAAGTGCCGAACTGGGCTTTCCCGGACTGGTGTTCGCGGTGAATCTGTCCTTCCGCCAGTTCCACGACCGGAAAATGACGGAGACCATCTTCCGGATTATCTTCAACGCCAATGTCGATACCAGCTTGCTGGAGCTGGAGCTCACCGAGAGCGCCATGATGCACGATCCGGACTATGCCCAGCGTTGCCTTCGGGAACTGAATCAGCTGGGTATCAGCTTCGCACTGGACGACTTCGGCACCGGATTCTCATCCCTGAGCAACCTGCAACACCTGCCGATCTCCCTGGTGAAAATTGACAAATCATTTGTGCAGGAGCTGGGCACTTCTGCGGATGCGGAGCATATTATCCGCGCCATCATCAGTCTGGCCCATAGCCTGCAGATGAGTGTTGTGGCTGAAGGCGTTGAAACCAAAGGCCAGCTTGATTTCCTGCGCCAGCACCACTGTGATGAGATTCAGGGCTACTATTTTGCCCGCCCCATGCCGTGGGAGGATCTTGTTCAATTCCTGACCCGCCAGAATCAGTCTGCTTGCCTGCAGAAGTAAGCCGCTGTACCTTTGCGCTTTAATTTCGCAAGCGATAGCACAGAGGTTGCATGAACAGTATCTCCCGGCGTATAGCAGAAGAACTTGGCGTACGCGAGCAACAGGTTAATGCCACCGTCGCCCTGCTGGATGAGGGCGCCACCGTTCCGTTTATTGCCCGTTATCGGAAAGAAATTACTGGCTCTCTGGATGACATCCAGTTGCGAGCACTGGAGGAGCGCCTGCGCTACCTGCGGGAGTTGGAAGATCGCCGCGGTACCATCCTCAACAGCATTGAGGAACAGGGCAAGCTGACCGATGAGTTGCGGGCAACCATCCAGGCTGCGGATACCAAGAACCGCCTGGAAGATCTGTACCTGCCCTACAAGCCCAAGCGCCGCACCAAAGCCCAGATCGCCCGGGAGGCAGGCCTGGAGCCGTTAGCGGATGCCTTGTTTGATGACCCTACGCTGGACCCCGAAACCACCGCTGCAGGCTATCTCAATGCCGAGGCCGGTGTTGACGATGCCAAAGCGGCTCTCGACGGCGCTCGTTATATCCTGATGGAACGCTTTGCGGAAGATGCAGAGCTGCTGGGCGCGCTGAGGAACTTCGTCTGGCAGGAGGGTCAGCTGAAGGTGACCGTGGTCGAGGGTAAGGAGGCCGAAGGTGCTAAATTCCGGGACTACTTTGACCATGTAGAGCCCTTGAAAAAAGTGCCGTCGCACCGGGCCCTGGCCATTCTTCGGGGCCGCAACGAGGGCGTTCTGACGTTCTCCATTGCCATGGGCGAGGCAGAAGAGGATCGCCGTCAGCCGCACCCTGCGGAGCAACGTATTGCCGCCCATTGGGGGATTCGTGATAACGGCCGCGCCGCTGACAAGTGGTTGGGCGAGGTGGTGCGGTGGACCTGGCGGGTCAAGCTGTCCACCCAGATCGAAACCGACCTGATGGCTCAGGTGCGCGAAGCGGCTGAGGCCGAAGCGATCAATGTCTTCGCCGCCAATCTTAAAGATCTCTTATTGTTGGCACCGGCAGGCCCAAGGCCAACGCTGGGTCTGGACCCTGGCCTGCGTACCGGTGTCAAAGTGGCGGTGATTGATGGTACCGGGCAGGTGGTGGACCATGGTGCCATATTTCCCCATGCGCCCCAGAATCAGTGGGACAGGGCCATTGAGCAGATGGCGGTGTGGTGTCGCAAGTACAAGATTGAGCTGGTGGCGATCGGTAACGGCACCGCTTCCCGGGAAACCGAAAAACTGGTGGGTGACCTGAGCAAGCGCTACCCGGAGCTGAAGCTGGCTCGCATTGTGGTGAACGAGTCCGGTGCTTCGATCTATTCCGCCTCGGAATTCGCCTCCCGGGAACTGCCTGATCTCGATGTAACGATCCGCGGTGCAGTGTCCATTGCCCGCCGGTTGCAGGACCCTCTGGCAGAACTGGTGAAGATTGAGCCGAAGTCCATCGGTGTCGGCCAGTATCAGCACGATGTGTCTCAGGTGCAGTTGTCCCGCAGTCTCGACGCCGTTGTGGAAGATTGTGTAAACGGCGTGGGTGTCGATCTGAATACCGCATCGGTGCCGTTGCTGGCGCGGGTGTCTGGCTTGAGCCAGAGTATTGCTCAGAACATCGTGGACTTCCGCAGCCAGAACGGCGTGTTCACCAGCCGCAAGCAGCTGATGAAGGTGTCCCGCCTGGGCGAGCGGACTTTCGAGCAGGCGGCCGGTTTTCTTCGGATTGCAGGTGGGGAGAATCCGCTGGACCGTTCCTCGGTGCATCCGGAAGCCTATGGTGTGGCCGAGGCAATCGCCAAACGTAATAACCGGAAAGTGGAAGACATCATGGGGGATTCCGCTTTTCTGCGCAGCCTGAATCCTCAGGATTATGTGACTGATACCTTCGGTTTGCCCACGGTGAAAGATATCATTGCGGAGCTGGAAAAGCCGGGCCGGGACCCTCGTCCGGAATTCCGGTTTGCCAGTTTCGAGGAAGGGGTGGAAACCCTGAACGACCTGAAACCCGGTATGGTTCTGGAAGGCTCTGTTACCAACGTTACCAACTTTGGCGCCTTTGTGGACATCGGCGTGCATCAGGATGGCCTGGTACACATTTCGGCGTTGTCCCATACTTTCGTCAAAGATCCGCGCGAGGTGGTCAAAGCGGGTGATATTGTTAAGGTTAAAGTGATGGAGGTGGACATTCCCCGTAAACGGATTGCCCTTTCCATGCGTATGGATGACCAGCCGGGCGCCGAGACCTCTGCCAAGCCGGCAAGAGGGGGCGACCGGAACACCGGGCGTTCCTCCGGCAGCAAACCCCAGGGTGGCCAGACTCAACAGGGCGCCATGGCAGGTGCTCTGGCGCAAGCGCTGGCCTCAGCCCGCAAGGGCGGCCGATAACACCACTTCATTGATCCAGCGGCAGCAGCCCCTCACAAGGGGGCCGCTGCGCCAACAGGAGCTCATCATGGCAGAATCCCGCCACTCCCTGTTTCACCAGTTCGCTGCCTCCGATTGGGGCGGTTTTCTCAAAGGTGTTGAAAAAGAAGGCCTGCGGGTAGATGCCAACGGGTTCATCGCCCAGACCCCGCACCCCGAAGCACTGGGCTCCGCACTGACCCACCCAAGGATCACGACCGATTACTCGGAAGCCCTGCTGGAACTGATTACGCCGGTATTCAGTAACACCTCTGACATGCTTGCATCACTGCGGGACACCCATCGTTTTGTGCAGCAGAACCTGAAGGATGAAGTGTTCTGGGCTGCCAGCATGCCTTGTGAGATCCATGGCAACGACAGCATTCCGATTGCCGACTACGGCAGTTCCAATATCGGCCGGTTAAAGCATGTCTACAGGCAAGGCCTGTCAGCGCGCTATGGTCGCATCATGCAGAGTATTGCGGGAGCACACTACAACCTGTCACTGCCCGACAGTTTCTGGAAAAAGTGGCAGGAGGTTACCGGTAATAACGCCGCCCTGAAGGACTTTAAATCAGATCAGTATTTCTGGCTGATCCGGAATTTCCGTCGCCGTAGCTGGCTGCTGATGCTGCTGTTCGGGGCCTCTCCAGCGCTGGATGACAGCTTTGTCGCCGGCGTCAAGCACGGCCTCAAGCCTTTTGATGGCCGCACCTGGTTCGGCGAACATGCGACCTCCTTGAGAATGGGCGATCTCGGTTATCACAACAACGCCCAGGCTTCGTTGAACATTTGTTTCAATGAACTCGATACCTATACCCGCACACTGGACCGGGCCATTCATACCAATTGGCCGGCCTATGAAGCGATAGGCACACGTCGGAACGGCGAGTTTATTCAGATCAACACCAACGTCCTGCAAATCGAGAACGAATACTACAGTGCGGTCAGGCCAAAGCGCACGACGGAGCGTGGTGAGAAACCGATTCAGGCGCTGGATGCCCGGGGAGTGGAGTACATCGAAGTTCGCTGCCTGGACCTCGACCCTTTCTCTCCGGTTGGCATAAACCGTGAGCAGATTGATTTTCTGGATCTGTTTCTGCTGGACTGTCTGCTCACGGATTCACCGCGCATCGGTGATGCCGAGTGTGAGCGCCTGGATGACAATTACAAAGATGTCGTCGCCAAGGGGCGTTGGCAGGAATTAACCCTTTGCCAGGGCGGACAGAGGGTATCGGTCGGGTCCGCCGCGAATGAATGGCTGGATCGTCTGCAGCCGTTGGCTGAGTTGCTGGATGGCTGGGCTTCCGGCGACACCTATCGCACTGCACTGGCGGCACAACGCTCCAAACTGGAGGGCGACGACTGGTCTGTGCCTTCGGCGCAGGTACTGGAGGCAATGCGTTCATCCGGACTGGGTCATAGGGATTGGGTGTTGTCGGTGTCAAGCGAGCATCAAAGAGCTCTGCTAAATGAAGCGATGTCCGGGCACACCCGGTCTGAATTTGAAGCCATGACCCGTGACTCACTGGCAGAACAGGCTGCCATGGAAGCCGCTGATACGCGGCCTTTCGCGGACTTTCTTGACGATTATCTGAAGTCCTGAGTCGTCTCTGAATCACAACCCGATAGGGACGTGCCGCACAGAATGCGTATTACAGTTTGCCGTGTCCGTTACCTGCTGTTACTTTTGTTAACAACAGGTAAGGGAGGTGCGTTGTGGCAAGAGATATCAAGCTCGGTTGGGATGTTGAGGCGCTGAACAAAGCTTACCGCCAGGGATATATGGCCGGCACCATGGGGATGGACAAAACCCGTTGCCCCTACCGCGGTGAAGTTGTCATTGCTGCCTGGGAAGCTGGCTGGGACGACGCTGAACAAGTTGTCCAGACCCAGAAGCAGCACCAGGAAGACAACCTGTTCTCACGCATTGCCTGAACGCCGGTTTAGCGCTGCACTACAAATTCGGTGAACAGGACGCCGGTGATGGTTTCACCGGTTTGCTGTTCTTCCAGTACCCCATTTATTCGTCGAGCGGCCTCTTCCCTCAAGGCCTGCTGGCCTTCCATCGACGACAACCTGTCGAGATCCGTTTGCTCCCCGAATAACATCACCAGCTCATGTCGCAGGCGTGGCATGTGTGCTTCTACCGCGGGCCGCACCGTTGCACCCGATGCCCGGATGGTAACCGCGGCCTTAAGATAGGTAATCTTGCTGCCAGGTTCCCCGACGTGGGTTACGAACGCCGGTTCCATGGCGATGTAATCGGTGGCTGCTTTTTCCTCGGAAACCTCCTCGGCTTCCTTCGCCTCTTCAGCAAGTGCCTGACTGGGCCAGAAGGTTACGGAACAAAGCACCAATAACAGATGCAGGGCAAGTTTTCGTTTTATGGTCATGGGCTTGACGATATTCATGGGTTACGATTGAGTCCATCAGCTATGTGTATCTAACATCATGATTCCGGGGTGACGTTTTGACAAGCAGATGGGTGTTTGGCTTTGTTTTTCTGGTGTGCGCGGCCCTGCTGGCCGTGGCCTTCTATATGGAACACGTCATGGGCCTGGAGCCATGCCCTCTATGCTGGCTGCAGCGGTTCGGCTTCATGGGGGCCGGGCTGGTGAGTCTGGTGGCCTTCCTGCATGGCCCGGCGGCATTCGGCAGCCGGGTATACGGTTTCTTTCTGGTCCTTACCGCCGGAGCCGGCCTGGGCGTTGCCGGGCGTCAGCTCTGGTTGCAGAACCTGCCTGCTGACCAGGTTCCTGCGTGTGGACCATCCGTGGACTACATGCTGCAGGTTCTGCCGTGGCTGGACGTGCTGAAAACCGCCCTCCGTGGAACCGGAGACTGCGCCGAGGTGGTGTGGCGCTTTCTTGGCTTGAGTATTCCGGGGTGGACGGCGGTGTTCTTCGTACTGGTGATTCTGACCGGGCTGTTCATGATGTTTCGTCGCGTTCGCCAGGGCAGTTGGGTACAGAGCTGAAATAGTTGCGACTTACCTTGGCCATGGGGTAACTTGATGGCTCAATAACGGAATCAGACGAATGGCCGCTGATCGGGCAGATTGACTGAGAGGAGACAGGCGTCATGTTGGAAAATTGCCGGAATGCCAGGGAGCGCTGGGGCGGCGTCAGTGAGTTGATTGACCGCTGGTTGAAAGAGCGGCAACAGCTTCTGGTTCACTACTGCGAGCTGTCCGGAGAAAGCGATTTCAGTCAGACCGACGCCCTGCAACAAAAGCTTGTTCGCCTGTGCGAAGTGTTGGTGGATTATGTGTCCGCGGGGCATTTCGAAGTTTATGAACAGCTCATTCAGGAAGCCCGGGAATTTAACGACGGTGGGCTGGAGCTGGCGGCCAAGGTGTATCCCCAGATAGAGAAAACCACGGAAGTCGCGTTGAATTTCAATGACCGGGTGGATGGCCGCATTCTGTCCGAGCAGGAAGTCGAGGCGCTGTTTGGCGAGCTGTCCTGCCTGGGCGAAGTGCTCGCAAGCCGGTTTGAAATGGAAGATTTCCTCATCGAGAATCTGCATAACGCCCACGCCGGAAAATTAGCATCGGCCTGAGGGTGAATACCCAGGTTTGAACTCGGGTGGCCATTGGGTCATAAAAAAACACCGGCCTGATTGCTCAGGCCGGTGTTTTTGTTGGGATCGCCCGGAATCAGTTAGCTTCGGGGTTGATCTTCAGCAGCTCTACGTCAAAGATCAGTGTTTCGTTTGGAGCAATGGCCTGGTTGCCCGTTGAACCATAGGCAAGGTCAGCGGGAATGAACAGCTTGTAGCGGGCGCCTTCGCTCATCAATTGCAGACCTTCAATCCAGCCGGGAATAACCTGGCCAACACCAAAGGTGGTGGGCTCGCCACGCTCTCTTGAGCTGTCAAACACCTCACCGTTGATCAGCTCGCCCGTGTAGTGAACCTGAACACGGTCTGAGGCGCCTGGTTTTTCACCGCTACCTTCTTCAATAATCTCATACTGAAGGCCGGACTCTGTGGTTTCAACGCCATCCCGCTTCGCGTTTTCCGCCAGGAAGGCATCGCCAGCCTCCTGATTTTTCTGGGCAAGTTCTTCGTACTGCTGCTCTTGCTTTACCTGAAGCTCTTTTTGATAGGCCAGCAGTGCGGTCTGGATTTCCTCGCGGCTCAGTCGCTTGGCTTCTTCATCGCCAGCCTGACCATGCTCAAAGCCTTGAATGAATTGCTGCATCTGAAGGTCCGGCAGGTCATTGCTCATGCGCTCGCCCATCACCAGTCCCATGCCGTAGCTGACTTTCTCAGGAGTGGTTTCAAGCGAGGGATCCTGTTCGGTGGTGGAGCAGCCGGCAATCATGCCGGTCATGGTGATGGCTAACAGAGTCTTTTTCATGAATAGGTCCTTTGCACGTGTTACAGGGCTCTGTGGCCCCGTTGGAATTGGAAATTGGACAAGGTAACGGGTTCGCTACGAGTATGCCACTGAACAAGTGTTAAGGCTGAGGTCCAGTTACCGTCACGACCCGTTGTTGGCGGGGGAACCATTCAGCGAAAAGGGCGCGCGGTAAGGGGACTGCCAGTCGTTGTCCGGGTCCGTTGCGGGCTCTTCCCTGGGAGGCGGGCTGGTTCGCTCAATGGCCAGGGCATTCCAGGGACCATGAGCAGGCGGCTGGTCGGCATAATGCCAATTGCCATCGGTGTCCTGCCATTTGAACACGATGTCCGGCCCGTCGGTGGGCGTGGGCGAAGGCAGTAGCCCCTCGAACGCGGGTATGACCTCTGCCTGAGAGGTGGCGGCGGGCTCTGACACCTGGTCAGGGTCGCCCAGGCCAAAGAAAATCAGCAGCAACAGCAGCCCCAAGGCCGGAAACGATAAGCGTATCAGCCATTTCATCAGCATGGCAGCGGGCTCCCGGTGTGACTGCCAGCCAGCAGGCGGGCCAGATCTTCGATATGAGTCATGAGCTGTGGTTCCCGTTTCCGGGGTGGTGCCGCTGCAAGAAGATTCTGCACGATGATGTTGGTGCATTCCAGCATGCTGCCCGCCTCCGGGTTGAGTTCGTTGAGCGTTTGCCAGGCCAGTGCCAGCTCTGTCTGTTCGGCTTTCAGCTCGGATTTTGCGAGCGAGTCCCGGAGATCGTGGCTGCCATCGTGGTGCCGGGGAATCGATTTTCGGGCCGAACGAATGCGACCGGTTACACGGTCGCGCCACTCTGTTACCGTAGCGTCCTCGACGCCGGTGAACAGACGCCCGTTTGCGCCCAGCCAGCCGGCACACAGAATTCGGGTCACGCTCCAGCCCTGAACTTGCAGGTCAAGACAGGCCTTAGCCAGTTCCGGTTGTTGCCAGCAGGCCAGTGCATAACGCCAGAGAGGATTGTCCGGTTCCAATGTTACCGGCAGAGTCACGGACTCTGTCTGCGGAACGGTCACGTTAGGGCGCCTCCCTGGCTGAAATCCATGGATAAAGTAGCTCTATGTTAACGATAACCGATCTCAGTTTACAACGAGGCGGCGTCTGGTTGCTAGAAAACGTCAACCTGACGGTTCAACCGGGCCAGCGTGTTGCCATTGTCGGCGCCAACGGTGCCGGAAAATCAAGTTTGTTCCAGTTGTTGCTGGGTCAGTTGAGCCCGGAGCAGGGCGCTGTTTCACTGCCCGGTGGCTGTCGTATAGCCCATATGGCGCAGGAGGTTGCTGCATCCTCTCGCTCGGCGCGAGACTTTGTGCTGGACGGCGATTTCGAGCTTCGTCGCCTGGAGCGGGAGCTCGCAGACGCCGAAGCCCGGGGCGATGACCACGCCATCGCTCACCTTCATGGCGAGCTGGATATTCACGAAGCCTGGTCTGCCCACCGGCGGGCAGAGGCCCTGATACGAGGGCTGGGGTTTGCCGACAGCGATGCTGATCGACCGGTCTCAGCCTTTTCCGGTGGCTGGAGAATTCGCCTTAATCTGGCTCAGGCGCTGATGCGACCGTCAGATCTGTTGCTGTTGGACGAGCCGACCAACCACCTGGATCTCGATGCCTGTCTCTGGCTGGAAAACTGGCTGCGTAAATATCAGGGGACTCTGCTGTTTATTTCCCACGACCGGGACTTTATGGACCGGGTCGCGACTCATCTGGTGCACTTTGACCAGAAGAAACTGGTGGTCTACACCGGCAATTATTCCGCGTTCGAAGTCCAGCGCAGCGAACGGTTGGCTCAACAACAGGCCAGCTATGAACGCCAGCAGGCCCGCATCGCTGAAATCCAGAGCTTTATCGACCGTTTCAAAGCCAAGGCTACCAAAGCCAAGCAGGCCCAGAGCCGGGTCAAGTCGCTGGAACGCATGGAACGGATTGCGCCGGCCCACGTGGACTCGCCGTTCAGTTTCGAGTTCCCGGTTGCCGACAAGGTCTCCAACCCGTTGCTGTCGATCCGCAACGGTGTGGCTGGCCATGGTGATACGGCGATTCTGCATAACGTCAATATCACCTTACTTCCTGGCTCCAGAATCGGTCTGCTGGGTCCTAACGGTGCCGGTAAATCTACCTTCATGGATGCACTGCGTGGTACCGGCACGCTGCTGTCTGGCGAGCGCACCTGTGGTGAGCATCTGGCTGTTGGTTACTTTGCCCAGCACCAGCTGGAATCCCTGGACCTGGATGCCAGCCCGTTCCTGCACCTGCAGCGGCTGGCGCCTAACGCGTCGGAACAAAAGGTCAGAAATTTCCTGGGGGGCTTTGATTTCCATGGCGATGAAGCCCTCAGCCCGATTCGCTCCTTCTCAGGCGGCGAAAAGGCCCGGGTTGCCCTGGCGGTCATTGCCTGGCAGAAACCCAACCTGTTGTTGCTTGATGAGCCGACCAACCATCTGGACCTTGAAATGCGCCAGGCCCTGACGATGGCCCTGCAGAACTTCGATGGCGCCATCGTTGTGGTGTCTCACGATCGCCACCTGCTACGCAACACGGTGGATGAGTTCTGGCTCGTGTGTGACGGCGCCGTGAGGGAGTACGACGGCGACCTTGAGGATTACGAGCGCTGGCTGGCGGATCGCCGAAAAGATGATGAAGAGCCGCCGA
This sequence comes from Marinobacter sp., assembly GCA_035303925.1. Lineage (GTDB taxonomy): Bacteria > Pseudomonadota > Gammaproteobacteria > Pseudomonadales > Oleiphilaceae > Marinobacter. The sequence continues at coordinate 16,430 of DATGQY010000073.1, read as the reverse complement.
AACGGCAAGTCGCCGATGAAAGCGGGCCGGTCAGGCCGGGCAGTGGTGCGGGTACACTGAGCGCCGACGAGCGCAAGGCCCGTAAACGACAGGAAGCGGAAATACGGCAGAAGCTCAGCCCCTGGCGTAAGAAACAGAGCACCCTTGAAGCAAGAATGGACCAGCTGCATGAAAAGTTGGCGTCCGTAGAGCAGGCCTTGGCTGATCCGGCGATCTATGGCGACAGTCATAAGGTTCAGCTGAAGGAATTGCTGGCGGAGCAGATACGGTTCAAGCGCGAGCTCGATGATACCGAAGCCGAGTGGATGGAGGTCAGCGAAACGGTCGAAAGCCTGGAAGCTGAGCTTACAGGCTGATCGATGGGCTATCGGGTGCTGATTTCCAGGGTGAACTCCTGGCGTGCCAGGTAGTCCTGCTCGTTTTGCAGATCGGCCAGGGTAAGTGGCCGGCTGTCCAGCCAGCCGTCGGGAAATTCGACGACCAGTTTGTTTTCGTGGGCATGCAGAGCAAATTCCGGGGGTTGCTCCAGATTCCTGGATCGCTGTATCACGACCGCCAACCGCAACAGCGCACAGAGGTAGCGCAACCGGGGTTTTTCTTCCGGTTCAACGCCTTCGAACACCGCCGGTGAGAGTTTACGCCGATGCCCGCGCACCAGCGTGGCCAGATCTCGCTGAAATTGCTGGGTAAACCCCGGCAGGTCGGAATAGCGAAGCAGATAAGCGCCATGTTTGTGATATTGGCTATGAGAGATGGTCAGGCCAATTTCATGCAGCCGACAAGCCCAGCGCAAGACATCTTCATCGGCGGCGGTTCGCAAGCCCCATTGATCGGCCACCTGCTCCCAAGCGGCAAGCGCGGTTTGCTCGACGGCGGAGCCGTGAGCCTGATCGACATGGTAGCGCTCCTGCAGGGCCGCTATGGTGCGCTCCCTGACATCTTCGTGCTGAATGCGCCCGACAATATCGTACAGCAGGCCTTCCCGAAGAGCTCCGTCGGCAAAAGACATCTCCTGAATATCGAGGGAGCGAAACGCCGCCAGCAAAATAGCAAAGCCAGCCGGGAAAATATTCTGGCGGTCCTCCCGAACGCCAAGCTCCGTCAGCTTCTCGATTTTGCCCATATCGATCAGACGCTTGCGCAGTTCCTCCATCGCCGGGCGGGTGATGGTGCCATCGGTAAGCTTGAGCGTTGCCAGCACACTGCAAATAGCTTTGATAGAGCCCGATGAACCCACGGCACTCTGCCAGCCCACGGAACGGTAGTGCCGCCGAATGCTCTGCAGCTCTTGCTCTGCGTGTGTAATGGCCTTATCCATTTGCCGGCGGGTAATCTTGCCGTCCGGGAAATAGCGGTTGCGGAACGACACACAGCCCATGTGCAGGCTTTCCAGTTCTTGCGGCTCGAAACGCTGACCGATAATGAACTCGGTGCTGCCGCCGCCGATATCAATCACCAGCCTGCGGCCTTCATCGTCGGCAAGTGTATGAGATACCCCGAGGTAAATAAGGCGTGCCTCTTCCCGCCCGGCGATCACTTCGACCGGGTAACCCAGCACTACTTCCGCCCGGTCGATAAACTCCTGGGCGTTGCGCGCTACCCGCAGTGCATTGGTGCCGACAATCTGAACCCCTTCGGCCGGCGTGCCCTGAAGCCGCTGAGCAAAGCGACTCAGGCATTCCAGAGCCCGCTGCTGGGCTTCCTCAGTCAACCGGTTGTACTGATCCAGCCCGGCCCCGAGCTGAACTTTCTCGCCCATTTTTTCCACAGTGCGAATTTCACCATGAACCAGGCGGGCTACCACCATGTGGAAACTGTTGGAGCCCATATCAATAGCTGCCAGCATGTCAGGGGAAGGTGCAGCGTTCTCGGCGGTAGATGCGGCCGTCACGTTGATAGGCGTCCTGTGTGGAGTGAACTTGGTCGTACTATAAGGGAAAGGTCATCGGTGTGTCAGTAACCGACTGCGGTCATTACTGACCCGAATCAAAGCGGCGTACGATACAACCCGCTTCACATTCACGTCGCCAATCGCGTAAAGTATTGCTCTATCGAAATCCGGGCAGACGGTTCGCCGAATAGGGGAACAATCGCCTGCTTTAGCCAATAGCGACTCCACCGTGGCCAGAACACGCGGCCCTGGAGCGCCTGAATCAGGAAAAGGTAATGAGCGGAAATATCGTTAATGTCACCGACGCTTCCTTTGAGCAAGACGTACTGAAATCCGACGTTCCGGTACTGGTAGATTACTGGGCCGAATGGTGTGGCCCCTGCAAAATGATCGCACCGGTGCTGGAAGAAATCGCCGACGAATACGACGGCAAGCTCAAGGTCTGCAAGCTCAACATCGATGAAAACGAGCAGACACCGCCCAAATTCAACATCCGTGGCATCCCGACCCTCATGCTGTTCAAAAACGGCAACGTCGACGCCACCAAAGTAGGCGCCCTGTCCAAGTCCCAGCTGGCGGCCTTCCTCGACAGCAACCTCTGATCGTCGAGTGCTAAACAAAACCGCCCCTGAACACCGGTTCACGGGCGGTTTTTTAATGCCATGAACAGACCAGACAGACTTATCGGCCTCCTGCTCGCCGGCGGCAAAGCCACCCGAATGGCCGGCATCGACAAAGGCATGGCGCCCTGGCACGGGGCACCGATGGCCCAATGGGTTTACCGTGCCCTGAACACCGTGACCTCTATGGTATACATCAGTGCCAACCGATCCCTGGCAGATTACGAAAAACTCGCGCCCGGCCGGATTCTTCCGGACCCTCCCCGCCTTCAGAACCAGGGTCCCCTGGCAGGCCTGCTTACCGGTCTGATAGCCGCTGAACAGCGCGGCGCCGAAGCCGTCCTCGTCTGCCCGTGCGACACCCCCGGCATCACTCCGGGCACCCTGGATGCCCTGGTCACAGCCTGGCAAGCCCAGCCGGACCGGCCGGCCATTGCTGAGAACAACGGCCGAATCCATCCGCTGCACGGTGTTTATCCGGTAAGTCTGATTGTTGAACTGGATAACTGGCTGAAATCTGATAACCGCCGGGTGATGGGTTTTGCAGCGTCAGTGGGCGCCGTCGCGGTGGATTGTCCCGAGACAGAGGAGGTATTCAGGAACCGCAACAGGACTGAGGATCTGGAATTTTAGAGTGCCAGAACAGAGTAGGGCAGGGAGTGGTAGAGCTTTCCGAAAATCTGCGGAGCCAGGGATGGCGGAGCCGAAGCCGCACAGGACGTCTAGAGGCGCTTTTCGGAAAGCTCTACCACTCCCTGTCCGGCGCTCGATCACCCGGGGCCGGTATCCCAATTTTGAGATCGATCAACATCAGAAGCCTTCTGCTCCACCCAATGCTCATCGTCCCCGGAAATCTCCTTTTTCCAGAACGGTGCTGACGTTTTAAGAGCATCCATGATGAAAGCGCACGCCGAAAATGCATCTGCCCGATGAGCACTGGACACCCCGACAAACACAATCTGATCCGACAGCGCCAACCGCCCAACCCGGTGAATCACCCGCGCCTGCCGGACATCCCAGCGTCGGGCAGCCTCATCAATAAGGCCCTGAATCACCTGCTCCGTCATTCCTGGATAGTGCTCAAGAAACAAACCGGTCACCCCGGACAAATCCCCCGAATCCCGAACCAGCCCGGAAAACGTCACAATCGCCCCGGTCCCCGAACCGCTGGCCCGCAGCGCCTCATACTCTGCGCCTGCGTCGAAATCACCTGTCTGGACAGAAATCATCCTAACCTCCGGTCACCGGCGGAAAAAACGCCACCTCATCACCGGCTTTTACCGGCATATCCGGTTTGGCCATGGCTTGATTCACCGCCACCAGCACAGGCTGGTCGCCCGTCAGTCGAGCCCAGGCGTTACCTCGGCTTGCCAGATCCGATAGCAGATCCGCTACTGTCTGGCCCGGCTCCACCGGCAGTTGCAGACTGTCAGTGTCCAGCTCCTCCCGTAAACGGGCAAAAAAACGAACGGTCAGGGTAGCATCGGTCATGGTCAGCTCAACAATTCTGCAAAAGAGTAATACATAATCGAATCCCCGGCCTTTACCATGGTGTTCTCCGGGACCACGGCCAGGCCTGTGCCCCAGCAGGCGGAACTGAGCACGCCGGAACTCTGATTCGGGAAAGCTGCGACTTTTGCGTCGGCGCCAACACCCTCCTTGCGGGCCCGGACAAACTCCCGGCGTACGGACGGCGAAGCGACCTCGAAGTCCGCAGGTAACTGCTCGCCGGTGGAGTGCAGTGCCGGTCGCCCCTGACACTTGCGGATATAAGGCATGCCGATCACCATAAACGTGACCAGCACAGCCGCAGGATTGCCTGGCAGGCCGAGTACCGGAGTACCGTCGACATCGCCAAAAGCCAGGGGCTTGCCCGGCTTGATCGCCAGCCGCCAGAGCGACAGCTTGCCAGACGCCTCCAGCACCGCCCGGACGTGATCCTCCTCTCCGACTGACACGCCGCCGCTGGAGATGATCAGGTCAGCGCTTGCCGCCGCGGCCTTGAGCGTATTCCAGGTGGCTTCGCGGGTGTCTTCCAGCGTTTCACACTGCACCACCTCGCAGCCCGCTTCCGCCAACAGACCCAGCAGGGTGAAGCGATTGGTATTGTATATCTGTCCGGGAGCGAGGGGTTTTCCCGGTTCCACCAGTTCATCTCCGGTGGTTAGAATGGCCACCTTCAGGCGCGCCAGAACCGGTACCCCGCTGATCCCCATGGAGGCCAGCAGGCCCATTTCCTGGGGGCGAATCCGGGTGCCCTTGGCCAGCGCCAGGTCACCCCGGGAAAGATCCTGGCCACGGCGGCGAATGTTTTGCCCTCGCTCGACTGAAGCCTGGATGAATATGTCGTCGCCAGCGCGCTCGACCCGCTCCTGCATCACTACGGCATCCGCTCCCGCCGGGATTTCGGAGCCAGTGAAGATTCGCACCGCAGTGCCTGGCTGGAGCGGGCGGGGAGCGACCCCGGCCGGTATCCGGTCAGAGACGGTCAGTGGCTGGCCGGGGGCAACGTCAATCTGGCAGACGGCATAACCGTCCACCGCACTGTTGTCTGCCGGGGGGACATCTGCCGGGACAAAATGGTCTTCGGCCAGAATCCGTCCAAGGCTGTCGGCAAGGCTCACGGTTTCTGTGCGGGTGATCACGGCTGCCTGCCCAAGCAGGTGCGCCAGGGCGTCGTCTACCGATGTCAGGTTCGGGCTGGCCATTTTACCTCCTGATTACCGTTCGGCTCGGTCGCCAATGATTTCGTTGACCCGGCTGTAGTCCCGCGCCGGCTTGCGAAGCACGAGTGCTGAAAAGTTGCAGGGGCCATGGCGGCTGTCGAGCTGGGTTTTGAGGATGCCGTTCCAGCCTGTGCGACAGGCGCCGGTGGAACCGGGCAGGCAAAAAATGACCGTATGGTTGGCCAGGCCACCAAAGGCCCGCGACTGAATGGTCGACGTGCCGATCTCGTCTGCCGATATGCGCCTGAACTCCTCGCCAAAACCGTCAATGGTTTTGTCCAGCAGGGGCGTTACCGCCTCCGGAGTACTGTCCCGCTCGTGGAATCCGGTTCCCCCGGTGATGATTACAACGTGGATGGCCGGATCGGCAATCCACTGGGCCATCAGGGCGCGAATCAGATAAATGTCGTCGGGAAGAATGCGCCTGGATACCAGCCGGTGGCCGGCTTCAACGGCACTGTCCTCCAGGAACTGCCCGGAGGTGTCCTGGTCGGCTGTGCGTGTGTCAGAAACCGTCAGTATGGCGATGTTCAGTGGCTTGAGTTCGCCGGTAGTATGACTGCTCATGGCAAGGCTCCGGATGGTGCAGATGAAAGTTATAGGTCCAGTATCCGTATCCACGGCGCTGATGGGAAGTAGGGCAGACCATACAGAAGTCTCCTGACGCCAAAAAGTCATGATCGGGGTCATGGGTTGGCTTAATTTTGGACAGGGGGCTTGACATGCGCCTTCAAGGTGGTCGATTATGCGGACTGCCCGGCGAACAGTTGTTCCCACTCTCTGGCTTCAGCAAACATATCCGGCTTCCATCTGCACCGGTTGCTCCATCTGCCAGCACCTTGTTTCAACTTTTTTTGATCAACGCGTTCAGGGGCATCCCTGTCATTTCAACCGTCGTTTACTTCCATTCCTGATAAATCCTACAAATTATGAACCTTACTGAACTCAAGCAGAAATCTGTGCCCGAATTGCTCGAAATCGCGCAAGAAATGGGCCTCGAGAACCTCGCCCGTTCGCGCAAGCAAGATGTGATCTTCAGCATCCTGAAGAAACACGCCAAGAGCGGCGAAGATATTTACGGTGATGGTGTACTGGAGATTCTGCAGGACGGTTTCGGCTTCCTTCGCTCTGCCGATGCCTCATACCTGGCGGGCCCTGATGACATCTATGTGTCCCCCAGCCAGATCCGTCGTTTCAACCTGCGCACGGGTGACACCGTCTCAGGCAAGATCCGGCCACCCAAAGACGGTGAGCGTTACTTTGCTCTGTTGAAAGTTAACGAGATTAACTTCGACAAACCGGACAACGCCCGTAACAAGATTCTGTTTGAAAACCTGACTCCGCTGTTCCCGGATGAGCGCCTGGTGCTCGAAGCGGGTAACGGCAGCACCGAAGATTTGACCTCGCGGGTGCTCGATCTGGTATCACCGATCGGCAAGGGCCAGCGCGGTTTGATTGTATCGCCGCCCAAAGCGGGTAAAACCTTGCTGATGCAGGGCATCGCCCAGTCCATCGTCCGTAACAACCCGGAATGTCATTTGATCGTACTGCTGATCGATGAGCGCCCGGAGGAAGTGACCGAGATGCAGCGCACCGTGCGCGGTGAAGTCATCGCTTCCACCTTTGATGAGCCGCCGGCCCGTCACGTTCAGGTGGCGGACATGGTGATTGAAAAGGCCAAGCGTCTGGTCGAGCACAAGAAGGATGTCATCATCCTGCTGGACTCCATCACCCGTCTGGCTCGTGCCTACAACACCGTAATCCCGTCCTCCGGTAAAGTGCTCACCGGTGGTGTGGATGCCCACGCTCTGGAGAAGCCTAAGCGTTTCTTCGGTGCAGCCCGTAACGTAGAGGAAGGCGGAAGCCTGACCATCCTGGCCACGGCGCTGGTTGATACCGGTTCCAAGATGGATGAAGTGATCTACGAGGAGTTCAAGGGCACGGGTAACATGGAAATCCATCTGGACCGCAAGATCGCTGAGAAGCGCGTCTATCCGGCCATCAACATCCGTCGTTCCGGTACTCGCCGTGAAGACCTGCTGATGACCGAAGCGGACATCCAGCGTGTGTGGATTCTGCGTAAGCTGTTGCACTCCATGGACGACGACACTGCGTCACTGGAATTCCTGCTGGACAAGCTGCGGGACACCAAGACCAACGATGAATTCTTCCAGTCCATGAAGCGTCGTTGATATTGGTTTATATGCGCTTCTGACTTTCGGGGGCGGGCGTTGTCGGGGGCTTCCTCCGGAGACACGCCGTGAACCCATCCCTGGGGGCTCGGTCTTGCCATCCCAGGCAAGACACGGTCTCCGGAGGAAGCCCCCGACAACGCCGTCCAGAGTATTTGCGCGCGCTGATTTTGAAGGGCTGTCAGCACCCAGGTTTAAAGAACGAGGCTGGGAGAGGGGGCCAAAACAATCAGGGAAACCACGTTTTCCGTTCTGGCCCCCTCTCCCAGCCTCGTTCTAACTCCAGAGCCAGGGCTGACCAATGCCAAGAGGCAGTCCAGAACCACCCGAACTCCGTAGTACCGTAGACCAGAGACGGAGCACAGCATGAAATACAACGACCTCAGAGACTTCATCGACCAGCTGGAAAAGCTGGGCGAGCTCAAACGCATCAGTGTAGAAGTCGACCCTCACCTGGAAATGACCGAAATCTGCGACCGCACTCTGCGGGCCGGTGGGCCAGCGTTGTTGTTTGAAAACCCGAAAGGCTATGACATGCCCGTGCTGGCCAACCTGTTTGGTACGCCCAGACGGGTGGCTCTGGGTATGGGGCAAGATGATGTCGCGGCACTGCGTGAAGTTGGCAAGCTCCTGGCCTTCCTCAAAGAGCCCGATCCCCCCAAAGGCTTCAAGGACGCGCTGGACAAACTTCCGATCTTCAAACAGGTGATGCGCATGAGCCCGAAAGTGCTCCGCTCCGCACCCTGCCAGGACGTCGTGATCGAAAAAGATCAGGTCGATCTGTATCAGATCCCGGTTCAGCACTGTTGGCCCGGGGACGCCGGCCCGCTGGTGACCTGGCCCCTGGTGATCACCCGTGGCCCCAATAAAGAACGGCAGAACCTGGGCATCTACCGGCAGCAGGTCATCGGCCGTAACCGATTAATCATGCGCTGGCTGAGCCACCGTGGCGGTGCTCTGGATTATCAGGAGTTCCGTAAGGCCAATCCTGACAAGCCCTATCCTGTTGCTGTGGCTCTGGGCGCTGATCCGGCCACCATTCTTGGTGCGGTGACCCCGGTGCCGGACAGTCTGTCGGAATACGCTTTTGCCGGCCTGCTGCGTGGTGCCCGCACCGAGCTGGTGAAAGCTGGCCTGAGTGATTTGCAGGTGCCTGCGAGCGCCGAAATTGTGCTGGAAGGTTTTATCTACCCGGATGACATGGCTCCGGAGGGTCCCTTCGGTGACCATACCGGCTACTACAACGAAGTGGATGAGTTCCCGGTGTTTACTGTTGAGCGCATCACACACCGTAAAGACCCGATCTATCACAGTACCTACACCGGCCGGCCGCCGGATGAGCCAGCGGTGCTCGGGGTGGCCCTTAACGAGGTGTTTATCCCGATACTGCAGAAGCAGTTTCCGGAGATTGTGGATTTCTATTTGCCGCCGGAAGGATGCTCCTACCGGCTTGCCATCGTCACCATGAAAAAGCAGTACCCCGGCCATGCCAAACGGGTGATGATGGGCGTATGGTCGTTCCTGCGACAGTTCATGTACACCAAGTTCGTGATCGTCACCGATGACGATGTGAACGCCCGCAGCTGGGAAGACGTGATCTGGGCCATGACTACCCGGATGGATCCAGCCAGGGACACGACGCTGGTGGAAAATACCCCCATCGATTATCTGGATTTCGCTTCACCCGTTTCTGGCCTGGGCTCGAAAATGGGGCTGGACGCCACCAATAAGTGGCCAGGCGAGACGGATAGGGAGTGGGGTACTGCGATCACTATGACTGACGAAGTGCGACAGCGGGTGGACGAAATCTGGGGCAGCCTGGGGATTGAAATTCCCGGCAAGACCCCAGAGTAAGGGGTTAGCGTTTTGCATCGGGTTAGCCTGCTTCCGGCAGGACTGAGCTACGAGGTCGCAATCGATGATGATCTGCTGTCCGCGGCTACTGCGGCAGGTATCCGTGTGCCGGCAGCCTGTCGCAACGGCGTGTGTGAAATCTGTGAAGCCCGATTGATGTGCGGGCAAGCGCTGAATACCCGAAACCAGCAACTCATACCAACCGGAGAGCCCCTGATGATGTGTCGGACTCAGGCGCTTTCCGATCTAGAACTGGAGATACCTGCCGTTATGGCAACAGGAAAGTATCAGCCCCGTAAGTATCAGGCGAAAGTGGTGGACGTCCGTTCCATCAGTCACGACGTGTATCGGGTGGAATTGCAGTTGCCCCGGCGCCGTGACGTGGCTTTCCATGCCGGGCAATACCTGTCAGTACTGCTGCCGGATGCCGATCCCTGTTATTTCTCCATCGCCAGCAGTCCGGCGGAGGACCATATCGAGTTGCACATTCAGGCTTCTCCGGATTGGGTATCGGCGCAGAAAGTGATTGATGCGCTGACCTCTGGTCAGGATGTCACGGTGGAATTGCCCCACGGCAAGGCGTGCCTCGCGGCAGCCCCCGAAAAGCCGCTGGTACTGGTGGCTGCGGGCACAGGCTTTGCGCAAATGAAAAGTCTGGTGGAGTATCTGAAGGAAACCCGTTTCAATCACAGCGTCAAGCTGTTCTGGGGTGTGCGTAAGCACGAGGATATGTACCTTCGTACCCTGGCCCAGCAATGGCACGACGGGTGGGACGCGTTTACCTTTGTGCCGGTGGTCGGCGATGACGAGGATAACGATTGGGGTGGCCACCATGACCAGTTGGTGAGGGCGGTTCTGGCCTCAGGCATGGACTGGAGCAATGTGGAAGTTCACGCCAGTGGCTCGCCGACCATGGTGTACACCCTGATGGATGCGTTACTTGAAGAAGGCCTTCCCGAAGGCGCGTTTTTCTCTGACGTTCTGGAGTATGCCCCAAGGGCCTGAGTTCTCAGGCCTTGGGCATGGGCAGTTCGGGCAGGCCGTTGTCCGCTTCAAGACCCTGCATGATCAGTTTAACGCTGGTTTCTTCATGCCCCATGTGGGCGTTCAGTCGGCTCAGCTCCGCCAGGGTTTCGCGGCTGCGCTTGAGCTTCAGGCTTGTTTCAAAGTACTCCCTGGCCTTGCCCCATAGTTCGTTGCGCAAGCACAGGCGGCCCAGCGCCAAGAGCAGTTCCGGGTTGTTGGGGCGGTCTTTCACCCATTGTTCGGCGACCAGCAGTTGCTCCTCGGGCTGATGGCCTTTCAGCCGTCCGTAGAGGTTGATCAGCTCATCGCTCCAGTGATTTCGGAGTACTTTTCTCAGCAAGGTCTCTGCCTGTGCTTCGTCACCCAGCCGGGCCAGAAGGCGCGCGTAATCGCGAATGGTGTATTCGTCCTTGCGCACGAATCGAGGCAGCTCATCCCACAGGCGAGTCAAGGGTTCGAGCGATGCGTCGGGATTGCTCTTGAGCTGCCGTTCACAGTCTCCCGCCGCTCGCTCCAGCAAGTTATGCCACACCTGGCGTTCAAGATCATCCAACTCTTTTTCAGACAGCACATTGCGCTTGCGCAGCTCCGGTATCAGTTTCGAGAGCTCGCGCCAGTCTTCCAGTCGCAGGTAAGTGTTTTTCAGCAGCTTCAGAACAAAAGGGTGATGTGGGGACTCCTTCCGCAGCCTGAGCAGTGTCGCCAACGCCTGTTCCAGGCGGTTACCCGCCAGCTGCAGCTGGGCCTGGGTCAGGCCAACGGCCAGGCTGGAGCCGGGTGTGCTTTCGAAGGCTTTGCGTAGCAGATCGTCCACGCCCTCGTGGTCGCCGGATTCAAACGCGGCCTGAGCGGCGGCCAGATAGTTGATCAGCGGGGTGTCGGCATGGCTGGCAGAGTTGGACAGCAACTTCCTTGCCCTGGGCCAGTTGCCCTCAGCGAGCGAAAGCAGGCCCTGAGTGGTGCGGCGCCTGGCGCGACGTTCATTGCCCCGGGCTACCCAGCTTGCGACCAGGCCGGTGCCGTGACGGAAGCGTCTGATGGTGTTGATCACCATGATACTCAAGGCGACCAGTGCGACGAGCAATGCCAGCCCGACCCAGAAGTTGGTTTCAATCAGATAATTGCCCAGGCTGATGCGGATGTAGCCGAGATCGTAAGTCAGGCCCAGAGACAGTGCTGTGCCAATCAGCAAGGCGACCAGAATTATCAGCAGCAGGCGAATCATGAGTCATTGCCCTCGCTGGTGCCTGTTGCTGGTTCGCTCTCGGTTGCCAGGCGGCCCGCCAGGCGTTCCTTCAGCAGGCTGAGGGACTGGCTGATGTCGGGCAGTTCGGGGTCGACGTTGTTGCCGGAAAGCTCATTCAGGGTATCGGTTACGCCCCGGATAGCGGGGTTGCTGGCGTCGTACCATTCACTCACCGTCTTTTTCGCCTTGTTCAGCGCACGTTCGTACAGTGGCTGGTTGCCCCGAAGCACGGCCATCTCGGCTTCTTCCAGCATCAGTTGTAGATTCAGTCGGGCCCAGGCGCTTTGATCGGGCGAGAGCAGCGGTTTGACCGGTGCGTCCATTCGCCTCACCACAACTACTTCTTTCAGCGTTGCGACAAATCGATTCCAGCCCCGGGTGAACATGTTGCTGCCGTCTTCCGGCGCGTCCGGGTTCTGGGCCATATTGAAACCCGGGGCCTGGTCGTGAACCAGAGCCTGGTCAGTCAGCTCATGGATGCTGGCAATGGCAGCTTCCAGTTTGAGGTAGAGCCCGGTGCGGTCAACGCCCTGAATACTCCGGAGTGACAGAATTTCCTTGGCCAGTTGCTGCCGGACCGGGTAGACACCAATATCGTCAGACTCTGCCAGGACTTCATCGGCGGACTCCAGTGCCGAGAGTGCCCCGCGAATGTCTTTTTCAATCATCAGGCGCTGGTTACCAACCCGCAGGAGGTATTCGGCCTCGGCGAGAAGCCAGTCGGTGCGTGTGCGGTTGCCGGCTTCCAGAAGCTCCCGGGCGGTGTGATCAATCTGCCTTTGCTGGGTGGCGATTAGCTCGCGCTGCTCGGACAGCTTGTTTTCCAGAGCCTGAAGCCGCTGATTTTGCTCGCCACCACGGCTGCCATAGAGGTTTTCGAGTTGCGCTGTATCCTGTCTGAGGTCCTCAATAGCCTGGATGCTTGCGTTTTGGGCGTGCCATTGCTGCCAGTTCCAGGCAGCCAGAGCAAGAACCAGAATCAGGGCAATGACAGCGACAACCCAGAGCGGCCAAAGGCGTGGCTTGGGGGATGTTGCCGGCTCCACCGGGGCGGGTAAGTGTTTTGTTGTTTCAGTCACGGGCATCCTTACTGGGTTATCCGTTGTTACCGGCTTCCGCCGACAGCCTTGAAGCCACGCTGGCCACCAGGCTCTGATCGTCCAGACCGTCGGGAACAAGAAGGTTCTCGTAGCCGTCAGACCGGGCTTGTTTCGCTATACGTTCAGCCGGCACCACCACTAATGCGTTGTTCAGACTCTGACGATAACCGGGTGCTGTGTCGTTGAGATTGTTCAGGGTTTCGCCGGAAAGCGCAATCATCACCTCTGGCTGGAAACTGTCAAAAATCTCCCTCACCTGTTCTGGAGGATAGTACGGCTGGGTGCGCCGGTACAGGGGCAGAACCGTCACCCGGGCACCTCGTTGTTCAAGGGTCTGGCGAATGAGCTCTCGACCGTGGTCACCACGGGCCAACAATACCTTGTCACCTGACAGGTGCTGCAGAGAGGGCAGGGCCAACAAGGCTTCGCTGGTCCAGCCCTGTTCGGGCTGCTGCGGCCTGAGTCCGTGGCTGATAAAAATGGCTGCCGTGCCGGAACCGACACCGTACCACTGGATGCCCACGGGAATCTGAGGCCACCAGTGGTCTATCTCATCCAGCAACAAACGTGCAGCAAAAGGACTGACCGCAATCACGTGCTGAAAGTTATCCAGTTCCTGCAGCACGGTTCGTCTTTCAGGGGTTTCGGGAAGCGGTTCCCGTGCCAGCAGAGGCATCGTCCGGCACTCTGCGCCCGCTGCCCGGAACGCCGTGGCAAGGCGCGAAGCCTCGGGTTCCGGCCGGCAGATCAATATCCGGCGACCTTTAAGTCCCGGCAAAGGCAGCTGGCCTTCAGGTCGGGGTATGGCCATAGATTTCAGCCAGTACCTTGTCGGCGCCCATGGCCAACAGTTGTTCTGCCAGCTCCCGGCCCAGACGTTCACCTTCGGCTCTGGGTGCGCGACCCTCAACGCGGAAAATCTGGCTGCCATTAACCGCGCCGACCAGGCCGCGTAGCCACACTGTGGTGTCGTTGTCTTCGAGCAGAGCGTAAGCCGCAATGGGGACCTGGCAACCGCCTTCCAGACGCCGGTTCAGTGCACGCTCGGCCTTGACCCGGTCGGCGGTGTCAGCGTGATTCAGCGGCTCCAGTAACTTCAGCAGTTCGCTGTCGGCAACACGGCATTCGATGCCCAGGGCACCCTGGCCAACGGCGGGCAGCGACAGGGTATCGGGCATGCAATAGCGGATTCGGTCGTGGAAGCCCAGGCGTTTGAGACCTGAACTGGCCAGCACAATGGCGTCGTACTCGCCGGCGTCCAGTTTGGCCAGGCGGGTATTGACGTTCCCGCGCAGCATTTTGATTTCGAGGTCTGGCCGATTGGACCGAAGCTGGGTTTCACGGCGAAGACTTGAGGTGCCAACCACTGCGCCCTGTGGCAACTGGTCGAGGTTGTCGTACTGGTTGCTTACGAAGGCATCGGTCGGGTCTTCCCGTTCGCAGATGGCAACCAGGCCAAGGCCTTCCGGGAATTCCATGGGTACGTCTTTCATGGAATGAACAGCCAGATCTGCACGGCCGTCGAGCATGGCTTCTTCCAGCTCCTTGACGAACAGCCCCTTGCCGCCAATCTTGGCCAGAGGAACGTCCAGGATCTTGTCGCCCTGAGTTTTGATTTTGATCAGCTCGACGGTGATATGGCTGTGAAGCCGTTCCAGCTCGGACTTGATAAATTCTGCCTGCCACAATGCCAGGGCACTGCTGCGGGTTGCGATGCGAAGGATACGTTTGGACATGGCACTCACTGTCGTTCGGAAAAATGTGCCCCAAGGTTACCTTGTGACAGAAAAAAAGTCCCGCGAGAGGCCGTTTTGTACCTCTTCTGTACCCCGTCAGGGGGAGGGCTGATGTTCCTGCAGCCACTGACGCACATGGCTGGCGTGTCGGCGACTGACGGCTAGGGGGCCGGGCAGTTCTCTGAGTTCAAGAAAGCTCTGGCCGTCAGGACTGCGGCGCAGTGCCTGAATAAAGCGAGCGCCCACCAGCGTGTGCCGGTGAATTCGCAGCAGGTGTTCGGGGTAAGCCTGTTCCAGCTCCTTGAGGGTGTAATCACACACGGTCTCGCCTCGGGTGTGGTGCAGGGTTACGTATTTCTGGTCGGCCTCACAGTAGTGAATGTCGGTCAGATCGATGAGTTCTGTGCCCCGGTGTGTGCGTACCGCCAGTTGTCCGCTGCCGGTGTCTGCCTCGCGGGTCAGAGCCTGGAGTTGTACCCGGTTGATCTTGCCCGCGCGCGCCAGGGCATCGGTCAGGGCTTCCCTGCGCACCGGCTTCAGCAGGTAGGCGATGGCTCGAACCTCGAAGGCCTGAATGGCGTAGTGATCATAGGCGGTACAGAAAATAACAGCCGGTGGATTCTTCAATTGGCTCAGCTTTTCTGCCGCCTCCATGCCGTCCATGCCCGGCATGCGGATATCCAGTAAAACAATGTCGGGTTCCAGTTCGGCGACCTTTTGGAGGGCGTCGTTGCCGTCCGAGGCTTCCCCGCAAACCTGGTACTCCGGCATTGTCTCCAGTAGCCGCTGGATTCGTTGCCGGGCCAGAGGTTCGTCGTCGGCAATCAGGATACGCTGTGGCTCTGTGCTCATGGTGACCCTGTTCAGTGACTTTTGGGTTGGCTGAGGTGGCTGACCGTGCGGCGCGGCAGGCGGAGCGTCACGGTGTAGGTGTCGTTCTGCTGGCTTTGCTTGAGGACCGCGGGCTCGCCGAACAGCGCCTGTAGCCTGGCGCGGGTATTGGCAAGTGCTACCTGGTTGCCGTGGTGCTGCCGTTCGGTCGTGTCTGGTTTGGGATTCTGCACCACCAGATACACAAAATTCGCTTTGGCGTAGGCTTCAATGCGCACGGTACCGCCCTCTGGCCGGGGTTGAATGCCGTGATAGATAGCGTTCTCCACCAGGGGCTGCAGGGTCAGCGGGGGAATTGCCTGCTGATCCAGACCGGGTTGTATATCCCACTGCAGCGCCAGGCGTTCTCCGAGCCGCAGCGCCTCAATAGCCAGATAGCGATGGCACAGGTCCAGCTCCCGCTTGAGGGGGACCAGCTGGTCATCGGTGCGCAGGCTGGCGCGGAACAGTTCGGAAAGATCCAGAACCGCGTCTTCGGCCTGCTCCGGATTGCTGGCGATCAGGCTGGCAATGGTGTTCATGCTGTTGAACAGAAAGTGCGGCTGGATTCTGGCCTGCAGTGAGGTCAGTCGTGCCTGCATTTCCGCTTCTCGCTGCTGTTGCCACTGATGCTGGAGGTAGAAGTATCGCAGCACCATCAGCGAGATCAACAACGCCAGCAACAGCTTTTTGGCGATGCTCTGCCACAGCGCTATCCCGGGTTCAGGATGCAGTACGCTGTCTGCGAACAGGCTGAAGGCCAGGACATCCATCAGCACAATGCCGATGATGGTCAGGGTGGCATGGGCAACACTCCGGCGTGCCAGCCAGGGCCTTAGCAGGCAGATCAGGGCGGCGCTGGTCAGCGTGGTCCATTGCACAAAGAGCGACAGCAGGCCGAAGTAGTTCCAGTCAATCCAGCTACGCTCGGCCTGCACGATGGCCAGCACCAGCACCAGAAGCTCGCTGGTGATCAGCAGCATGAATACCGCACGTACCCGGCACAGATCGGGTACGTAGAAGCTGGCGGTGTCCCGTTTGCTCATGCCTTTGTCTGGTTTCAGGGGTGTCTCCTTAACCCGGGTCGGAATGCTATACTCTCGCCACTTTTCACTTACCTATTACCGGCCACGATGTTGCCGGGCTGTCAGCAGGAAAGATAGACCATG